>NZ_JBICXT010000016.1:95995-240031 GCF_043200415.1 Streptomyces sp. NPDC048419 | reverse complement strand
TGGTCGAGCTGTTCGGTCTCGCCCGCGAGCTGAACATCGACGCCGAGGGCATCGACATGGGCCCGTCCCCCACGGACGCCGCCCTTGCCGCCGACATGGCCCTGCCGATCGAGGAGCTGGAGCTCACGGTCCGCTCCTACAACTGCCTCAAGCGCGAGGGCGTCCACTCCGTGGGCGAGCTCCTGGCGCGCTCCGAGGCCGACCTGCTCGACATCCGCAACTTCGGTGCGAAGTCGATCGACGAGGTCAAGGCGAAGCTGGCCGGTCTGGGCCTGGCCCTGAAGGACAGCCCGCCCGGATTCGACCCGACCGCCGCCGTGGACGCCTTCGACGCGGACGACAACTCCAGCACGGGCTTCATGGAGACCGAGCAGTACTGAGCGCCGTCTGACAAACCGGCTCTCATCGGTGCCTCGCGACATCAGGCACGCAGCGGCCCCCTCGGAAATCACTCCGAGGGGGCCGTTCGGCGTATCTCCGGCCTCCGCGGTTACGGGGACCGGTACCCGCGCAGCATCGACAGCGGAAGCGGCCCCAGCGCCGCCGAGAAGGGTCGGGAGCGGGACGACCGGGCGCGGGCGCCTTCCTCCCGCCGACGTCCGACGGTGGGGCACTGGCCCAGAAAATCGAACACATGATTGAATTCTGTCATGCGAACGTTCCCCGACGACCTCGTGCGGGCTCAGCAGGAGTGGAGCGCCACGTACCGCCGGCTCGCCCGGCGGCCTGGCCGTACCGAGCTGCGCCGACGTCTGTACCAGCTGTCGACCCAGACGTTCTTCCACCCCTATTGGCACCAACGGCGACCTGACCCCGTGGCGTGGTGGGAGCTCCGTGACCTGGGACGGTCGGACGGGCCCGTGCGCGAGCGGCCTCATCGATGACGCGCTGGAGTGCGGAGCCGCAGGCCGAGGATGATCCTGAGGACATGTCCGGACCGATTCGCGTGATCGTGCACCCACCGTCACCCACCGGCGGCCGGCGCGTACGCGTGGACGGCGAAATCCTCGGACTCGCGCACAACGTGGCGGACGTCGCGGAGTTCCTACGCCGAGCCGGGCTGGAGATCGACCCGGCGGAGGTGGCAGGGGTGCCGTGGATCGACTGGCGCGGGGTGGGGCCTGAGCGGTGGGGTCCGGAGAGCAGCGGCTGATCCGTCGCAAGGGCGCCGGCGCCGTTGCTGAATCATCCCGAAATCGGCAGGCGCACGATGGCGAGGGCGCCGCCCGAGGGGTGGTTGGCCAGGTCCAGCAGGCCGCCGTGGGCCCTGGCGATGGTTCTGACGATGGGGGGCCGAGACCGGCGTCCGCCGCGCCCGGCAGCGGGCTCGGTGGATCGAGTACGGCCGGTGGGAAACCGCAGCCCCGGTCGTGCACGGCGATGCGCACCATGCCGTCCACGTGGTCGGCACCGAGGGTGATCCGGCCCGGGCCCTCGGGAGCCGGATTGGCGCAGGGCGTTGTCCAGGAGGTTGTGGAGGACCTGGCGCAGGCGTACCGGATCGAGGTCGGCGGTCGGTGCGGTGGCGTCGGCCGCTACCACGGTGATCGTGGCGTCGGCGGCGGTCGCGCGGGCGCGGAAGGCCTCGGCCGCGGTCGACAGCATGGGCGGCAGGGACACGGGCTCGCGGCGCAGTGGGAGGCGGCCCTGTCGGGTGCGGGCCAGGACGAGAAGGTCCTCGGCGAGTCCGACGAGCCGGTCGGTCTCGGCGGCGGCGGAGCGGACGGCGGCTTCCAGCTCGGACCGGCCGCGCGGGCGCGCTGTTGCCAGGTCGAGTTGGGCTCGCAGCAGTGCCAGACGGGTGCGCAGTTCGTGGCCGGCGGTGTCGACGAGGCGGTGCTCGCGTACCAGTGCCTCCTGGAGGCGCGCGAGCATGGCGTTGAGGGTGTGGGCGAGCCGGGCCAGTTCGTCCCGGGCCGGCGGAACGGTCAGCCGCCGCTCGGGTTCGGCCTCGGAGATCACGGCGGCCTCCCGGCGGATGCGCTCGACCGGCCGCAGCGCGGCGCCCGCGAGCAGCCGGCCGGCGTACGAGGACGTTACGAGGGCGAGCGGGCCGCCTGCGAGCAGCAGGATCAGCAGCCGGTGCAACGCCTCCGCGCAGTCGCCGAGCGGTGCGCCCACGACGAGGACGGCCTGCCGGGGACCGTGCCCGGCAGCCGGACCGGCACGGCGAGCGAGCAGGAGCTCTACCCCGGTCAGGCCGAGGACCGCTTCCAGGTCCTGGACCTGACCTCCCGTGTGTCCGTCCCCTACGGGTCCTTCGAAGGGGCTCCGCGTACGAAGGAATGGACGCCGCTGGAGCCGGGTGTCGTGGACGACAAGTACTACGTCGGGGGCATCGGCACCGTGCGCGAAGTCACCGTCGAGGGCCGCCCGTTCGAGGAGAACGTGCTCACCCCCATCCGTAACGGGTCCGGGTGAGACGTGGTTCTCCCCGCTACGGCCGCAACCGCTTCTGCCGGCGGTCAACCAGGCCCAGCAGACCCTCCGTCTGGTAGCGGCGGCGCAGGTGGCCGACCGTGCTCATGCCGACCCGGTGGCCCTCGGCCGTCAGTTCTGCCGCCTTGGTCTGTTCGCGGGTGGTCAGGGAGACGCGGGCCGGGTCGTACTCGGGGCGGGGGTGGGCGCCGGGGGCGGTGCCGTGGAGGACCTCCAGGATGTGGGGCTCCCACCACAGGGCCTTCTCCCGGGCCTGCTCGGGGATGGTGTCCAGGAGCGGCTGGGGCGGTAACGGCATCCGCAGTTCGCTGGTGAGGACTTCGAAGTCCTCGGCCTCCAGCACTACGGACAGCGGTAGTTCACGGGGTGGGCCCGCGCCGTCGGTGAGACGTATCGACTCGGCGGAGAGCGTGAGTACCGCCCTCGTCCGCCCGGCCAGGCTCACCCAGGCGCCCACCTGGATCAGGTTGCGCATCCCATTCCCTTCAGGGGTTCCCGACGGTTCCTTCAGAGGCCTCCTTCAGAGGCGGGCCGGCCCGGCGTGCGCCGGACCGGCCCGGGCAGCGCGTCAGCGGGTTGCGCGGATGAGGTGGATCGAGTCGAGGGTCCCCGGGCCGGCCGCCGCCTTGTCGACGACGTAGGCCGTGCCGTGGACGACCGTGACGTGGTCGGTGTTGGCGCCGGTGGGCAGGTCGGCGACGACCGCGCCCGCGGCGGGGTCCACGACGCTCGTGGTCCCGGCGTCCTTGTTGGCGACGAAGACGCGGCCGTTCCGGGCGTCCGTGGCCACCGCGAGGGTTCCGGCGCCCGTCTTGATCTCCTTCGTGGTCGCGCCGGTGGCCAGGTCGATGACGGAGACGGAGCCGGCGGTCTGGTTCGCGGTGTAGGCGGTGCGGCCGTCCGCGGACAGGGCCACGTCGATGGTGCCCTGGCCGGCCGGGATCAGCCGGGGCTGGTCGGAGCCGGGGCGGACCTCGATGACACGGCTCTTGGCCAGGTCGGCCGCGTAGACGTTGCCGGTGAACAGGTCGACGGCGAGGCCCGCGGGCCAGGCGCCCTCGACGGTGACGCGCTTGCGCTCCTGGTGCGTCGCCAGGTCGAAGGCGACGACGCTGCCCTCCTCCAGGGCGCTGCACCACACCAGGCCGCGTGCGACGTCGAGGGCGACGTCGCGCGGGTGCTGCACTCCGGGCAGCTTGGCCAGGTGGCGCCCGGTGCGCTGGCAGTACACGGCGAGCGCGTTGTCGAGGGTGGCGGTGACCCAGACGGTGTTGTGCACGTCGTCGACCGCCACACCGTAGACCGCCTCCACGGCACCGGTGGCAGGGTCGCTGAGCGGCGGCTCGTAGCTCGCCAGCTGCTTCAGCGTCCGCGGGTCCACCTTGAGCAGGCGGGAGTGGGTGACGGGCGGGAAGCCGATCGAACTGGTCACCCACAGCACGTCGTTACGGGTGGAGTGGGCCACCTGGTAGAGACCCTGGGCGAGTTCGGCGGATGTCACGGCGTAGGTCGCCTCCTTCGTACGGGCCCGGTCCGGGGTGGCGGCTGCCGCCGTTCCGGCCGCGCCGAGCGCGCCGCCTGCGGCGAGCGCCGCACCGAGCACGGTGCGTCGGCCGATCGGGTTGGGGGTGGCGGACATGGTGGTTCCTCCAGGGTCGGGATCAGGGGTCGGGATCAAAGGCGGGATCAGGCTGGGTTGAGGCTGGGACGACGGCCGGGCTCGGTCGGCATCAAGGGGTGGGGGCTTCGTGGCCCGTCGGCGGGGCGTCGAGGGTGCGCAGGCAGTCCTCGTGCGGGGCCGGGCCGAACTCGGTGGTCCAGCCGGCCGGGACGGGCAGCCAGGACGGCCACAGCGATCGGTGGCCCGCGGCGTCGGTCAGGATCAGATGGGTGGGGTCGTTCGGGCCGGCGGGGTCGAAGGGGTGGGTCATCCGTCGAGTTCCTTCAGCCGGGCCGCGAGGGTGGCGGCGATGTCGTCGAGCGGGCCGGGCCGGGTCATCTCCGGGTGCAGGCAGTCGAGTTGGTGCTCCTCGACGGTTCCGGTGAGGTACGGCGTCCAGGCCTGCGGGGTCAGCCAGTGCTCGGCGCGCGGGGCGGCCGCGGTGAAGAACAGCAGGTCGCCGTCGAAGGTCCGGTGGTTCTGGGTGCGCATCAGGCGGGCGTTGTTGGTGACGATGCCGATGACGGCGTCGAGGACCCGCTGCGGCAGTGCCGCGAGCGCGCTGCCTTCGCGGCGCAGCACCTCCAGGACCTCGTCGCGGGTCAGTCCGGTGCCGCCCTCGTAACCGGCCATGCGCAGCAGGGCGTTGAGGGCGTCGGCCTCGGTGGGGCCGGCGAGGTCACGCCACTGGTCGGAGGGGTAGGCGTCCAGCAGGGCCAGCAACTCGACCGTCTCGCCCGCCTGTTGCAGGTGGATGGCGACGGTGTGGGCGATGACGCCGCCGACCGACCAGCCCAGCAGGCGGTACGGTCCCTGCGGCTGCACCGCGCGCAGTCGGCCGGCGTAGTCGGCGGCCATCTCGTCCATCGTGGCCGGGAGTTCCTCGCCCTCCCGCAGTCCGCGCGCCTGCAGGCCGTGGACGGGCTGGTCCGGGCCGAGACGGGAGAGCAGGCCCGAGTAGCACCAGCTGATGCCGCCGGCGGGGTGGAAGACGAACAGCGGGGTGCGTGTGCCCGTGGCGCGCAGCGGGAGCAGGACGTCCAGGGCGGTGTCGTCGTGGCCGGCGTCGGCGAGCCCGTCGGCGAGCGCGGCGGGGGTGGGCGCCCGGAAGAGCGCGCCGAGCGGGGTCCGGGTGCCGAGGGTGTCGCGGATGCGGGCCATCAGGCGGGCGGCGAGCAGGGAGGTGCCGCCGAGGTCGAAGAAGCCGTCGTCGGCACCGACGCGGTCGACGCCGAGCACCTCGGCGAACAGCCGGGTCAGGGTCTCCTCGGTGGGGGTGCGCGGGGCGCGTGCGTCGGCGCGGGAGGTAGCGGCGGGCGCCGGGAGGGCCGCGCGGTCCAGCTTGCCGTTGGGGCTGAGCGGGAAGTCGTCGAGGGTGACGAACGCGGAGGGGACCATGTAGTCGGGCAGGGCTGCGGCGAGGCGGGTGCGCAGGTCGTCGGGGGCGCTGCCGGTGACGTAGGCGACGAGGCGCTGGTCGCCGGCGCGGTCCTCGCGCAGGAGGACCGTGGCGCCGGTGATGCCTTCTACGGCGGTCAACCGGGCCTCGATCTCACCGGGTTCGAGGCGCTGCCCGCGCAGCTTGACCTGGTGGTCGGTCCGGCCCAGGTAGATGACCTCGCAGTCGTCGCTCCAGCGGGCGAGGTCGCCGGTGCGGTACATGCGCGAGCCGGGCGGGCCGTAGGGGTCGGCGACGAAGCGGGTGGCGGTCAGGGCGGCGCGGCCGAGGTAGCCGTCGGCGAGCTGGACGCCCGCGAGGTACAGCTCGCCCGGTACGCCGGGCGGGCACGGCTGGAGGGCGGCGTCGAGGACGTAGAGGCGGGTGTTCCACACCGGGCGGCCGATCGGGACCGTGCCGGTGTCCGCGGGGACGCAGGTGTGGTGGCTGACGTCGACGGCGGCCTCGGTGGGGCCGTAGAGGTTGTGCAGCGGGACCGTGGGCAGCCGGCGGTGGAAGCGGTGGGCGGTCTCGCGGGGCAGGACCTCGCCGCTGCAGAAGACGTGCCGCAGGCCGGTGCATCCGGCCGCCTCCGGTTCGGCGAGGAACACCTGCAGCATGGAGGGCACGAAGTGGCAGACGGTGACGGCTTGTTCGCGGATGAGCCGGGCCAGGTAGGAAGGGTCCTTGTGTCCTTCGGGGGCGGCGAGGACGAGCGTGGCGCCGACGCGGAAGGCCCAGAAGAACTCCCATACGGAGACGTCGAATCCGGACGGTGTCTTCTGCAGGACGCGGTCGCCGGGCGTCAGCGGGTAGGTGTGCTGCATCCAGCGCAACCGGTTGTCGATCGCCGCGTGCGGGACGACGACGCCCTTGGGCCGGCCGGTCGAGCCGGAGGTGTAGATGACGTAGGCGGGATCGCTCGGGGTGAGGGCCCGGGGCGGATCGTACGTGGGCAGGCGCGCGAGGTCGGTGCGGTCCAGGAGGACGAGATCGCGGCTGGTTTTGGGCAGTCGTTCGGCGGTGGCGGCGTCGGTGATGACGCAGACGGGGTCGGCGTCGTCGAGGACGTGGGCGAGCCGGTCGGCCGGGTAGCCCGGGTCGAGCGGCAGATAGGCGCCGCCTGCCTTGAGGACGGCGAGCAGGGCGACGATCAGCTCGACGGAGCGGGGCAGGGCGACGCCGACGATCGTGCCCGGACCCACTCCCCCGGCCGCCAGACGATGCGCCAACTGGTTGGCTCGCGTGGTGAGTTCGGCGTAGGTCAGGGTCCGGTCGGCGTGGATGAGCGCGGGCGCGTCGGGGGTGCGGCGGGCCTGGGCCTCGATGGGGCCGATCAGCGTGGTGGCCGGGACGTCGTGGTCGGTGGCGTTGAAGTCGGTGACGACCAGATGGCGTTCGGCGTCGGTGGCGATGCCGAGTCCGGCGAGGGGGGTCTCGGGGTCGTGCCCTGCGAGGCGGGCCAGCAGGGCGAGGAACCGCTCCTGGTGGGCGGCCAGTTCGGCACGCGTGTAGAGGGCGGGGTTGGCGTCGTGGTCGATGCGCAGGCCGCGGCCGTCGGCGCGGTCGTAGACGTTGACGGTGAGGTCGTCCACCGGACCGGCCGAGAGGTTGTGCGGGACGGTGGCGGCGCCCGCGAACGTGAGGCCGTAGTCGAAGGGCATGACGTTGATCAGCGGGCCGACGAGCGCGCGGCCCTCGCCGAGCAGGCCGAGGTCGCGTCGGATGTCCTCGAAGCGGTAGCGCTGGTGGCGGCGGGCGGCACGCATGCCGAGGACGACCTGGCGGGTCAGCCGGGCGAGCGTGGTGGCCGGCTGGACCTCAAGGCGCAGCGGCAGGACGTTCATCACCATGCCGGGCACCCGCAGCGCTACCGAGCCCATGCGGCCCATCAGCGGCAGGCCCAGGACGACGTCCGAGCGGCCGGTGGCCCGGGAGACGTACAGGGCCTGTGCCGCGACGATCAACTCGACCCAGGTGGCGCGTAGTTCGGCTGCCAGGGAGCGCAGTCCGTCGGTGACTTCGTCCGGAACGTGGGCGGTTGCGCGCAGGAAGGTGTGGGAGGGCAGTGCGGTGCGACCCGCCGGCGTGGGCGCCTCGGGCCGGTCGGCGAGGGTTTCGCTCCAGTGGGCGCGGTCGAGGGCGTACTGCTCGTCGTCGCGGTAGGCGAGGTCGGCGGCGACCAGGTCGTCTAGGCGGCCGAAGGGGTTTTCCGCTGGGTGCCGGCCGGCAGCGAGTGCCGTGTAGGTCTCGGCGGTGCGGCGGGCGAGCAGCGAGTAGCCGAAGCCGTCCAGGACGATGTGGTGCACGCGCTGGTACCACAGCCAGCGTTCGTCGCCGACCCGGAGAAGGGCGTGCTGGAACAGCGGCCCTGCGGCGAGGTCGAAGGGCCGGGCGAGGTCCTCGTCCATCCAGTCGCGGGCGGCGGCGTCGGGATCGGGCGCGTCGCGCAGGTCCGCCTGGTGCAGCGGGAACCCGTCGCTCGACGCCGGTTGGATGAACTGCCGTATCCCGTCCGGGGTTTCGGCGATGCGTACCCGCAGCGCCTCGGCGTCCCCGGCGGTGCGGTGCAGGGCCTCGGCGAAGAGCTCGGGCCGCACGGGGCCGTGGATCTCCAGGTACTCGGCCGTGTTCAGGGCGGGGCTGTCGGGGTCGAGGGCCTGCGCGTACCACATGCCCGACTGGGCTGCGGTCAGCGGCAGTTGCCGCTCGGGGGCGCCCGTCATGTGCGGGCTCCCAGCAGTGGGGCCCACGCCTCGATGGCGGTGCGCTCGGCGAGGTCGGCGAAGGAGACGTCGGCGCCGTGCTCGCGCCGCCACCGCTCGACCAGGGTCATCAGGCGCACCGAGTCGAGGCCGTAGTCGACGAGGTTCTCGTCGACAGGGATGTCCACCGGGTCCTCCCCCAGCACGTCCGCGACGTCTTCGCGCATCCGCTGCACGGTCAGGGTCATGGCCGGATCTCCTGGAGGACGGTGTCGCACGTGGTGACGAACGCGCAGGAGCGGGCGGCCCAGTGCAGGGCCTCCATGTGCTCGCGCGGGCCGAAGTCGGCGACGGCGTCGGCGACGACGAAGGCCTGTATGTCGCGCATCCAGGCGTCGCACGCGGTCATGTTGACTCCGAGGTGGGCGTAGACGCCGGTGATGACCAGCTGGTCGCGGTCGTGCTTGGCGAGGAGGCCGGCCAGGTCGGTGCGGACGAAGGCGCTGTACTTCCACTTGGTCAGCACGGTGTCGCCCTCGTGCGGGGCGACCGTGGCGGGTATGGCCTGGGCGTGCGCGTCGCCGGGCAGGCCGGGGCCCCAGAAGTCCATCTGCAGTCCGCGCTGCCGGGGGCTCTGGCCGCCGGTCTGCGCCGAGTAGACGACGGGGATGCCGAGTTGGCGTGCCTCGTTCGCCAGGCGGGCCACCCGGGGCACGAGTTCACCGACGGGCGAGGCGTCCTGCGTGAACGCGGACAGGAAGTGGTGCTGCAGGTCGTGGACGAGCAGCACGGCCCGGTCCGGATCGACGTGCCAGTCCACCCGGTTGGCGGGCAGCTCCGGGCCGGTCGGCATCGGGTACGGCGGGATGGACGGAAGTCCCATGGGTGAGGTCGCCTAATCGTGGGAGGCCGGTGCGGCCGGTGCGGGGTCGGCGGCGGTCGCGCGCAGATCCTTCTTGCTGACCTTGCCGACGCCGGTGTGCGGGAAGACGTCGACGAACTCGACCCGGTCGGGGACCTTGTAGGCGGCCAGTCCGCGCTCGCGCACGAAGCGTTTGAGCGCGACGGGACGCAGGCCGGCGCCGGGGCGCAGGACGACGTAGGCGCAGCTGCGCTCGCCGAGGTAGTCGTCGGGTACGGCGACGACGGACACGTCGTGCACCGCGGGGTGGCCGAGGATGACGTTCTCGACCTCCTCGGGCGCAATCTTCTCGCCGCCCCTGTTGATCTGGTCCTTGCTGCGTCCCTCGACGACCAGGTGGCCGGTGCCGGTCAGCCGCACGAGGTCGCCGGTGCGGTAGAAGCCGTCGGCGGTGAAGGAACGCCGGTTGTGCTCGGGGGCGCGCCAGTATCCGCGGATCGTGTAGGGCCCGCGGGTGAGGAGGTGGCCGGTCTCCCCCGGTGCGACGTCCTGGTCCTCGTCGTCCACGACGCGGATCTCGTCGTCGGGCGAGACGGGCCGGCCCTGGGTGGTGACGATCGTTTCCTCGTCGTCGTCGAGCCGGGTGTAGTTGACCAGGCCCTCGGCCATCCCGAAGACCTGCTGGAGCGTGCAGCCCAGGGCGGGGCGGACGCGGCGTGCGGCCTCCTCGCTGAACTTGGCGCCGCCGACCAGCAGGATCTCGAGGCTGCTGAGGTCGTGAGGCGTACCCGCCGCGGCCGCCGTCCAGGCCAGGGCGAGCGGCGGGACGAGCCCGGTGAGGGTGACGCCCTCGCGCTCGATGAGGGGGAACGCGGTGTCCGGGTCGGGCCTCGGGCAGAGCACCACCCGGCCGCCGGCCGCCAGCGTGCCCAGCGAACCGGGCGAGCTGAGAGGGAAGTTGTGCGCGGCGGGCAGCGCGACGAGGTGGACGCTGTCCTCGTCGACCGCGCAGATCTCGTTGGAGGCGCGCACCGAGTACAGGTAGTCGTCGTGGGTGCGCGGGATCAGCTTGGGTACGCCGGTGCTGCCGCCGGACAGCTGGAGGAAGGCGAGGTCGCCGGCGTCGGGTACGTCGTGCGGCACCGGGTCGCGGGGCACGTCGGAAAACGCCGTGTGCCCTGCGGCGGCCCCCGCGTCTCCCACCACGAAGACGTGCTTCAGCGAGGGCGCCTTCGCCTGGACGCGCGTGGCCAACTCCCGGTAGTCGTAGCCCTCGTGCACGTCGGCGACGACGTAGGCGACCGCCTCGCTCAGTGTGCAGAAGTGCGTGATCTCCGTGTCCCGGTGGGCGGGCAGGGCGAAGACGGGCAGCGCGCCGACGCGGAAGAGGGCGAAGACGGTCTCGAAGAACTCGGCGACGTTGGGCAGTTGGACGACGACCCGGTCGCCGCGTCCGATGCCGGCGGCGATCAGGCCGGCGGCCAGCCGGTCGGCGCGGGCGTCGAGTTCGGCGTAGCTCCAGCGGCGGCCGGCGCCCGCCGGGTCGACGACGGCGGTCCGGTCCGGGTGGCGCTCTGCCCGCTCGCGCAGCATCTGCCCGAACGTCTGGCCGCGCCAGTGTCCGGCGGCGCGGTAGCGGTCGGCGAACTCGGCGGGCCAGGTGGGCGCGTCGGCGCTCACAGCTCGGCCCCCACGGCGTCCAGGAAGGTGCGGAACTTGGCGCCGGTCTCGGCGGTCTCGGCGGCGGGGACGGAGGAGGCGACGACGCCCGCTCCCGCGAACAGCCGCAGTCCCTGCTCGGAGGCCTCGGCGCAGCGGATGGTCACCACCCACTCGCCGTCGCCCTCGGCGTCGCCCCAGCCGACGATGCCGGTGTACAACCCCCGGTCGAACGGCTCCAGTTCACCGATGACGCGGCGGGCGTGCGCGGTCGGGGCGCCGCACACGGCGGGTGTGGGGTGCACGGCGCAGGCCAGTTCCAGGGCGGAGACGGCGGGGCCGGCCAGGGTGCCGGTGATGGTGGTCGACAGGTGCCACATGGTGGCGGTCTTCACCAGCGAGGGCCGTTCGGGGACGTGGAACTCGGCGCAGTACGGGGCGAGGGCGGCCCGCATGGCGTCGACGACCACGGCGTGCTCGTGCAGGTCCTTGACGGACTCCAGCAGCGCGGCGGCGCGGCGTACGTCCTCGGCGAGGTCGTCGCTGCGCGGGGTGGAGCCGGCCAGCGGGTTGGCCACCAGGGCGGTGCCGCGGCGGGAGACGAGGAGTTCGGGGCTGGCGCCGAGCAGGGTGCTCCCGGTGGGGGTGGGCACGGCGAAGGTGTAGCCGCCGACGTCGCGGCGCGCCAGGCGCTGAAGCATCGCCGGGACGTCGGGGCTCTGCCCGGCGGTCAGGTCGAGGGCCCGCGCGAGGACGACCTTGTCGAACTCGCCGGCCCGCATGCGCCGCACGGCGGCGGCGACGGCGGCGCCGTAGCGCTCCGGCGCGGGAACGGGGTCGACCGTCCAGGACAGCGGCTCGGGCCGGGGCGCGGGAAACGCGATCAGCGGGTCCGCGGCGAGGGCCGGGGCCCGGTGCAGCACGGAGGGCACGACGAGGGCCGCGGGCGCGGAGCCGTCGAAGGGGATGGCGCCGATCACCACGGGCGCCGGCTCTCCGGCCAGCCGCGCGGCGCTCAGCGTCTCGTCCACCCGGTCGGTCAACGGCCGTTCGTCGTGCGGGACTTGGCTGTGTGTGCCGTAGGCCAGCAGGGTGCGGGTGGGCGAGGCGAAGAAGCGGTGGACGCCGGGTCGGTAGGCATCGAGAAGGGCTGTCGCCGTGCCGACGGCGCCGACTTCGGTCTCACCCCTGGTGAGGGTCTCGTGGACCGTGGTCACGTTGATTCTCCGGGTTCTCCGGCACACGGGTACCGGGGGCGAAGGTGTCGGGCAGGGCGAGGGCCGGGCTCGGCCCCGGTGCGCCGAAGTGGTGCGCGGGCGTGTGCTGTCGGCGCGCGGGCGTGCAACCCGCCGGGCCGACGGAGCGATCGGACACCCCGCCGGGGTGCCTCGGCGGGAACAGTAGCGGCGGCACATCCCGTCGGGCTCGCCGGCTGACAGGGCCTGACAAACGGCGGCAAGGCGGGGCAATCACGCCAAGAAACAGCAATGAGGTCAACCTGCCGGAATGTTCCGGCAGTTCACGCGCGGCGCGCGGATGCGCGGGTGCGTGCGTGCAGTGATGCGCGGTGCGGTTTCGCGGGCACGCCGGACCGGGCGCGGTGGCGGCCGGGGCCGTGCACCGCGCCGGGGTCCGGACGGAGCGACCCGGCCCGACGGCGGGGGTGGCGTCGGGCCGGGGGTTCAGTGGGCGTCGTGACCGCCGCCCAGCGCGTCGACGCGAGCCTTCTCGTCGATGCGCCGCTTGGCGTCGGACCAGTCGATCGGCAGCTGCTCGACCGGCACCTCCCAGAAGATGAACGTCGAACCGCGCATGCTGGAGCGCACGTCCCGTACGACGTTCTTGTGCGGGTTGGCCTTGGCGTACGCGTAGAGGGCGTCCTTGCTCTCCCACGCGGACAGCGTGAAGAAGACCCCCTTGAACAGCTGGGCCTCCAGGGAGGCGCCGAGCGCTCCTGGGGCCCGGCGGACCTGACCCCAGGCGGAGAGGGACTTCAGGAAGAAGCGGGGGACGTGTTTGAGGGATCGCACCTCGAGCCGGGAGGCCATGACGAAGGCGCTGGTGTCGGGCCGTGCCGGATTCGGCTTGACCCAGGGAAGGGTGGGCACAGTAGCCTCGCATCCAAAGTTGGCGAGTGGCACTATCTATATTAGACAGTGGCACTACCCAATTGCCAGGGGAAGAGCGGGAAGCTGATGAGAATCTCGGAACTGAGTCGTCGCAGCGGCGTGGCCAACGCGACGATCAAGTACTACTTGCGCGAGGGCCTGCTGCCGCCGGGCCGTGCCACCGCCGCCACACAGGCGGAGTACGACGACACGCACCTGCGGCGGCTGCGCCTGATCCGCGCCCTGATCGGGGTGCGCGGCCTGTCCGTGGCCGCGGCCAAGCAGCTGCTGGACACCGTCTCCCAGTACCAGGCGGACACGCACCAGGTGCTCGGCCTGGTCCTCGGCATCCCGACGGGCGGCGCCACGTCCAAGGCGCCGCAGGACGCCGAGGGCGAGGGCGGGGAGCACGGCAGCGAGGCTGACGCACTGTTGACAGCGCTCGACTGGGAGGTGTCCGAGTACAACCCGGCCCGCGGGGTCATCGACGAGACCCTGGAGACCCTGCGTTCGCTGGGCCTGGACCACGACTGGCGCTTCCTCCTCCCCTACGCCGAACTCGCCCGCCGGACCGCCCGCCTGGACCTGGACGAACTGGAGTCCCTGAAGGACCCGTTGGAGATGGCCGAGCGCGCGGTGCTGCTGACCTTCCTCCTCGAACCGGCGCTGATGGCGCTGCGCCGGCTCGCCCAGGAGGCCGAGTCGATGGTGCGTCACGGCGAGACCGCCTCCCCCTCCCCCGACTCCTGCGCGGCCCAACGACTCTCGGACGAGCAGGGGTGAGGGGCATGAGTGCGGGCTACTCACGTCTGCCGACGAGCCGCCGGCAATTTCCGGGTGACACCCCTCTCCGTAGGAAATGAAGGTGAGTGACCGCGACTCAGGCCCGGCCCCTGCCCCGCGTGGTCTTCTCGTGTGCGGAATTCGTACGGCGCGCAACGACACGGCGCGCCCTGCGGTCACCGCGGACGGGAAGGCGAGGGAATGCAGTTCCGGATTCTGGGGCCACCCGAGTTGTACGACGAAGACCGCGACCTCTGCGTGCCGCTCAACGCGCCCAAACAGCGCCTGCTGTTCGGGGCGTTGATCGCCCGGCCCGAAATCCCGGTCTCCCGTGACGCGCTGATCCGGGAATTGTGGGGGCCCGCGCCACCGCACCGTTGCGGCAAGAGCCTCAACGCCCACGTCTCGGTGCTGCGCCGCTCACTGCTGCAACTGGAGCCGGAACCCGCCGACTTCCCCCGGCTGCTCACCCGCGAGACGGGCTACGTCCTTCGGGCCGAAGCGGCGGAGACCGACGCCGGACGCTTCCGTCACGCCCTCGCGCAGGCACGCCGCACGACGGCCGGCGACCCCGAGGGCACCTACACGGCACTACGGCAGGGCCTCGCCCTGTGGCGCGGCAGCGTGCTGGGGGACGGCCCTCGCGGCCCGGCCACCACGCGGCTCTCGGCGCTCCTCGAGCGGGAGCGCCAGGACGCGCTGGAGATCTACTTCGACTGCGCGCTGCGCACCCGCCGGCATCACGGCGTCCTGGCCGAACTGGAGGACGCCACCGCCGCCCACCCGCTCCGCGAGCGCCTCCACGACCAGTTGATGCTGGCCCTGTGCCGCTGCGGGCGCGGTCCGGAGGCGATCGGCGTCTACCAGCGCGCCCGGCGCCGGCTGGCCGCCGTCACCCCCGGCACACCGCTGCTGACGGCCCGCCTGGAGCAGATCAGCGTGTGCTCCCCCGTCCTGAGCGATCCGTCCGCCGAGGCGCCCGCACTCGGCCCGTGGACGCCTGGGGTGAGCGGTGTCGAGGCGGCGGTCGAAGAACCCTCGGCGCGCTCGGTGATGGGCTATCTGACCGATCTGCTCAGCGGCTCGATGCTCGCCTCCTGACGTCCCGCGCCGCCTGATCGCACACGACAGCGCGCCCTCCGCCCGCGGCGGAGGGCGCGCTGTGCGCCGCGCGTACTCAGAGTTCGCTGATGAGCTGCCGCGCCACGTCCATTCCGGAGGAATAGCCGGCCTCGTGCGAGCCGATCTGGTCCACACCGTGCCGCTTGGCGTGGAAGTAGGAACCGCACAGCTTCACGCGGGTCCCCTCATTGACGTCGTAGATGTTCTTCTGCATGTCCCGGACGTGAATGTCGATGACCGGGTGGCTGTACGGGAATTCGGCGATGACCGTCTCCGGGTCGACGGTGCCCGGGTAGTCGAGGGTGACGAAGTAGTCCTTCTCCGAGGTGAATCCGTGGAGCTTGTTCATGTAATAGGCGACGTACGTACGGTCGTTCCCGTCGACGGCGACCTTGCCGTAGTTCCAGGCCTCCCAGCGCTCGCGGTCGGCGGGCATCACCGAGGGGTCGGTGTGCAGGATGACCGAGGAGCCGTTGTACCGGACCTTGGACAGCACCTCCTGCTGGCGGTCGCTGGGGTTGTCGAGCATCGCGAGGGCCTCGTCGGCGTGGGCGCCGATCACCACGTAGTCGTAGCGCTCGCTGCCCTCGGCGGTGGTGACGGTGACGCCGTCGGCCTCCTGGTGGACGGCGGTGACGGGCGCGCCCTTGCGGATCTCGGGGCCGATCGCGGCCAGCGCCTTGCGGACGTAGGAGATGGAACCGCCGCCGACGGTGCGCCAGTCGACCTGGCGGCCGCCGAGGCCGCCCTCGTCGTGGCCCATGAAGAAGGCGATGGCGGTGCTGGCCGGCATCTCCCAGATCAGCTCCGCAGGGATGGACCAGACGGCCGAGCAGAGCAGGATGACGTAGGAGTTGCGGAAGGCCTGGCTGTAGCCGCCGCGGTCGAGGTACTCGCCGAGCGGGATGTCGGCCTTCTTGCGGACGAAGTCCTTGCGGCCCTCGGTGTGGAAGCGGGCGGCCTCGCGCCAGATGGTCAGGAACTCCTCGGAGTAGCGGGCGGCCACCTCCTCCTCGGTCATGTCGAGTTCCTTGGTGCCGTACTCCAGGCCGGAGTCCAGGTCGAAGAAGTTGAAGGCGCCCTTGTGCTCCACGGCCTCGACGCCGAGCTCCTCGAAGAACTCGCAGAGGTTGGTGTAGGCGGGCCGGTTGAAGACGACGAAGGCGGTGTCGATGCCGAGGGTGCGGCCGTCGTCCTCGACCTCGACGGTGTTGGCGTGCCCGCCGAGGCGGTCCTCCCGCTCGTAGACGGTGATGCGGGCGCGCTCGCGCAGGTGGTAGGCCGCGGAGAGGCCGGCGACACCCGCACCGACGATGGCGACACGCGGAGTGGTGGGTTGCGTCATGGTGATGTCCTTCATGCGGTGGTCGGAGCGGTGAGGTCGGACAGGTCGATGCGGCGCAGGGCTCCCGGCCGGCCGTGTTCGGTGGCGACCGCTAGGACGTGCCGGGGACCGGGGCGGATCAGGTCGAAGAACCAGCGGGCGTCCGCGCCCGGCTGCTGCGGGTCTCGTACGGCGATGCGGCTGTCCGGACCGCGGACGACGGTGAAGCTGCCCAGGCCCCGGGTGAGCCCGGTTCCCAGCGCCTTCAGGTACGCCTCCTTCAGCACCCACAGCTCGCCGGCCAGGTCGGCGCGTGCGCCGTGCGCCGACGCGGCGAGCTGTGCCCGCTCTTCGGGGCCGAGCCGCCGCCCGAGGTGGGCGAGCAGTTCGCCGGAGGCCGCGGCGGGGGCGACGTCGACCCCGCAGCCGCCTCCTTCGGTGACGACGCAGGCGATGAGGCCGTCGTCGTGCGAGAGGTTGAACCGGACGCCGGTACCGGCCGGTTCGGGCTCCGGCCGGCCGTGGACTCCGCGTGTGAAGCGCCAGCGGTCCACGGGGCGGCCGGTGCGCGCCGAGAGCGCGTAGCGGCACAGCAGGCGCGCGCCGAGGTAGCGGCGCCGGGCGCCCTGGGTCAGGCGCCGGTCGTGTGCGTCGCGTTCCGCGGGCGTCAGCAGCCGGGTGCCGCCGAGTGCGGCGGCGAAGCCGCTCACGGCCGCTTCGGGCAGCAGCCAGAGGAACGCGGGAGCGCTGCCGTTCATACGGGACTCCCCTGGCTCAGAGGGTGGCGGCGGACTCGTCGGTGACCCGCTTGGCGAGCGGGAACTGCCAGTAGGAGAACAGGCGGTTGTCCTGGTGGAAGTGGCGCAGGACCTCCATGACCTCGTCGACGACCGCCTGGGAGGTGACCGGCTCGTGCGGGAACAGCTGGCGGCGCACCCGCTCCAGCTGGAGCAGCAGCAGGGAGGCGCTGGGCAGCGGGGCGTCCATGGCCTCGCGCGAGTGGACGTAGGTGAGCACACAGGCGGCGGCCGCGTGCACCAGGCAGTACTCCTTGGCCAGTTCGAACAGTTCCGGCGACTGCGGGTAGCCCTTGCCCAGTGCCGCCTTCAGCGCTGCGGCACGCTCACGCAGCGAGCCGGTGCGGCCGACGAGCTCCTCGGCGAGGTCGGCGGCGCGGCGCAGCCGGTCGGCCTCGGTGCCCTCCGCGGTGCCGGCGAGGTCGCGCAGCCGGCGTATGCCGTCGGGCGCGGCCAGCACTGCGTCGTCACCGCCCCGGCTGAACAGCTCCTGCTTGACCGGCTCGTAGACGGGCAGTTCCCGGTTCATGCCGAAGAGGGTGGCGGCGCGCTCGGCGGCCTGCTGGCGCACACTGTCGTCGGCCTCGGTGGCCTTCTCCAGCAGGCCGGCGAGCTGGTGGCCGAGGTTGCGCAGGTTGACCACGGTGTTGCCGTCGGCGATGTCGGTGATCAGGATGTCGCGGACCATCTTCTGGTGCATGCCGTAGTGCGGGTGGTCGCGCAGGAAGGTGCGTGCGCCGAGGACCACGGTCAGCTGGGACAGCGTCTTCTGCAGCAGCGTCGGCACCTGGTACTTGACCACCGACGACCAGACGCTGATCTGTTCCGGCGCCGCCTGCAGGGCGCGGGCGGCGCCCAGGACCATCGCGTCGGCGACCATCAGGTCGGCGAACGCCTCCGCCAACTGCCGCCGCGTGTAAGGGACATCGCTGATCCGGTCGCCGAACAGCACCCGGCGCTCGGCGAAGTCCAGGGCGAGACGCAGGCTGGTGTCGGCGGCCGACAGCGCCAGGTGCATCAGCACCACACGCGCGGTCTGGCTGGTCTTGAGGGCGATCTCCAGGCCCTGGCCCTCACGGCCGATCATCGCCGAGTCCGGGACGTACGCCCGCTGCATGCGCACACCGCTGAGGTCGAGGGCGCGGGTGCCGTAGAGGTCCTCGAAGGGCAGGTCGTCGACGGTACCGGGCTCGGCCCGCCACTTGTCGAGGACGAACAGCGAGTACGCGGCGGGGCCGGGCCGCTTGCCGGTGCGGGCGAAGACGACCACCTTGTCGGCGACGGTGGCGTTGCCGATCGGCCACTTCTCACCGGTCAGCAGCCAGCCGCCCTCTGTCTTCTCGGCGAGCACCTCGTTGGCGACCAGGTCGCTGCCGTGGACCCGCTCGGACAGGCCCCAGGCCACCGAGCTGCCACGCTTCATGTCGGCGACCAGCGCGCTGTTCTGCTCCGGGGTGCCCAGGATCCACGCGGGCATGAAGCCGAGGCTGTTGAGGGCCAGGCCGACGGCGGTGGACGGGTCGCGGCGGGCGACCAGCCGCATCAGGCCCATGCCGGTCTCCACGTTGCCGGCCATGCCGCCGTCCGTGTCGGGCAGGCAGTGCAGATGCAGGCCCCAGCGGCGCAGCAGGGCGACGAACTGGTACGGGTACTCGCCGCGCACGTCGTGGTCGAGGATCTGGGTGAAGGGCATCCGGCTGCCCTCGTCGTGCGGGTCGCCGAGGTACTCCTCCAGCCACGCGGCCAGCACGGTGACGTCGGACTTGGACATCGTTTCAGCTCCTATCGGGTGGTGGCCAGCCGTACGGGCAGGGCGGTGAACAGCCGCTCCCCGTCGCGCAGTTGGAGGACGGCGTCGAGGGCGGGAGTCAGCAGGTCCGCGTGCCGGCGCGGGTCCACGCCGTCGGCGCGGGCGAGGAGGTAGGCCAGGGTGGCGCCGAGCCAGCCCGTGGCACCGGGCTCGGCGCCGTACAGGGACCGGCCGCGGTTGGCGTGCCACAGGTGCAGGCAGCAGGCGGCGGCGTGCAGCCACGCGTACCGCTCGGCGGCGTCCACCAGGGCGTTGGGGTCGGCGCCCCGCTGCTGCGCGGCCTTGACCTGCTCGCCGAGCCCGGCCACCGCGTGCCCCAACTGCTCGGCCAGCAGGCCCACTTCGCCCAGCTCGGCGGCGATGTCGGCGGCGGTCTGCGGCAGGCCCGCGAGGATGGGGTCCGAGCCACGGGCGAACATGTCGAGCCTGGTGGGCTCGTACGGTGGCAGGTCGGCGTCCAGCGTGAAGACGGCCTCTACCGCGGCCGGGTCCGCTTCGGCCTTGCCGTCGGTGAGGGTGGGCAACTGGCCTGCGAAGGACCGGAGGTTGGCGAGGGCGCTGGCGTCGATGACGCGGACCACGGCCGAGTCGCGCTGGAGCTTCTGGAACAGTGCGGCGCCCCGTTCACCCTCGCGCAGCACCGAGCGGGTGGCCAGCACCGTGCCGCAGCGCCGGATCAGCTCGTCGGTGGCCTCGGCGACCACGTGCTTGGCGGACAGCGCCCAGACGCTGAACGCCTGCGGCACCACGTGCACGCCGCGGGCCGCGCTGAGCGCCACCGCGTCGGCGGCCAGCAGCGCCGCCGCGGCCACGGACAACTCCCGCCGCGGCCAGGGCGATTCGGTGAGTGCGGTGCGGCCGACACGGCGGTCGGCGGCGAAGTCGAGTGCCAGGCGTACGGCGGTGTCGGCGATGCCCAGGCTGCCGGCCATGCTCATCAGGCGGACCGCCTGCTGGGCCTTGACGGCGGCCTCGAGTCCCGTGCCCTGCTTGCCGACCATGGCCCCGTCCGGCACCGGGGTGTCGTGGAAGCGGAGGGTGGCGAGGTCGATGCCGCGCATGCCTCCGGTGGCCGGGGCGGGGACCCGCTCCAGCTGCCCCCGCGGGATGCCGGCGGTCTCCAGGAGGACCGCGGAGAAGGCGCCGGGACCGCGTTCGCCGGTGCGGGCGACGACGTAGACCGCCTCGGCGCGCAGGCCGAGGCCGACCATCCACTTCTCGCCGCTGAGCACGCCGTCGGGGCTCAGCCGCACCTCGTTGGTGAGCAGGTCGCTGCCGTGGTCGGCCTCGGTGAGGGCGAAGGCGACGGCGCCGCCCGCGCGCAGGATCTCCGCGGCCCGCAGCTGCTGCTCGAGGCTGCCGTGCACCTGGAGGCAGGTCGCGGCGATGATGCTGAACATCGTGCCGGGCATGATGTTGACGTCCCGGCGGGCGGCTGAGCGGACCAGGGTGAGGCTGCGGTCGAAGGACTCGAAGGTGCCGCCCCACTCGGCGGGAAGGTAGTTGAGGTGGAAGCCGCACCGCACCAGCTCCGCGCACAACTCGTCGGGGAAGGCGTCCTGTTCGTCGCGGGCGACGGCGGCGGCGAAACCGTAGGGGTTGGTGTCGTCGGTGGGGTCGCCGAGCCGCTGCTCCAGTTCCCCGGGGGTCAGCGCGCTCATCACAGGGCCACCGTGGGACCGTGCGCCGGGCTCTCCAGCGGCACCGGACGGTAGTCGGCGGCGGTCGCCGGGATGTGGACGCCGGCGGTGCGCAGCTGGGCGAGACGGGTGTGGAAGGCGGCGCCGCGCATCAGGTGGTGGGCGACGTCCGCGACCCGGCGGTTGCCCGGCGTCTTGAGGTAGCTGCCGGTCACCCAGTCGTTGAAGCTGCCCATCGCCGGGCCGCACCAGACCTGGTAGTCCATCGTGCGGCCCTCGTCGCCGGTGACCGCCCAGCGCGAGGACATGCCCAGGTACCAGCGGAAGACCAGCGCCATACGGCGCTTGGGGCTGCCCTGGGCACGGGCGAGCTGCTCGGGGTCGCGGCGGGTGAAGTAGGTGACGCACTCCTGCCAGACGTCCTCCAGGGAGCGGCGGAAGATCTGCTGCTCCAGGCGGGCGCGGTCGGCGGGCGGGATCGACTCCAGGCCGTCGCAGCTCTGGTAGAGCTCGTACAGGCGCTTGGCGCGCATCGGAAAGAGCGTGCCCTTCTTCAGCACCTGGAGTTCGACGCCCATCTCGAACATGTCGGCGGCCGGGGCCATCTCGCAGTCCGCGATGCCGGCCTCGGCGAGCATCGCCTTGGACTTGGCGGACGCGCCGGACTCCAGGCAGGACTGGTTGACGGAGCCGGTGACCACATAGGCGGCGCCCATCGCGAACGCCGCCGCGACCGCGACCGGTGTGCCGAGGCCGCCGCCGACGCCGACCCGGACCGGGACGGCGTAGCGGAACTCGCGCTGCACGCTGTCCCGCAACCGCAGGATGGACGGCAGCAGGGCGGGCAGCGGGCGCCGGTCGGTGTGACCGCCGGAGTCCGCCTCGACCGTGATGTCGTCGGCCAGCGGCAGGTGGTGGGCGAGCGCGGCCTGCTCGGAGGTGATCACGCCGCGCTCCAGCAGGGCGCTGACCAGCGGGGCCGGGGCCGGGCGCATGAAGCGCTCGGCGGTCTCGGTCCGGGACACCTTGGCGATCAGCCGGTTGTCGGCGACCACCCGGCCGTCGGCGTCCCGGCGCAGCCCGGCCAGCCGGTAGCGCACCACGTGCGGGGTGAGGTCCAGGTAGGCGGAGGCCTCCACGCAGCGCACGCCGTGCCGCAGGAACAGCTCGACGGCCTCCCGCTCCAGCCGGTCCTCGCTGGGGCTGTGGATCAGGTTGACCGCGTACGGCAGTCCGGGGATCTCGGCGGCGAACCGGGCCAGGGAGCGCTCGATGGTCTCGGGCAGCAGTCCGGCCGCGCCGAAGGAGGCGAGGAAGCCCTCCCGGGCGAGGGAGACGACCAGCTCGGCGGAGGCGATGCCGCCGGCCATGGCGCCGGCCATGTAGGGCTGGGCGACGCCGTGCGCGGCGCGGAAGGCGGCCGAGCCGAGGCGTTCGGGCGGCAGCGGCTGGGCGGCGGCGAGCAGCGGCAGGCCGTCACCCTGGGCGGTGGCGAAGCCGCCGGAGGCGGCGCCGATGCCCTCGGGGGTGAGGACGACGAAACAGGGCTGGTCCAGGTCGGCCAGGGCCTGGTAGATCCCGGCCGGGTCCGTGTTCGGGTACCGGTCTCCGTACCAGCGGAGAGGGGTGTCGCGGATGTCCATGGTGAAACGAAGCTCCTTGGCTGGGCGGCGGGTCGGGGCAGGGCCTGGGGCAAAAGTCCCGTCGTCCGCCCGTGGGCAGGCGGGACTTCCGTCCCAGGCCCCTGGCGTCACGCCTCGGCGGAACGGACCTCGATGGCCACGTCGGTCAGTTCGTAGATGCGCAGGCCCGGCTTCCACAGGTCGGCGTCGCCGATGACCAGCAGCCGGCCGTCCTCGCGGCGGACCTCCTTGACGTGCACGTCGAAGAAGAGCTCCTTGTCGTGGCGCAGGATCTGGCCGCGGTACTTCCAGGACATCTCCACGTCGGTGGCCATCGCGAAGTGCGGGTTGCGCATGCCGTCGGCGAGGTTCTCTTCGAGCACGAACAGCCTCATGGCCTGCAGGACCGCCTCGACGCCGAGCGAGCCGGGCATCACCGGGTCGCGGTGGAAGTGGCAGTCGAAGTACCACTCGTCGGGGCGGATGGCCCGGTGGCCGTGCAGATGGCCCCGGCCGTGCCGGCCGCCGTCGGCGACCAGGTCGACGCGGTCCACGAGGGCGAACTTCTGGCCGGGCAGGTGCAGTCGGCCGCCGCTCGGGTCGGTGAACGCCGGTGCGCCCTCGGGGAGTTCGATCCGGCGCACGCGGGCGGCGTCGGGCTTCTCGGTCTCGAGCCAGGGGGCCACGTACTGGCCGTTGTCGAGGCCCACCTGGTTGGCGAGGGCCGCGCCGCTGAAGTAGCCGAAGAGGGACTCGCCGGTGTAGAAGACCTCGCCGTCGGCGGAGAGTTCGTAGCTGAAGTTCTGCAGGACCGCGCCGTGGACGGCGCTCGTCATCAGCAGCTTGGAGTGGTGGCGGACGGTCTTGCCGCGCAGGTCGATGTCCTTGACCAGGGTGGCGCGGCCGTCGAGGTTGCGGATGGCGTACTGCTCGTCGGTGTTCTTCAGCGTGGCGCCGAGGTAGTAGCCGAGGAAGATCGCCGCCTGGAGGGAGGACTCCATGTGGACGGCGTTGGGCATGTGCGGGTGGGAGTTCTGCTCGTAGTACCAGGCGTCGCCCGGGGAGTCGTACTCGGTGACCATCTCCGAGCCGGGCGACAGGTCGCCGCGGGTTCCCTTCAGCGACATCACGCGGTCGACGAACTGGAAGTCGCCGTTGGGGATGTAGGGGGCGCGGCTGTCGCGGTAGACCTCGAACTCCGGGCCCATCGCGACGTCGAGCAGGCCCTTGGCGGCGTGCGCGAGGTGCATCTCGTTGATCATCGCCGCCTCGCCGTCGCGGTTGCGGCGGCCGAGGAACTGCGGGACGCCGCCGGCCTCGGGGCGGTAGGGCGAGCCCTCCTTCTCGCGCACCTGGAGGCCGAGGTTCTTCATCCGGATGACGGGCTTGTCCCCGAGGTAGATCAGGACGTCGGCGATGACCGTGGCGCGTGGCAGGAGCGTGAGCTCCATGACCTCGACCTCGTAGCGGATCTCCTCGTGGGCCTGGGTGATCTGGCCCCGGACCTGAACCTCGATCGGGGTGTCCGTGACGCACTGGAAGCGGGCGTCGGGGAGGGTGAGGTGCATGCCCTGGTGCAGCAGGTATATCTGCAGCAGCTGGACGGCGCCCTCGGCGACCAGTGAGCCGGCCAGCACGTGGTCGTCCGGGAAGTGGCAGGTGAAGTACCAGGCGTCGGGGGTCAGTTTCTTGATGGCGCTGAGCGTGCCGAGGCCGCGCGGGCCGCCCTTGCGGTCGATGACGACGTCGTCGACCATCCGCAGCTTCTCGTCCGGCAGGCGCAGCGCCGGGTTGACGCCCGGGTCCTGGGCGTGGTCGGGGCCGAAGACGTCACCGTGGCGTCCCTGGGCGAGCAGGTCGAGGTCCTCGCGGGTGAGGTGGTTCTTCTCGGTGTACGCCAGCGGCTTGAAGTAGCCGCGGGGCAGCTGGGCGCGGGCGGCCTTCTCCTTCTCGGTCATCACCACGCCGAGCGGCGTTTCGAGCTCCTGGCGGCTGAAGAACCCGGCGCAGGCGTCGTGCAGTTCGAGGATCAGCTCGCCGTCGGCGTAGCACTTGTAGCTGAAGAAGAAGAGCGTGGTGTCGCCCTGGTGCACGAAGCGGTCGATGGAGATGTCGTAGCGCAGGGTCTGCCCGACCTGGGGCAGGTTGCCGCGGAAGATCAGGGTGCTGTCGAGGAGGCGGTAGACGCGCTCGCCCTTGTTGCGGAAGTCGATGCCGAGGTAGCTGACCAGCAGCAGGTCGCACTGGCCGGCCTCGACGGTGACGGCCGGCGGGACACCGCCGTCGACGGCGTACCAGGCGTCCTCGGGGACGTCGTACTCCGTGGTGATGGTGGCGGGCTTGAACTCGTGCGTCGTGCCGTCGATCGCGGTGACGCGGGTGACGAAGTGGTACGGCGGTGCGGGCAGCCGGACGCGCTTGGCGTAGCCGTCGATGACGCCGAACTCCGGTCCGAAGACCTTGGCGACGGAGCCGACGGCGAACTCCAGGAGGTCGGCCTCGTCCCAGATGACGCCTTCCTTGACGTCCTTGCCGCTCGGGTTCGCGGAGTCGGCGGCTGGGGCAACCGGCGTACTGGGGGCGGCTGTTGGCAGGGCCGGGGCGACCGGCGCGGCGGGCAGGACGGGCTGCGGGGCGACGCGCTCCGCGTGGACGGTGGTCTCGGCGGCCGGCCGCGTGCCGGCAGTCGGCTGCGGGGCGCCCTCCAGCAACCCCTCCATACGGCTGAGCGCGGCCGACTGCAGGACGTGCTGGGTCTCCATCACCACCGAGTGGGTGGCGACCATCTGGCGGCGCATCTCCCGTACGAGGTCGGCGGCCACGGCGGCGGGCATGTGGCCGTCCTGCTGTCCGGTGGGCCCGGCGGCGGCGGGCCGCGGCCGGAGCGGGGCCGCGGCCGGAGCGGGCGGCACCACGGCCGGGGACGTGTCCTGCGGCCGGTGCGGCGCCCAGGGCAGGTACGAGATCGGGGTGCCGTCGAAGGTGATGACCTCGGCGTCGGCGAGGGTCGGGTCTGCGGGCATGAGAGCTGAGTCCTCCGGCGGTACGGACGGGACGGGTTCGGGCGCCGACGGGGCGGCGACGGGGTGCGGGGCGGGCACGGAGGCCGACGGCAGCGACGCCGCGGCCGCGGAACCGGCGCCCGGTACGGCGCCCGAAGCGGGCCGGTTTCCGGCCGAGGGGGACGCCGGGGCGGGTGCGGTCGTTGCCGGATGCGAGGCGGGAGCCGGCGCGGCGGGTCGGGGCGCCGACTGGAGCGACGCCGCGGCCGCGGAGCCGGCGCCCGGTACGGCGTCCGAAGCGGGCGGGATTCCGGCCGAGGGGGACGCCGGGGCGGGTGCGGTCGTTGCCGGATGCGAGGCGGGAGCCGGCGCGGCGGGTCGGGGCGCCGACTGGAGCGACGCGGCGGCCGCGGAACCGGCGCCCGGTACGGCGCCCGAAGCGGGCCGGTTTCCGGCCGAGGGGGACGCCGTGGTGGATGTGGTGGTGACCCGATGCGTGTGCGCGGCGGCCGGTGAAGAGGTGCCGTTCGGATCGGCGGTCACCACCGGTGTCGTCGCCTCGGCGGTGGCCGAAGGAGTCGTCGTCCCGGCCACCGTGGCGAGTTCGCGGGCGATGCGGGCCGGTGCCGGGTCCGCGCCGCCCACGCGGAAGCGGGTGGGGCGTTCAGGGCGGGCCGGGACGCGTGCGGCGCCCGGCTCCAGCAGCAGGGACAGGTCGACGTCGACGCCGTGGGCGGTGAGTCTGGCGGCGAGTTGGGCGATGGACTTCGTGGCGGCGACGCCCCGTCGGTCGACCGGCGCGGCGACGTGCGCCGCGTCGCCGAGGGTCTCGCGGACCCAACGGGAGCAGGTGGCGCTCGGGCCGACCTCCAGGAAGTAGCGGAAGCCGCGCTCGTAGGCGCCGCGCACCAGGCGCGGGAAGTCGATCGGGGAACGCAGGGTGTGCGCGATGCGCCGGGCGATCTCCCCCCGGTCCAGGGCGGGCAGCGGCTCGTAGTCGTAGGCGCTGAGCAGCTGGAGGTCGCCGAAGGAGCCGGTCGGGTAGTCGTTCAGGCCGGCCAGGCCGTCGGACTCGGCGTCCACGACCGGGCAGTGCATGACGGCGTTGACGGGCGAACGGGCCGCGGGGCAGCCGAGTTCCTCGATCAGGGCGCGGCACTGGGCCGGGTCACCCGCGATGACCAGTTCGGCCGGGGTGTTGACGTGGGTGAGGTGGACGCGGTCGTAGCGGGGCAGCACGGCCCGCACCGACTCCGCGTCGGTGAGCAGCACATGGCTGGCCCACACCGCGGAGTCCGGTGTGGCATCGGGCAGTCGCCAGGCCTCGCGGACCGTACGGCGCGGACCGCACAGCCGGTCCTTGAAGATGGGCGTGTTGCTGATCAGGGCGTCGTCGCGGCCCTCCGGCCGCCAGCCGCCGGTGGCGAACAGCATGCTCGACTCACCCAGGCTGTAGCCGAATCCGCCGTGCGCGGTGATGCCGAGGACTTCTCGGACGAGGTCGGTGTAGAGGATGGCGAAGCTGCTGCCGGTGGCGAGCATGAACGGGATGTCCTCGCCGAGCCCCGCCTCCAGACCCATCAACTCCCGTCGTCCAAGAGCTACTTGGGCCCGCGGATACAGCTCCGCGGCGCGCAGGTGGCGCTCCGGAGCGTCCGCCTGCGCCTCGAAGCGCTCCAAAAGTCCGGGGAAGGCGCGGAAGAGGTCCTGGCCGAGCCCGGGGTAGGAGTTGAAGGCGCCCGGGTAGACGAGCGCGACCTTGCCCTCGGGTCCGATCGGGCGTGCGGTGAAGCAGCTTCCGGCCGGGGTGGTCCACTCGCCGCCCGCGGCGTGCACGGCGGGCAGGTCCCGTGCGGCGAGGTCGAGTTGGGCCCGCAGCTCGGCGCGGTTGCGGCCGACGAGCACGGCCCGCAGGGTGCGGCCGGGCAGCTGCCGCGCCGCCTCGCGGGCGAGTGCGTACGGGGCGGCGTCCCCCGCGAGCAGGTCGCGGTGCGCCTCGATCGCGGTGAGCAGGCCGTCGAAGGAGTCCGCGGACAGCGGCAGCACGACGGGGCCGCCGGCCCGCTGCCAGTCGCCGGCCGCGAGCGTGCCGCGGGTCGCCTCGGCGGACAGCACGAGGTGGCCGTGGGTGCCGGAGGCGCCGATGAAGCCGACGGCGGCGTGCCGCCGCGAGCCCGCGGTGCGGCGCAGCCAGGGGCGGGAGGCCTCCGGCACGTACAGCGCGGACGAGGCGAAGACGTCGGCGAGTTCGGCGTCCGGGCGGCTCCAGCCGCTGGTGCCGGGCAGGTAGCCGTGGTGCAGGCAGAGCACGGTCCGGATCAGCCCGGCCATGGTCGCGGCACAACCGGCGTCGCCGATCTGGGCCTTGGCGCTGCCGAGCGCGACACGGCCGGTGCGGCCCGCCGGGCCCTTCGGCTCGGCGGTCGACGGGTACACCTTGGCGAGCCCGGCGATCTCCGCGCGGTCCTCGGCGAGGGTGCCACCCGCGTGGGCCTCGACGTAGCCGACGTCCTCGGCGGTGATGCCGGCCGTGGTCAACGCGGCCTCGGCAGCGGCCGCGTAGGTGTCGGCGTCGGCCTCGGGGACCCGTCCGTCCATGGGCGCGGCGTGCCGGATGGCAACCGCGTCGAGGCGCGCGTACACCGGCGCGGCGGCCTCGCCGGGCCGGGTGACGACGATCGCGCCGGCGCCTTCGCCGATGCGCCGTCCGCGGCTGTTCTCGCCGAACGTGAGTCCGGCCTCGGCGACCACGTCGGGCCGCAGCAGCAGGTTCTCGGCGGAGCCGGCCAGGTCGACGGCGCCCACCAGGACGGCCTCGATGCCCGGGTCGAGCAGCAGCAGCCGGGCGACCTGGAGGGCCTCGGCGGTGGCGGAGCCGTCGGAGGAGACGGTGAAGGAGGGGCCGGTCAGGTTCCACAACGACGAGATGCGGCTGGCCATGACGTTACCGATGTAGCTGAGCACCTCGTTGGCGACGATCGGATCGACCACCGCGTCCCGGCCGGCGGCCGTCAGCCGGGCCAGCTCCTCCTCGTCGACGGGGATGCCGGCGCGCGCGAACTCCCCGCGTACGAAGGCCCCGAGGCCGTAGCGGGTGATCCTGAGATGCGTGGTGGGCTCGGTCTCCATGCCGACGACGACGGCGATACGGCGGGCCTTCGGGGCGCTCTCGCCCTTGGGCACGGCGCGGCTGTAACCGGCGTCGTGCAGGGCCTCGTCGGCGACCTTGATGGCGAGGGCGTGCTGGAGGTTGTAGGTGCGCAGGTCGGCGGGCGGGATCTTCAGGTCCATCGGGTCGATGCCCAGGCCGTCGACGAAGGCGCCGTGCGGCAGGGCGTCGGGCGAGACGCCGGCGCCGTGGTCCAGGGAGCCGCCGCGGGTCTGGTCAAGGCCGCGCCAGCGCCGGGCGGGCAGTGGGATCAGCGCGTTCCGGCCTTCGTGCACGGCGCGCTCGTAGGCGTCGAGGGAGTCGAAGGAGCCGAAGTGGGCGCCGAGTCCGGCGATGTCGAGGGCCGGTACGGGCGTCTCGTCGGCCGGTTCCACGGCCGTGGCGGCATCGGGGGCGGACAGCACGACGTGGGCGTTGGTGCCGCCGAAGCCGAAGGCGGAGACCGCAGCGCGGCGCGGCCCGTTGTCCTCGGGCCAGTCGCGGCCGCTGCGGACGAGCGCGTCCTCGCCGACCTTGCCGTCCTTGGAGCTGACGGGCCGCTCGATGCCGGTCGTCGGCGGGATGTGGCCGTGGCCCATGGCCAGGATGACCTTGAGCATGCTGCTGAGGCCGGCGACGGTGAGCAGGTGGCCGATATTGCCCTTGACCGAGCCGATCAGCGGGACGCGGCCGGCCGCGCCGAAGAAGTCGGCGACCGACTGCGCCTCGGTGGCGTCCCCGATGGGGGTGCCGGTGGCGTGGCACTCCAGGTAGTCGATGTCCGTGGGGGCGATGCCGGCCTGCTCGTAGGCGAGTCGGTAGGAGCCGAGCTGGCCCTGGCCCTGCGGGACGAGGAGGTGGCGGCCGCTGCCGTCGTTGGTCAGCCCGATGCCGTCGACGACGGCGTGGATGCGGTCGCCGTCCCGCAGGGCGTCCGCGAGGCGCTTGACGGCGACCATACCGGCGCCCTGGCCGGTGAGGATGCCGCCGGAGCGGGCGTCGAAGGGCTGGCTGAAGCCGTCGCGCGGGTAGGCGCCCAGGTCGCCGAAGGACAGGTGGATGAGGGTGGGGTCGGGGGCGCAGACACCGCCGGCCAGGACCATGTCGGCCTGTCCGGCGGCGAGGTGGTCGCAGGCCAGCTTCAGCGCGTACAGGGCGGAGGAGCAGGCCGCGTCGAGCGCGTAGCGGGGGCCGCCGAGGCCGAGGGCGGCGGCGGTGACGCCGGCCGGGGAGCCGCTGACCCGCAGGTCCTCGGCGTTCAGGCGGGCGGGGTCGACACGGTCACCGGCGTGCGCGAGCGCGCCGAGCGGCGGGTGTCCGGCCCGGCGCAGTCCTTCCAGTACGGCCTCCTGCACCAGGGGCACGCTGACCTCGGCCGAAGTGGGTGTCGGGAAGGAGTAGTTGCCCAGGATCAGGCCGGTGCGGGCCAGGATGTCGGGGCGTTCCGCGTGTCCGCTGTCGCGCAGGACCTCCTTGGCCACATGCAGGGACCAGTGGAAGATCCGGTCAAGTCCCGCGAGGTGCGCTGCGTCGAGGAGATAGCCGTCGGGGGCGAAGGCGAAGTCGGTGATGAAGCCGCCGCGGCGGCAGTAGATCTCGTGCTGAGGGTCGATGTCGCGGGGCTCGGGCGTCTGGCCGAAGACCTCCTCGCCTCCCTCCCGGCGGCTGTCGGCGCCGGAGCGGAGGTTGTGCCAGAACTCGGCGGGCGTCTCCGCGCCCGGGAACAGGCAGGAGAGGCCGACTATGGCGTACTTGCTCATGAGAGCTCTCGGGTCCCTTCTCGCGGGCGGCCGGCCCGGACGGCGGCAGGGTGAGGAACCGTCCGGGCCGACCCGATCGCTTGCGCTGGCTGTGTCGTTGTGCGGCCGGGCCGCACGGAAGCGGAATCAGCCGCTGATGAACTTGGCCGCCAGCTGCGGGGCCGAGACGACGCGGACGCCGTCGAACCGGGCGAGCACCGTTCCGTCGGGGGCGCAGGCGGTGATGGTGAGTGACGCGGTGGTGGAGGTGCTGCCCTGGCCGGGCTCGACGACGATCAGGAACGGGGCGCCGTCGGGCAACGGGTGGTGCAGGTCGGCGCGGGCCAGCCCGAGAGGCAGGGACGCGCTGTCGCGGAACAGCCGGACCCAGACCAGGCCCGCCTGGAGCAGCAGGTCCGCGGTGCCGGGCGCGAACGCCGAGCCGCCGAACGCGCCGCCCTCGGGCCGCAGTTCGGGCAGTTCGCACTGCAGGACCAGCCGCGCCTCGTCCTCGGCCAGGAGACGGCGTATGCCGCGCAGAGCCGGGCCGTGGAAGAGGGTGCCGTCGGTGTAGAGGCCGTCGGCGTCCCGTCCGCCGCCGAGTGCCGGCAGGCCGCTGACGGTGGCGGGGGCCGGTGCGGCTCCGGGGCTGACCACGGCCGCGAAGTGCGGTCGTACGGCGCCCTTGGCGTCGGTGGAGCGGATGGCGACCTGAACCTGGTCGCCGGCCGGGGTCATGGTCAGGGCGAGCTGCTCGGGCCGGGTGTCGTCGAAGACGATGCCCTTGTGGACCTCGAAGTCGCTCACCTGGCGCACCTCGGTGCCGGTGCCGCGCTCGACCGCGCCGATGGCCCAGCCGAGGGCCACGACCGCGGGCAGCACGGGCGCCTCGCCGATCACGTGGTCGGCGACGATCGGGTCGCCGGGCAGGGCGTCCAGGCCGCGCTCGACGGTGACCGGGCCGGTGGCGGCCGCACGCTCGGGCTCCGACAGGGGGGTCGTCGGGCCGAGGACGGTCACCACGTCTCCGGCGCGCTCGGCGTCGAACTGCTCGGTGAACAGCCCGGCCCCGGTGCCGACCGGGATCAGGACGATGCCGCGCTCCTTGAAGACCGCCTTGATCTCCGGGGAGACCATGCCGCTGTCCCAGGCGCCCCAGTTCAGCGAGGTGACGCGGGCGGCGGGGTGGCGCTGCCTGAAGGAGGAGGCCCAGGCGTTGAGGACCTCGTTGGCCATCGCGTAGTCGGACTGGCCGCGGTTGCCGAAGAACCCGGCGACCGAGGAGAACAGCACCACGTGGCGCAGGTTCTCGGCGTCGAGCGCGTCGGCCACGGTGCGCAGCCCGGCCAGCTTCGGCGCGAAGACCCGCTCGATCTCGGAGGCCTTCTTGTTGGCGATGAGCTGGTCGGCCAGGACACCGGCGCCGTGCACCAGGCCGGTGACGCGCTCCTTGTACGGGGCGAGCGCGGCGGCCGTGGCGGCGGGGTCGGTGATGTCCACGGCGAGGTACTCGACGGTGCTGCCGGCGGCGGCGACCTCGGTGAGCGTGGCCCGGATCTCGCGGGCGCCGGTCACCGCGCGGAAGAGCTGCTCGACCCGCTTCGGGGTGGGCTTCTCGCCGGACGCCTTCAACCGGGCGGCGGCCGCGGCCTTCAGACCGGAGTCCTCGACGCCCTGCGCCCAGGCCGGCTCGTCCTCCAGCGGGGTGCGGCCGAGCAGGAGCAGGCCGGCCCTGTGGCGCCTGGCGAGTTCGGTGACGCAGTCGGCGGTGATGCCGCGTCCGCCTCCCGTGACGACGATCAGGTCCTCGGAGGTGAGGGCCGGGACGTCTCCCGTCGCCGGGTGCAGCGGCTGCTCGGCGAGGCCGAGTCCGAGGCGGCGGGTGCCGTCGTGGCCGGCCTGCGTGGCGTCGGTGGCCGCGTCCTGCGCCTCGGCCAGCACCAGGGCGGCGCCGGTCTCGGCGGTGAGCTCGGGGGCCAGGTCGACGGATCGGCAGAACAGCCGCGGCGCCTCCACGGCCAGCGTCTTGACCAGGCCCGCCACGCCCGCGGCCGGCGTCAGGTGCTCGGCGACGCCGGTGAGGCCGAAGGCGCCGTCGAGGCGGGTGACGGTGACGAAGGCGGCGCGGCCCGCGTCGGCCGCGGTGTTCAGCGCCTCGACCGCGTGCTTGGCCACCAGCAGCGTGTGCGCGAGGCGGCGCGTGCCCGCGGTGAAGTCGTCCTGGTGGGCGGCGGAGAGGTCGAGGACCAGGCTGATCCGGTCGGCGAGGACGAGTTCCATCTGCTCGGCGAGCTCGGTCACGCCCCAGCCGGACAGCGCGTGGTCCTTGACGCCGCTGATGCGCTGCGCGACACCGGGCAGCCGCAGCACGTGCACCCGCGTGCCGGTCTCGGTCAGCTGGGCCGCGAGCGCGGTCGCCAGTTCCGAGCCGTCGTCGACGATCAGCGTGCCGGAGCCGTTCGGGTAGGCGTCCACCAGCCGGTCGGGCGTGGGCAGTTCGACGAGCGCGGCCTGCGCGCGGCCGATGCCGCCACCGGGCTGCTCGTCCGGGCTCGGCGCGTCGGCCGCGACGGTGGCGGGGGTCGTGGTCTGCGTGCCGGTGGCGGCCGAGGTGCCGGCCATGAAGTCGACGATGTGGCGCAGGGTGCGTAGTTCGGCGAGCTGCTCGGGACCGGCGGCGGTGCCGGAGCCGAACTTCTCCTGCATCACACCCATGATCTCGACCCGCTTGATCGAGTCGATACCCAGATCCGCCTCGACATCCATGTCCAGATCGAGCATGTCCGCCGGGTAACCGGTCTTCGCTCCTACGACCTCCAGCAGAGCCGCCTCAACGCTCGCGGCGTCGACTGCGGGAGCGGCAGTCCCCGCGGGGGCGGCGGAAACGGCTGTGGGAGCCGAGGAGTTGGCCATGAAGCCGACGATGTCGCGCAACGTACGCAGTTCGGCCAGCTGCTCCGGACCGGCGGCGGTGCCACCACCGAACCGCTCCTGCATCACACCCATGATCTCGACCCGCTTGATCGAGTCGATACCCAGATCCGCCTCGACATCCATGTCCAGATCGAGCATGTCCGCCGGGTAGCCCGTCTTCGCTCCTACGACCTCCAGCAGAGCCGCCTCAACGCTCGCGGCGTCGACTGCGGGAGCGGCAGTCGCCGCGGGGGCGGCGGAAACGGACGTAGGGGCCGAGGAGTTGGCCATGAAGCCGACGATGTCGCGCAACGTGCGCAGCTCGGCCAGCTGCTCCGGACCGGCGGCGGCGCCGCCACCGAACCGCTCCTGCATCACACCCATGATCTCGACCCGCTTGATCGAGTCGATACCCAGATCCGCCTCGACGTCCATGTCGAGTTCGAGCATGTCCGTCGGATAACCGGTCTTGGCGCCGACGACCTCCAGCAGGGCCGCCTCCACACCGGCCGCGTCCACGCCGGGCGTGGTCGGCTCGGCGGCCGGTGCGGGCGGCTGTGCGGCGGTGGTCGGGGCGGTGATGGTCACCGGCTGCGGGGCGGGAGCCGGGGCCGGTGCGGTGGCCAGGGCCTGCGGGGCGGGGGCGAGGGCCGGGGCCAGGGCGGCCGGAGCCGCGGCGGGCAGGGCCGGCTGAGCCTCTGTGCGGGGCGCGGGCTGCACGGGAGCGGGGGCGGGCGCCGCGGTCGGGACCGCCGTGCCCAGCTCCAGGCCGGCGAGGTCGCGCAGGACCTCGTTGGCGCGCAGGTGGCTGCGTCCGATGTCCAGCCCGTGCTCCTTCACGGCGTTGACGCCGGGCAGGATCTGGCCCAGGTGGCCCTGCTCGGCGGCGCGTTCCAGCAGACCGGTCAGTCGCTGGGCGCTCTGGAGCTGGCTGTTCATGTAGTCGTCGTGCAGGGCGAGATGGTCGGCCACGAGATCGGCCAGGCGGTCACTGTCCACGTGAGGGGTCTCCATGACGGTGGAAGCAGGAGCGGGGGTCGGGTCGGCCGGGGCCGCCACCGGGCCGGGCTCGTGTACGGCCACGGCGGTGGACGACGACTGGGCGACGGGCGCCGTCGCGGGCTTCGAACTCGCGGCGGGGCGGGCTCCGTTGGAGATCGCCACCCGGGCGCTCGCCGGGGCGGGAGCCGATGCGGCGACGGTGCGCGGGGCGGCAGCGGGAGCAGGTGCCGGCTCGGGCGCGGGCGGGGGCGCGGGCGCGGCAGCCCCGCCGCCCGTCCCGGCCGAAGTCGCCGTCGGCGCCGACCCGTTGGTGCCGGGCAGGGTCGGTACGGCGATCGTGTAACCGTTGTCGATCGCGTCCCGGTACTTCGCCTTCCGCTCGGGAGAGACGTAGTTGATGCCGTTGAGGAGGATCGCCATGCCCTTGGCGGGCACCTCCTCCGCCACGGGCTCGACGTAGCGGTCGCCGGTGGCCAGTGGCAGTCCCTGGACGGCCAGTTGGGCCACGGCCTGCTTCAGGGCGACGTCCGCGTCGCGACCGGGGCCGGCGTCCAGGGAGATCGCCGTGTGCTCGCGGTCACCGAGGATGCGCCGGACGAGCTGGGTGAGCACGCTCCTGGGACCGAACTCCACGAACACCCGGTGCCCGGCCGCGTACATGTCCTCCACGCGCGTGGCGAAGTCGACGGGGTTGATGAGCTGTTCGGCGAGGACCGTGCGGTTGGCGGCGATGTCGTCGCCGTACGCGGCGCCCCTGGTGTTGGCGTAGACCGTGCCGGTGGGCGCGCTCACCTCGTGGCGCTCCACGTCGGCGCGGAAGGCGTCCAGGGCGTGGCCGACGAAGGAGGTGTGGAAGGCGGCGGAGACCGGCAGCCGCTTGGCGCGCAGTCCGGCCGCGGTGGCGTCGGCGACCAGGCGCTCGATCTCCTCGGTGGGACCGCCGACGACGATCTGGTCCGGGGCGTTGCGGTTGCAGACGACCAGGTCGGTGCGCTGCGCAAGCAGTTCGGCGACGCGCTCCTCGGTGGCGGGGACCGCGGCCATGGCGCCGGCGTCGAAGCCGGGGTCCTGCGGCGGCGCCATCGCCTTGCCGCGGGCCCGTGCGAGCGCGTGGAAGGCGTCGTCGGTGAGGGCGCCGGCGGCCCACAGGGCGGTGAGCTCGCCGAAGCTGTGGCCGAGGAAGCCCTCGGCGCGGAAGCCGAGTTCGGTCAGGTACGTGAACTGGCCGGCCGACAGCGCGCCGATGGCGGGCTGGGCGTAGGCGGTGGCGCGCAGCGCAGTCTCCTGCCCGGCGCGCTCCGCGTCGTCGAACACGGGCGGCGGGAAGGCGATGCGGGACAGCGGCTCGACGCCGTCGAAGTGACCGTTGGCGGCGTCGAAGGCGGCGCGCAGCGGAGGCAGCGCCATGACGGCGGAGCGGCCGGGGTTGACGTACTGGCTGCCCTGCCCGGCGAACAGCGCGGCGACCTTGCCGGAGGCCGCGGCGGTGCGGCGGAAGTACACGCCCTTGGGGTGCGCCCAGTCGTCGGCGTCGGGGCGGGCGCGCAGTTCGCCGAGGGCGAGGGTGCGCAGGTCGTCCAGCTCCTGCGCACTGCGCGCGACGAAGGCGATGCGCGCGTGGCCGGCGGGAGCCGGACCGCCGGTCGCGGGCGTGCCCGCGGCGAGGGCCGCGGTGAGCTGCGCGGTGTCGGGCGCGTGCCACAGGTGCACGGTCGCCACGGGGTGGGTGACGCGCAGGTCGTCACCGTCGCCGTACTCCTCCAGCACCACGTGGAAGTTGGTGCCGCCGAAGCCGAACGAGGACAGTGCGGCACGGCGCTTGGGCCGCTCCGGGGTGCGGATCCATGGCCGGGTCTCGGAGTTGACGTAGACGGGACCGCCCGTGAAGTCGATGGCGGGATTGGGCTCGTCCACGTTGATGGTGGGCGGGAGCACCTTGTGGTGCAGTGCGAGCGACAGCTTGATCATGCCGGCCGCGCCGGCTGCCGCCTTGGTGTGCCCGATCTGCGACTTGATGCTGCCCAGGGCGGCGAAGCGGTGCTCGTCGCTCGCGTCGGAGACCACGGCGGACAGGGCGCTGAGTTCGGTGGCGTCCCCGACGGCGGTGCCGGTGCCGTGCGCCTCGAACAGCTCGATGCTCGCCGGGGAGCAGTCGGCGTCCTCGTACGCGCGGCGCAGGGCGACCATCTGGCCCTCCTTGCGCGGGGCGTAGATGGACTTGAAGCGGCCGTCGCTGGAGGTGCCGATGCCGCGCAGCACGGCGTAGATCTTGTTGCCGTCGCGTTCGGCGTCCGAGAGGCGGCGCAGCGCGAGCATGCCGATGCCCTCGCCGATCAGGGTGCCGTCGGCGTCCTTGTCGAAGGGGCGGATGTGCCCGGACTTCGACAGCGCCGGCGTCTTGCTGAAGCACAGGTACATGAAGATCGTGTTCTCGGCGTCGCAGCCGCCGACCAGCATGGTGTCGGCGCGCCGCTCGACCAGCTCGCTGACCGCGGCGCGGACGGCGCCGAGGGAGCTGGCGCAGGCGGCGTCGATGGTCATGTTGATGCCGCCGAGGTCGAACCGGTTGGCGACGCGGCCAGCGACGACGTTGCCGAGCATGCCGGGGAAGGAGTTCTCCTCCCAAGGGGCGTACGCCAGGCGGAACTTGTTGACGATCTCCTCGGCGTCCCGCTGCGACAGACCGCAGCTCTGGACGACTTCCTTGAGCACGCCGCTCTGCAGTCGCGCGGTGAGCGGCTGGGTGAGCTGGTTGGCTCCGGTGATGCCGAGGACGACACCGGTGCGCGCCTTGTCGTACCAGGCCTGGTCGGCGCCGGCGTCCTTGAGCAGGTCGCGGGTGACGACGAGGCTGAGGAGCTGGAGGACGTCGGTGACCTCCAGGGTGTTGGGCGGCAGCCCGAACTCCAGCGGGTTGAACGGGGTGTCGGGGATGAAGCCGCCGCGCTTGGCGTACGTCTTGTCCGGCACGGTGGGGTCCGGGTCGTAGTGCTCGTCGACGTCCCAGTGGCCGGCGGGCACGTCGTCGATGCAGTCGGCGGCCGAGACGACGTTCGACCAGAACTCCCGCAGATTGCTGGACTTGGGGAAGAGCGCGGAGAGGCCGACGATGGCGATGGGATCCCGGGCGAGCCGACGGTCGAGGTCGGATTCCTGCGAAGAGTTCACGGCGAATCTCTCTGGATCTGGAGCGAACAGGGAGGTCGTGGGCGGCGGCCGGGCGGACCGGGCGAGCGGCCCGCGTCCGGCGGTGGCCGGTGCGGCTGGGGGGCCGGGGGCGGGCCGGCGGCGGTCCTGACGGGTGCGCTCTCGGGGAGGCGCCTGGTGGCGGGCCCCGGGTGGGCGGTGGGGGGATGAACCGGCCCGGTGCCCCCCGGGGTCACGCCGCGGCGGCGCGCTGCTCGGACTCCTCGGCGATGTGCGCGGCGAGGGCCTCGATGGTCGGGTGGTACCAGAGGGCGGTGGTACCGAGCTCGAAGCCCAGCCACTTCTCCATCTCGCCCGCGATGATCAGGGCGGCGGTGCTGTCGAGGTCGAGCTCGTCGAAGTACTGGTCCGGCGGGACCTCGGACGGGTCGACGCCCAGACGCGTCGCAATCTCGTCGATCAGCCACTTCTGGGCCTCGTCGGCCGTGATCTTCACCATTTCCGATCCTCTCCGAACGGCTTGTCGCACGTTTTCCGGGGGTTGGGTGGATTCCAGGAGCACGCCACGCAGCAAGAGGTACGGGGTGCTTGAGCAAGGGGAGCCACAACGGGCCGGGCGGAGCAATTGGTCCGCGTGCGTGAACCTACGGGGATGGCCGTCGACCGGCAACCGGCAAGGTGCTCTGCAAACCCTTTCGGTCTCTGCGGAAAGGGGCGCGTCGGCGGGACGACGCTCATGATACGCGCCCTGAACAGGGGCTTCTCAGCCGGGTAGTTCGGATCCTGAAGCGGTGTCAGGCTGCGGCAAAGATGTCAGCGCCCGTGTCAGCTCTCGCCGCGGCAATATGTTTTCCGTAGGCGCCGTGTATGACAGAAGCATTGCGCTGGCCGGGGCGCGCGTAAAGGTGCCGGACACCAAAAGGAGGGACTCGTCACCCGGAAGTCGACTCCTCGGCGGAAGGTTAATTCCGAGGAGTTCGGTTCCGGGGTCGAGTCCCTCCGTCAGGTCACGCGGAAGGCCGGTTCCACGGCTATATCGCGGGAATTCCGCCCTCCGTCGTCTTGGTGAGGTCCGGGGTGGCGGGCGCGGGGTCCGTCGCCGTCTGCGTTCCGCGTACGACGAGCAGGACGAGGATGCCCGCGACGACGGCCACCAGGCCGCCGGCGAGGAACACCCGGTCGAGGCCTGCGGCGTAGGCGTCCTCGATCACGCGCTGGGCGGCGGCCCGGGACTCCGCCGGGACGGAGGCGAGGACGGCCGTGGACTGTCCGCCGGTGACGAGGTCGGCCAGGGTGTCGGTGTGGGTGAAGCGGCCGCCGTCGGCCAGCTTGTCCGCGATGACGCCGGACAGGATGGTGCCGACGGCCGGGATGCCGAGGGCGAAGCCGAGTTGGCGGAAGGTGTTGGCGGCGCCGCCGGCCATGCCCATGCGGTCGGGCGGGGCCGCGGCGAGTGCGGCGGAGGCGAGGACCGGTGAGGCGATGCCGACGCCGGCGCCGGCCACCAGGAAGCCGGCCAGCAGGGCCGTCCAGCCGGAGGTGCCGGTCACGGACATCTCCAGGAACGAGCCGGTGCCGATCAGCAGCAGGCCGCCGCCGATGGGGTACTGCGGCGGGACGTTGGCGAGGAAGCGGCCGGCGAGCCCCGCGGCGAGGAAGGACATACCGCTGAACGGCATCAGGATCAGTCCGGCCTTGACCGGGCTCAACCCGAGCACCGACTGCGCCCACACGGAGACGAACACCAGGTTGGCGAAGGCGGCGGCGCTGAACACGACGGCCCCGGCCATCAGGGTGGCGAAGGAGGGCGTACGCATCAGGCGCAGGTCCAGCATCGGATCGCGCCGGCCGCGCTCGACGAGGACGAACAGCACCAGGGAGAGGGCCGATCCGCCGAACAGCGCCAGGGTGCCGCTGTCGCCCCAGCCGTCCTCGCCCGCGTGCAGCAGGCCGAAGATGAGCAGGGTGGCGACGAGGGTGAAGCCGATCGTGCCGGGCAGGTCGAGACGGCGGTCGGTGCGGGTGGCCGAGGCGGCCAGGTACCGGGTGCCGATGTAGAGGGCGACGGCGGCGACGGGCAGGTTGACCAGGAAGATCCAGCGCCAGTTCAGGTGCTCGGTGAGCAGGCCGCCCAGGATCGGGCCGGCGGCCGCGGCGGCGCCGTTGACCGCGCCCCACATGCCGAACGCCACACCGCGGTCGCGGCCCTGGTAATTGCTCGCCAGGAGTGCGGTGTTGGTGGCGAACATGGCGGCCGCGCCGAGGCCCTGCACACCGCGTGCGGCGATCAGCATCTGGCTGTCGGTGGCCAGGCCGCAGGCGAGGGAGGACAGGGCGAAGACGGCAAGACCGGCGAGGTAGACGCGCCGTGCGCCGAGCAGGTCCGACAGCGAGCCGATCGCCATCAGCAGGGCGGCGAGGACGAGGACGTAGATGTCCACGACCCATTGCAGGGCCGAGAACGAGGCGTCGAGCGAGTCGGTCATCTGGGGCAGTGCGACGCTCACGATGGTCACGTCGATGAGCAGCATGAAGGTGCCCAGGCACACGGCCAGCAGCGGCATCCATTTGCGCATGGCGTGGAGCCTCTCGGGGTGGTTCGGTGCAGGCGGGGAAGGTGGCCGCACCGGGCGGAAGGGGCGGCGGGAAAGGGTTTTCCCGCGGAGGTCCGACGACCTCTGTTAGTCACTGTCTAAGAGACTACATCATGCTGTTAGACAGTGGCTAATAAGTTAGAGTTGATCGTGCCTTGCGAGCCGCCGGGCATCACGCGCTGCAGCAACAGCGCCTCAGTGTGAGGTCGTTCGCCATGCCTGACTCAGCACCCCGCCGCCGGTCACGGGCCGCCGCGGGCAAGCCGCCGATCACGGCGGACAAGATCATCGACGCCGCGGTCGAGGTGACCGGGGAACTGGGACTCGACGGCCTGTCCATCCGGCAGATCTCCACCAGACTGGACGTCTGGCCGGGTGTGATCGCGTACCACGTCGGAGATCGCGAGGCCGTGGTCATGGGCGTGCTCGACCGTGTGATCGCCCGGATCCCGATCCCCGGCGACGACGTGCCGTGGCGCGACTGGTTCCGCGCCGTGATGTCCGAGGGGCGCACCATTTTGCGTCAATACCCGGGCGTGGCCCGGCGGTTGTGCGCCGTGGGGCCGAACGTCCCCTCGGCCCTGCCCACCATCGACACCGGTATCCGGGTGCTGATGAAGGCCGGGTTCGGCGAGCACGCGCCCGAGGCCTACCGCTATCTGTTCAACAGCGCGTTCACGCTGGTCGCGGTGGAGGACGACCGGGGTCAGTTCCCCACCGCGCGGGCCGACATGGGGCGCGCGATGGCCGCCTTCGCCGGGGACGAGTCGCAGCCGGGACTCTCGGCGGCGGGCACCACCGCCCGCGCGCGGAGCACCGATCCCGAGGCGATCGCGACTCAGGAGACGGAGTTCTTCCTGTTCACCGTCGAACGCTCCCTGGACGGCGCGGAGGCCATGCTGACGGCCGGCTGAAACAACCTGACAACGGCCTGCGGGGCCGCCCGGACGATGGTGTCCGGGCGGCCCCGCTGCCGTTCCCGGGGGTGGCGTGCCGCCCCCTGACGCGCGGCGGCCGCCGTCCTCGCCCGGACCGGCCGCAACCGGTCGACGGTGACGAGGACGGCGGCCTGGTGCGCCGTGCTCCGTGAAGCCTCCAACAGGCCCTAAGCCGTGGGCTGCTCCTGTTCCCGCGCGGCGTGGTCGTCGCTCAGTGCGGCGGTCAGATAGCCGGCGATCTCGCCCACCGTGGGGTAGTTCCACAGGAGCGTGGCCGGCAGCGCGACGCCCAGGTCGCGTTCGAGGGCGACGCGCACGGCCGTGGCGAGCAGCGAGTCGACGCCCGCCTCGGTCAGCGGCCGGTGCAGTCCTACGGCGGCGGGCTGGACGCCGAGCACGGCGGCGACCCGGGCGCGGACCTCGTCCAGCAGGTAGGCGGCCAGCTCGTCGCCGGACAGTCCGACCCAGTCAGGCACCTCGGCCGGCTCGCCCGCGTCGCCGCGGGCGAGTTCGGCCAGCAGCGCGGGCCGCGGGCCGGTGTGCCCGTGCCGCAGGCCGAGCACGGCCACCAGTGCGCTCACCGGGTGCGCGACCGTCTGGTCGAAGGCGCGCAGCGCCTGCTCCGGGGCGATGTCGGTGGTGCCGCGGGCGGCGAGTTCCACGTCGGTCGCCTCCGCCGCGGTCGCCATGCCCAGACCGCGCCAGCTCGTCCAGGCCAGCGAGACACTCTCCTGGTGCCCGGTGGTGCGCCGGTGCGCGGCGAGCACGTCGAGGAAGGTGTTGGCGGCGGCGTAGGCGCCCTGACCGGGCAGACCGAGCAGCGGTCCCGCGGAGGAGAACAGCACGAAGAAGTCCGTCGATCCCGGCGGGAACAGCTCGTGCAGCACCAGCGCGCCGTCCACCTTGGGCCGCATCACCGCACGCAGGTCGTCCTCGGCCAGACGGTGCATCAGCGCGCTGTGCACGGTGCCGGCGGCGTGCACCACGCCCCGCACGGGCGGCAGGTCGAGCGCGTCGAGCGCGGCCCATGTCGCGACCGGATCGGTGATGTCGGCCGCGACGGTGCGCACGGTGACGCCGGCCGCCTCCAGGCGCCGTAGCGCCTCGACTCGGGCATCGTCGTGAGGCCACTGCGCGCGCGGCGGGACGGGCGTGCGGCCCAGCAGCACGATGCGGCGGGCGCCGCGTTCGGCCAGATGCCCGGCGAGCTCCAGGCCGAGTACGCCGAGGCCGCCGGTGATCAGGTAGGTGCCGTCGGGACGGCAGGTGAACGGCTCGCCGTCCAGGGCGAGTTCGGCCGGCACCAGGCGCGGCACGCGGACGCCGTCCTCGGTGACGGAGACCACCGGTTCGGCGGGCCTGAGGTGCAGCAGGTTGAGCAGCAGCCGGGCGCTGCGCTCGCCGAGCGGGCCCGTCCCGAGGTCGACGACCCCGCCCCAGAACTCGGGGTGCTCACTCGCGGCGACGCGGCCCATGCCCCACAGCGGCGCCTGCGCGAGCGCGCCCGTGGAGACCGCCTCTCGTACGCCGCCGGTCAGGCACCACAGCTGCGGCCTGCGGCCGGGCAGCGCGGCGATCTCGGCGACCAGCCGGGCGAACTCGGTTGCCACGTCGGCCGGTTGGGACCCGTCCACGCCGTCCGGCAGACCGGGGGCGAACAGGACGTGCTCGGCGTCGGCGAGGGACGTGCGGTCGACGCTCACGGTCGCACCGTGCGCCGCGGCCTCGGGCACCAGGGAGCGGGCCAGCTCGGTCGGTCCGAGCACCAGCACCGTATGGCCGGTCAGCGTGGTCTGCGCCTCGGCGTCCACCGGGAAGTCCTGCCAGGCGACCTCGAAGCGCCCGGCGCCGAGGTCGTCGTCCGCCAGCTCGCCGTCCAGCTCCCCGTAGTGCAGCCCGCGCAGGGAGAGCAGCGAGCCGGCGTCGTCGCCCTCGCCGCGGATGTCGACGTGCACGGTGGTGGCCCGGTCGGTGTCCAGCCGTACGGCGATGGCCGCCCGGCGCGGCGGCGCACCGGCCCGGGTGACCTGGTCTATGTGCGCGGGCATGCGCAGCATGGCGGGCCCGGGGAAGATCACCGAGGCCATGGACAGCGCGGCGTCCAGGATCGCCGCCCAGCTGCGGTCCAGCGGGGCACTCGCGACGGCGGTCAACGCACCTTCTCCACAACGGAGTTCGTCGATGGTCCAGGGGTACCCCATGTCCGCGACACCGAGTTCGGCGAGCCGGTCGATGACGTATCCGCCGTCGAGCTCCTCGGACGCCTCCACGGCCACGGGTTCGACCGCCTCCCCGGCGCCGACGGCGGCCAGGGTGTGCGTGGCCCATGCCGTGTCCGGCGCACCGAGGCGGCGCGAGACGAGCCGTAGCGCGGTGCCCTCGCGCACGATCTGCACCTCGCGTGTCTCCGTCTGCGGCACGACGACCGGCTGGCGCAGCCTCACGTCGTTCAGTTCGTCGGTGTGGCCCGCCGTGAGGAAGGTGTTGAGCAGCACCGCCGCCGGCACGATCTCCGTGCCGAGGACGGGGTGCCGGCGCGGGTAGGGGCGGGTGCGGAATTCGAGGGTGGTCTGCCAGACCCGGGTGTGGGAGCCGTGCACGGCCGTCTCGGTGCCGAGCAGAGTGTCGACCGGCGGTTCCGTGCCGGTGCGGGCCTCGACCCAGTGCCGGTCGTGCTGCCATGCGGTCGTGGGCAGGTCGGTGCGGCGGCCCGCGGGCTGGAGCACCGTCCAGTCGACCGGCACGCCGTGGCAGTGCAGCCGGGCCAACGAGGTGAGCAGCGTGGGCAGTTCGGGCTGGCGGCGGCGCAGGCTGGGGGTGACGAGGGCGCCGGGTACATGGGCGACGACCTCGTTGACCGAGTGGCCGACCACCGGGTGCGCGGAGATCTCCAGGAACAGCCGGTGGCCGTCCTCGACGGCGGCTTCGACGGCCTGGTGGAAGCGGACCGGGTTGCGCAGGTTGGCCGCCCAGTAGCTCGCGTCCTGACGGCGGCCGCAGCGCGGGTCGTCGACGGCGGTCAGGTACACCGGCACCTGCGGCTCGCGGGGCTGAAGGCCGGCGACGGCGGCGGCGAGGTCGAGTGCCGCCTCGTCCATGTGCGCGCTGTGGAAGGCCACGTCGGAGTCGATACGGCGGACGGTCCAGCCCAGTTCGGCCCACTGCTCGGCGGCCTTGTCGACGGCCGGGATGTCACCGGCGACGACGGTGGACGACGGGGCGGCGGCGATGGCCGCGCACAGGGAGTCGGTGGCGCCGATGCGGTCGCGCACCTCGTCGAACGGCCGGTCCACCATGATCATGGCGCCCTTGCCGGCGACCTTGCGCAGCAGTACCGAGCGGCGGCAGATGAGCCGGGCGCCGTCCTCCTCGCTCAGCACCCCGGCGGTGACCGCGGCGGCGATCTCGCCGACGGAGTGCCCGATGATCGCACCCGGGGTGACGCCGTAGCGGCGCCAGACCGCGGCCAGGCCGATCTGCACGGCGAACAGCATGGACTGGATGACGTCCACCGAGTCCAGTTCGCCGTCGGTGAGGACCTGGCGCGGCGTGATGCCCATCTCCTCGGCGTAGACCGGGCCCAGCCGGTCGATCGCCGCGGCGAACACCGGCTCGGCGTCGAGGAGTTCACGACCCATGCCCGACCACTGCGCGCCGTGCCCGGAGAACACCCACACGGGCCCGTCGACCGGGCCCGAGGGCTCGCCGGTGACGACCTGCGGATGCGGTTCCCCATGGGCCAACGCGGCCAGGCACTCGGCGAGTTCGGCCCGGTCGGCGGCCACGACGGCGGCGCGGGCGCCGAGGTGGGCACGGCGGTGCGCGAGGGTGTGTCCGACGTCGGCGAGCGCGTGGGCGTCGAGGGTGTCGGCGAGGCGGCGGGCCTGGCCGACGATGCCGAAGCCGGTGGCCGAGGACAGGGGGTACAAGGTCGGACCGGCGGCGGGCTCCGAACTCTCCGGCGCGGCTCCCGGCTCCGTATGCGCGATGGCGTGGCCCGGTACGGGCGCCTGCTCCAGCACCACGTGCGCGATGGTGCCGCCGTACCCGTAGCTCGCCACACCCGCCAGGCGCGGGCGGTCGGACTCGGGCCAGGCGGTCGGCTCGGTGACCAGGCGCAGCCCGGACGTCTCCCAGGGGATGTCCCGGCGCGGGCCGTCGACGGACAGGGTGGGCGGGATGACGCCGTGCTCCATGGCCAGCGCGGTCTTGATGAGGCCGGCGATGCCGGCGGCGGCCTCGCAGTGGCCGATGTTGGTCTTCACGGAGCCGATGAGGCACGGCTGCCGGCCCTGGTCCCGGTTGCCGACGACCTCCGCGAGGGCCGCCGCCTCGATGGGGTCGCCGACGCGGGTACCGGTGCCGTGCGCCTCGACGTAGTCGACCTCGTGCGGGGCGATGCCGGCGGCCTCGTAGGCCTTGCGCAGCAGGTGCGCCTGCGCGGTGGGGCTGGGCGCCATGATGCCTTCGGTACGGCCGTCCTGGTGGACGGCGCTGCCGCGGATCAGGGCGAGGACGCGGTCGCCGTCGCGCCGGGCGTCGGACAGGCGCTTGAGTACGACGACGCCGCAGCCCTCGCCGCGGCCGTAGCCGTTGGCGGCCTCGTCGAAGGCCTTGGAGCGGCCGTCGGCCGAGATCGCGCCCGCCGTGTCGAGAACGGCCGTCAGGCCGGGACCCGCCATGAGCATCACGCCGCCGGCGAGCGCCACCGGCACCTCGTCGCTGCGCAGGCTCGCGCACGCCTGGTGCACCGCCACCAGCGAGGAGGAACAGGCGGTGTCGACGGCGAGGGAGGGGCCGCGCAGGTCGAGCGTGTAGGAGACCCGGTTGGGCACGCCGCACAGGGAGGAGCCGATGCCGGTCCAGGCCTCGACGCCGGGCAGGTCCTCCAGCAGGCGGCGGCCGTAGTCGTCGGTGCCGACGCCGATGAACACGCCGGTGTCGCTGCCGGCCAGGGAGGTGGGCGGGATGCCGGCGTGCTCCAGGGCCTCCCAGGCGACCTCCAGCGCGATGCGCTGCTGCGGGTCGAGCTGGCGCGCCTCGGTCGCGGAGATGCCGAAGAAGGCGGCGTCGAAGCCGGAGATGTCGTCGAGGAACGAGCCGCGCGCGGTGACGCGGGTCAGGACGGCCGCGTTCTCCCGGGACTGCGCGCGCTGCGGCGCCCACCGGTCCTCCGGTATCGGCCCGGACGCGTCCCGCGCGTCCATCAGCAGCTCCCACAGCGCCTGCGGGCTGTCGGCGCCACCGGCGAAGCGGCAGCCGACACCGACGACCGCGATCGGCTCGGACGGGCCTGCGGACGCGCTGGAGGACGGAGCCGACGGCGCGCTGGAGGACGGGCTCGGGGACAGGGGGGACTGCTCACTCATGGAGTCACCGCTCACGGTTCGATGCCGATCTCGGGGGACGACGTGGGGAGTTGCCTCGCGCACGGCGTGCGGCGCGAGAAGGAAGGGTCGGGTCCTGGTGCCGAGGCGTGCGCGGCGGGCGTCAGAAGTACATGACCGCCTTGTCCCAGTCCTCACCCTCGGCGAACAGGTAGCGGGCCTTGAGGATGTCGCGCCGGGCGGTCAGTGCCTCGGTCGGGACGAGGGTGCCCTGGGGCAGGCCGGTGATCCGGTGCGGGACGCCCAGTTCGCGGTCGAGGGCGGCGCCGAGTTCCTTGGCGGCCCGCTCGCGCACGGGCTCCGGCGCCTCGAACTCCAGGCGCAGCACGTCGGAGTGGGCCATGGCCCGCCAGAACATCACCTCGTACTCGGCCGGGAGGCTGAACACCAGCTCTTCCAGGCGCTGTTGGGTCACGGTGGCGGAGCCCACGGTGTGCTCGGCGCCGGCCCGGCCGAGCACCGTGACGGTGGGCAGCAGCCAGCCGCAGGAGCACGCGCCGGCGGACACCTCGACCTCGTCGGCGAGGTTGTAGCGCAGCAGCGGCATCGCGTCGCGGTACAGCGGGGTGACCACCATCTGTCCGCGGCCCTCGTCCGACAGCGTGCCGGTCGCCGGGTCGTAGACCTCGAAGACGGCGCGGTCGGCCCACAGGTGCATGCGGCCCTCGGGGCACTGTCCCGCGATGGTGCCGGTCTCCGTCGAGCCGTACTCCTCGACGATCGGGATGCCGCCCCAGATCTCGCTCAGCCGCTGCCGGCGGACCTCGGTCAGCGGTTCGGCGGCGGTGAACATGGCACGCAGGGCGGGGAAGTCCTGCTCGGGGCGCAGACCGGCCGCCTTGGCGGCGGCCGCCAGCATGGTGATCTCGGTCGGGTTGCACCAAGTGAGCGTCACGTCCAGGGACTTCAGGACGCGCACCATGCGGGAGAGCGGGGTGGCGAGCGAGCGGGCGTCGCCGGGGACGATCGTCGCGCCGCGCAACCGGCCCGCGGCCTGCGCGAGATGACCGGTGATGACCAGGCCGTAGGGCGTGCGGACGAGGAAGGTGTCGGAGGGGTTGATGCCGGTCCACTTGCGGGCGTACCGCTCGGCGAGGTCGGTCCAGTCCTCCTCCGTGTAGTAGGAGGCGGTGGGCTCGCCGGCGGTACCGCTGGACTCGTGGTAGGTGGCGAGCTGCTCGCGCTCGACGGCGAGCATCCCGAACGGGTACTGGTCCCGCAAATCCTGCTTGGTGGTCAGCGCGATGCCGGCGAAGTCGTCCGCGCCGCGCGGCGGGGTGACGCCCTCGTAGCGGGCCGCGTAGAAGGGCGACCGCAGCGCCTGCGCGAGGACCCGCGGCAGCTGGGAGCGTTGCAGTTCGGCCAATTCGGCGGGGGTCGACCAGTCACCGGGTTCCGGACGCGACCGCGACATCGGTATCTCCCTCATGTGTGCCCTGGGTCCTGTCTGATGGATCAGCCCGGGACGGCGGGGTGGTTGGCGCGCACCCCGCTCACCGGCGTTCGCCCGGTGCTGACTTGGGATCCCGAGCGGCTCCGGGAAGACAGGCCCCGGCCGTACGGGGAATGTCGGCGCGGCGGCTGCGCGAGCAGTAGCACATCAATTCGGCCAGGACGGCGGCGCGAGTAGTCGCCACTCAATTCGGCCACCCACGGCGGGCCTTCACCGGGCCTCCACAGGCGCTCCACCGCGCCGTGCCCGGCACGTCGGGGGTGGGCGGCCCGCAGGGCTTGAGTGCCGCCCACTCATGAGACCGGCCGCCCCCGCTGCTGTGCTTACGGCCGACGCACCAACCGTCCGCCGCATCCCCACATCCCCGCACCACCCGTCCCCGGCACCGACGCACCCCCTCGGCCCAGGGCCGCCCGGCCACACGGGCCGACGCGGACCCAGAGCACTTCCCCGCACGTCCGTGCCGCCCCGAGAACCTCGCACGCCTGCGCCGCCCCGCTTTCCCCCTACGTCCGTGCCGCCACGAATTCCGCACGTCCGTCCCGCCACGAACTTGCGTACGTCAGTGCCGCCACGAATTCCCCGCATACGAAGGACACGAAGGAGTCGGCTCGATGAGGACTGCGAACCTGTATCTCGCCGGGATCGGCAGCCATGTGCCGCCGCTGTTCCCTGCCGAGCGCGCGGTCGCCGAGGGACTGTACGACGAGGAGGCGCGGCAGGCCTCCGGCATGCGGTCGGCCGCCGTGAGCGAGTCGACGCCGGCCCCGCAGCTGGCGATCGACGCGGCGCGGGCCGCGCTGGCCGGCTCCGGGCACGGCCCGGACGACATCGGCATCCTGCTGCACAGCTACACACACCACCAGGGCCCCGACGGCTGGTCGGCGGTGCACTACATCCTCAACAACACCGTCGACAAGCCGGTGCCCGCCGTCGAGATCAAGCAGGGCTGCCTGGGCATGCTGGCCTCGCTGGAGGTCGCCGCCAACCGGCTGACGGCCAACCCGACGCACGAGGCCGCGCTCATCACCACGGGGGACAACTACTCCACCCCCGGCGTCGAACGCTGGCGCGCCTCGGGCCTGTTCGTGCTCGCCGACGCGGGCGCGTCCGTGGTGCTCTCGCGCCGCTCCGGCTTCGCCGAACTGCTGGCCCTGGACTCGCTGTCCGATTCCTCGATGGAGATCCTGCACCGCGCCGGCGAGGAGCTGTTCCCGCCCGGTGTCACGCGCGGCCGCGGGCTGAACTTCGCCGAGCGCGCCGAGAAGGTGCGCGAGCAGTGGGCGGCGGGCCAGGCCCCGCCCATCAAGAACTTCGGCGACCGGGTCGCGGAGATCGCCGAACGCACCCTGAAGCAGGCCGACGTGACGTGGGACCAGATCGTCAAGGTGTGCCACGTCGGATTCGGCCGGCCCGCCCTGGAGGCGATGTTCCTGCTGCCGCTCGACGTCCCCGAGCACCAGACCGTGTGGGAGTACGTCAGCACCATCGGGCACACCGGCGCCGCCGACCTCTTCCTGGGCCTGGAGCACGTCTGGCGCACCGGCCAGGTGCAGCCCGGCGACCACGTGCTGCTGATCGGTGCGAGCACCGGCATGGAGGCCGGCGCCGCCGTCGTCCGCATCACCGAGCCGGCGCCCGCCACCGCGTCGACTCCCCGTTCCGCTCCCGAGTCCGCTCCCAAGTCCGAGTAGGAACAGACGACATGCTCGAGGGATTCACCCCCTGGCCCGAGGACGTCGCGCGCCGCTACCGCGACCAGGGCCTCTGGCGCGGCGAGACGCTCGGCACGGTGCTGCGCCAGGCCGCGCGGCGGTACGGCGACAAGCCCGCCCTGATCCACGGTGAGCGGCGGATCAGCTACGCCGAACTCGACCGCTGGACGGACCGGTTGGCGGCCGGCTTCGCCGCCAACGGGCTGCGCGCCGGCGACCGCGTCGTGGTGCAGCTGCCCAACGTGCCGGACTTCGTGGCGATCGCCTTCGCCCTGATGCGGCTCGGCGTGAAGCTCGTCTTCTCGCTGCCGGCGCACCGGGCCACCGAGATCACCCATCTGGTACGGCTGAGCGGCGCGGTCGGCTACCTGGTGCCGGAGTCGCACCGCGGCTTCGACCACGTGGAGATGGCCCGGCGGGTCCAGGCCGAGACCGGGACACTCACCTCCCTGTTCGTGCTGGGCGCGAAGACCGACGGCTTCGTGTCGGTCGAGGAACTGGAGGCGGCCGACCCCGACCCGCGGCCGCTGCCCGAACCCGGTGCGGCGGACGTGGCGTTCTTCCTGCTGTCCGGCGGCACGACGGCCCTGCCCAAGCTGATCCCGCGCACCCACGACGACTACGTCTACATGGCGCATCGCGCGGCCCAGGTCTGCGAGTTGACCGGGGACGACGTGTATCTCGCCGTCCTGCCCATCGAGTTCAACTTCGCCTTCGGCTGCCCCGGCCTGATCGGCACGTTCCTCACCGGCGGCACCGCGGTGCTGGCCGACACCCCCAACCCCCTGGACTGCTTCCCGCTGATCGAGCGGCACCGGGCCACCGTCACCGCCATGGTGCCCTCGATCATGGCGCTGTGGCTGGAGGCGGCCGAGTGGGCCGAGGACGACCTGGTCAGTCTGCGCCTGGTGCAGGTCGGCGGGGCGCGCATGACCCGCGAGTTCACCTCCCGGATCCGGCCCACGCTGGGCGCGGAGCTCCAGCAGGTGTTCGGCATGGCGGAGGGTCTGCTGACCTTCAGCCGGCCGGGCGACCCGGAGGAGTCGCGGCTCACGACCCAGGGCAAGCCGGTCTCCAGCGCCGACGAACTGCTGATCGTCGACGAGGAGGGCCGGCCGCTGCCTCCGGGCCGGATCGGCGAGCTGGTCACCCGCGGCCCGTACACACTGCGCGGCTACTACCGGACGCCGGAGCACAACCGCCGCGCGTTCACCGCCGACGGCTTCTACCGCAGCGGCGACCTGGCCCGGCTCACCGAGGAAGGTGACCTGGTCATCGAGGGCCGTATCAAGGAGACCATCATCCGCGGCGGCGACAAGATCGCCGCGGGTGAGGTCGAGGACCTGCTGCTCGCCCATCCCGCGATCGCCGCCGTGGCCGTGATCGGCGTACCCGACGAGTTCCTGGGCGAGCGGATCTGCGCCTATCTCGTCGCCGACGGCGCGGAGGTCTCCCTCGCCGACCTCAAACAGGCGGTGCACGCGCAGGGCGTGGCCGACTACAAGCTGCCCGACCTCGTGCGCTACGTGCCCGAGCTCCCCCTGACCCCTCTCGGCAAAGTCGACAAGAAGGCGCTGGCCGCACACGCCGCGTCCGAGCAGGAAGGCTGACGTGGACACCTCTCCGTTCCCGACCGAACTCGAGCTGCGCTCGATCGTCGCGCCCGTGCTGGGCATCGAGCCCGGCCGGATCGAGCCGGCCGCCAACCTGGTGCTGCTCGGGCTGAGTTCGCTGGAGATCATGCGGCTGGTCAGCCGCTGGCGCAAGGCGGGCATCCCGGTGCAGTTCGACGCCCTGGTGGCCGCGCCGACGCTGTCCGGCTGGGCCGCCCACTTCGCGTCGCTGGCCGCTCCGAGCGACCCGGGGGCGGCGTGATGGCCGCCACCCTGATCACCGGCGGCACCGTCTACACCGCCGACGCGCAGGAGTCCGTGCACGAGCGCGGCGCCGTCCTGATCGTGGAGGACAAGGTCGCCGCCGTGGGTCCGGCCGCCCAGGTCGAGCAGACCGCGGCCGCCCTGCCCGCGCCCGTACGGTCGCGGCTGCGCACCGTCGACGCGAGCCGGATGATGGTGCTGCCCGGCTTCGTCAACGCCCACTGGCACGAGATGTTCGCGATGGGCTTCACCATGCGCGGCGCGCTCCGCCCGGCCTCCGACCGCGCCGACCAGGCCGCCTTCATGGCCGGCGGCGGCGACATGCACCAGATCTCCCAGACCTTCGACCGCTTCGACCCCCTCATCGAGGCGATGACGCCGGACGAGGCGCAGGCCATCGCCGAGTACTCGATGTGGATCCAGCTGCGCGGCGGGGTGACCACCCTCGGCGACATGGGCTCCCTCAACCGGCCCCTGTCGATGGTCGCCGCCGCCCGCCGCCTGGGCCTCCGGTTCTCCGCGAGCACGTGGGCGAGCGACGCCGTCTGCCCGCCGGACGGCTCCCGCCACCTGCGCACCCGCGACACCGACACGGTGCTGGCCGGCTTCGAGTCGCTGCTCGGTGCGGTCGCCTCGGACACCACCGGGCGCATCCGGTGCCGCCCGAACATCTCCTACGTCACCAACATGACCGATGAACTGGCGCGCGGCATGGCCGACTTGGTCGTACGGCACGACCTGCCGTTCGCCACCCACGTGGGCGCGCTGCGCAACGAGGTCGAGGCGATGCGCACCTACTACAGCGAGAGCGGGCTGCGCCGCCTGGAGGAGGCCGGCCTGGTAGACGGCCGGCTGATGGCCGGGCACGCCGCCTTCCTGGACGAGCACGAGCAGAAGCTGATGCTCTCCGCCCGCGCGCACATCAGCCACTCCCCCGGCAAGTACGGGCCCTCCGGCGAGTCCTCGCTGACCGAGACCGGGGTGGTGCCGGCACTGCGCCGGGCCGGCCTCGACGTGTCGCTGTCGACCGACGCGGCCGCCCTGCCGGGCGCCGGGATGGCCGAGACGATGCGCGCCGCCTGGCAGATGTACAACGAGATGAGCGCCGACCCGACCGACGTACTGCCCACCGACGCGCTCGCCATGTCCACGCGCATCGCGGCCAAGGGCCTGCGCTGGGACGACTCCGTCGGCAGCCTGGAGCCCGGCAAACAGGCCGACCTGCTGCTGGTGCGCACCGACGACTGGCGCTACCTGCTCAATCCTCGGCCGCTGGAGAGCTTCCTGTGGCTGGCCGGCTCCGCGGACGTCGACACGGTGGTCGTAGGCGGCCGCACCCTGGTCACCGGCGGCCGGGGCGTCGAGGTCGACGAGGCGGCCCTGCGCGACCGCTACCTGGAGGCGCTGCGCGGGTTCACCACGCGCGCCCTGCGCGTGCCCGCCGAGGCGGTCGACGCCGTCCTGGGAAGGGTGGCCCGATGAACGCCTCTCCTACGACCGCGCCCACGACGGCCGTTGGGCCCGGCACCGAGTGGTCGGGAGCCGCCGTGGTCACGGGCGCGGCCGGCGGTATCGGCGCCGCGATCGCCACGGCCCTGGCTGCCGCCGGCGTCCCCGTCGCCCTGCTGGACCGCGAACCCGTGCCGCTGTGGGAACTGGCGGACCAGCTCGGCGGATCGGGCGCGGGCGTGCTGGCACTCCCCGTGGACGTCACCGACAGCGTCGACGTGGACACCGCCGTCGCCAAGGTCGAGGCCGAACTCGGCCCGATCGCCTACCTCGTCAACGGCGCCGGCATCCTGCGCAGCGGCCCGGCGCCGGAGCTCAGCGACGACGAGTGGGACGCCACGCTCGCGGTCAACGCGGGCGGAGTGTTCCGCGTCAGCCGGGCCGTGGCCCGCCGGATGATCCCCCGCGGACGAGGCTCCATCGTCACCATCGCCTCCAACGCGGCCCTCACGCCCCGGACTTCGATGGCCGCCTACGCCGCCTCCAAGGCCGCCTCGCTGATGTTCACCAAGTGCCTCGGCCTGGAGCTGGCCGAGCACGGCATCCGCTGCAACACCGTCGCACCGGGGTCGACCAGGACCTCGATGCTGACCGCGCTGCAGGGCGACGCCGCCGAGCGGGCGTCGATCGACGGTGTTCCGGCGGCCTACCGGGTCGGCATCCCGCTGGGCCGGATCGCCGAACCCGCCCATATCGCCGACGCCGTCCTGTTCCTGCTCTCCGAGCGCTCCGACCACATCACCCTTCAGGACCTCACCGTGGACGGCGGCGCGGCACTGGGCGCCTGACCACACATCCCCGAAAGCCGCACACCCCGCCGGCCGCACATCCCTTCAGGCCGCACATCCCGTAGGCCGCGAACCGGCCGCCCACCCCGCCTCGAGCAACTCCCCTCCAGACCGGCCCCCTTCACCGGGCCGCCCGCCCGGGACCCCTCCTCCCGTTCCGGGCGCGGAGGGCGCCCGGGACCGACTCCCCCACGGTCCCGGGCGCCCTCACTGGCACGCGGTCGGTGTTCCCGGCACCGGGGACCGCTGCGGGCCGTCATCCGACCAGGAAAGGAACCCGACGTGGCGATCGCACCGATCGACCCGTATCCGATGCCCCGGCCCGCCGAGCTGCCCGCCAACACCGTGTCCTGGAGCATCGACCCCGACCGGGCGGCGCTGCTGGTGCACGACATGCAGCACTACTTCCTCGCCCCCTTCCAGCACGGCGCCCAGCCGCACGCCGACCTGCTGGCCCACGTCCAGGTGCTGCGCGAGCGCTGCGCCGGCGTCGGCGTGCCCGTCCTCTACACGGCGCAGCCCGGCGACATGACGTCCCAACAGCGCGGCCTGCTCGCGGACTTCTGGGGCCCGGGCATGTCCGCGGCCCCCGAGGAACAGGGCATCCCCGACGCCGTCGCGCCCGCCGCCGAGGACACCGTCCTGACCAAGTGGCGGGCCAGCGCCTTCCACCACACCCCACTGCTGGAACTCCTCCGCGAGCAGGGCCGCGACCAGCTGATCATCTGCGGGGTCTACGCCCACGTCGGCATCCTGCTGACCGCCTGCGACGCCTTCGCGCACGGCGTCCAGCCCTTCGTGGTCGCCGACGCGGTCGCCGACTTCACGCCGGCCTACCACCGCACGGCACTGGAGTACGCGGCCTCCCGCTGCGCCTCGGTCCTGCCGACCACCGCGGTCCTCCAGGCCCTTTCGGCGTCGGCCGCCGCCGCCCTGGGAGCGCGGTCATGACGTCGCTGGAGGAACTGGCCGCGGGCGGGCGGTCGTTCGCGCTGCTGCACCGTCCCGAGAGCGGTGTCGCGGGCCATGTCGACCTGCTGCTGGGCGAGTTCGGCGAGTTCGCGGGCACCGAACAGCTGCCGGTGCCCGACTTCGGGGAGGCGGACACCCACGAGGTGCTCGCCGTGCTGCCGTACCGGGTGATCGGCGAACGCGGCTACGACCACCACGACGACGGTGAGCCGATGCTCGCGATGCCGGTGCGGGAACAGGCGTCACTGCCCGTCGACGACGTGCTCGACACCGTTCTGTCCTGGCCCGTCACCACCGACGAGGGCCGCTTCGACCTCGACGACGCCGAGTACGGGGAACTGGTGCGCCGCGTGCTGGCCGAGGAGATCGGGCACGGCTCCGGCGCCAACTTCGTCCTCAAGCGCACCTTCGTCACCGAGATCCCCGGCTGGTCGGCCCGTACGGCCCTGGCCTTCTGGGGCCGGCTGCTGCGCGGCGAGCCCGGCGCCTACTGGACCTTCGTGATCCACACCGGCGACCGCACCTTCGTCGGGGCGAGCCCGGAGCGCCATGTCAGCCTCGACGACGGCGTCGCCGTGATGACGCCCATCAGCGGCACCTACCGCTATCCGGCTGCCGGGCCTAGCGTCCCGTCCGTGCTGGACTTCCTCGCCGACGGCAAGGAGACCAACGAGCTGTACATGGTGCTCGACGAGGAACTGAAGATGATGAGCCGCGTGTGCGACGACGCGCACGTGACCGGGCCGCATCTGAAGGAGATGGCCCACCTCGCACACACCGAGTACCGCATCGCCGGCCACAGCGGCCGCGACGTGCGCGAGATCCTGCGCGAGACGCTGCTCGCCCCGACGGTGACCGGCAGCCCGGTGCAGAGCGCCTGCCAGGTCATCGCCAAGTTCGAGCCCAGCGGCCGCGGTTACTACGCCGGTGTCGCCGCACTGATCGGCCGGGACGAGCACGGCCGGCGCCGCATGGACTCCGCGATCATGATCAGGACGGCGGACGTCGACCGGGCCGGCCGGGTCCGCATCGCCGTCGGCGCGACGCTCGTGCGCGACTCCGACCCCGCCCAGGAGGCCGCCGAGACGCGGGCGAAGGCGGCGGGTCTGCTGGACGCCCTGGACCGCGTCGCCGAGCGGCGCCGGCCGGCCGGGCTGGACGCCGACCCGCAGGTGCGGGCGGCGCTCGCCGCGCGCAACGCGCCGCTGTCGCAGTTCTGGCTCGCCCCCGCCCCGGCGCGGCCGGCCACCCGCGACAAGGTGCTGATCATCGACGCGGAGGACACGTTCACCGCGATGGGCGCACTGCAACTGCGCAGCCTCGGCTACGACGTGACGATCCGCCGCTACGACGAGCCGTACCGGCTGACCGGCTACGACCTGGTCCTGCTCGGCCCGGGACCCGGCGACCCGTGTGCAGCCGGCCACCCCAAGATCGCGCATCTGCGGGCGGTCACCGGCAGCCTGCTCAACCTGCGCATCCCGTTCGTGTCGGTGTGCCTGAGTCACCAAGTGCTGTGCGCACTGCTGGGGTTGGAGGTGCGCCGGCTGGACTCCCCCAACCAGGGAGTGCGGCGCACGGTCGACCTGTTCGGCGCCGCAGAGCCGGTCTACTTCTACAACACCTTCGCCGCCTACAGCGACGCCGCCCTGCTCGGCAGCCCCCTGGCCCGGGACCTGGTCGAGGTCGCCCGCGACCCGGCCACCGGCGAGGTGCACGGGCTGCGCGGCCCCGGCTTCACCTCCGTGCAGTTCCACCCCGAGTCGGTGATGACGCTGCACGGCGCCTCCATCCTGGACCAGCTGGTCGCCGGCGCTCTGACGCCGGCGCCTCACCGAGCGGAGCTGACGGCGTGACCCCCCTGCTCGAACTGCCCGGCGTGCACGCGGTGCACACCGCCTGGCGCACGCTCCCGGCCGGCCAGCAGCCCGCCTGGCCGGACGCGGCCGCGCTGGACGCCGCGGTCGCCACCCTGTCGGCGAGCCTGCCGTTGGTGATGCCCCGCGAGTGCGACACGCTCAAGAGCCGGCTGGCCGCGGTGGCGCGCGGCGAGGCGTTCCTGGTCCAGGGCGGCGACTGCGCCGAGGCCCTGGACGCCGTCAACGCCACCTCCATCAGCCGCACGGCCGGCACCCTGCAGCAACTGGCCACCGTCTTCGGCTACGCGATGTCGCTGCCCGTGGTGACGGTCGCACGCATGGCGGGACAGTACGCCAAGCCCCGCTCCAAGGACACCGAGACCCGCGACGGCGTGGAACTGCCGGTGTACCGGGGCGACGCGGTCAACGGGCACGCCTTCACACCGGCCGACCGCGCCCCCGACCCGCACCGCCTCGTCCGCGCCTACCACACCTCCGCCGCCACCCTGAATCTCGTACGGGCCTACGGCGCGGGCGAGCACGCGCGGCCCGAGCATGTGCTGTCGGCCCTCAAGCAGTTCACCGTCACCTCCCCGGCCTGCGAGCGGCACGAGGCACTGACCGAGGAGATCGAACGGGTCGGCGGCTTCACCAACACCGGCGACGGCTGGCACACCCCCGGCGAACTGTTCATGTCGCACGAGGGCCTGCTGCTGGACTACGAGTCGGCGCTCGCCCGTGTCGACGCGGCCACCGGACAGGCGTACGCGACCTCCGGGCACCTGCTGTGGATCGGCGAGCGCACCCGTCAACTCAATGGCGCGCACCTGGAGTTCTTTTCCCGGATCGCCAATCCGATCGCCGTCAAGATCGGCCCGAGCACCAGTGTCGACGAGGTACTAGCCCTGATCGAGCGGCTCTCACCCGACGGCGAGCCGGGCCGGCTGACGCTGGTGGCGCGGATGGGCGCCGGCAAGGTGCGCGAGGTGCTGCCCACCCTGGTCGAGAAGGTCACGGCCGAGGGGCTGCCGGTGGCCTGGGTGTGCGACCCCATGCACGGCAACACGATCAGCGCGCCGAGCGGCCACAAGACGCGCCGTTTCGACGACGTCCTGACGGAACTGGCGGGGTTCTTCGAGGTGTTGCGCGTCCTGGGCGCCCACCCGGGCGGCGTGCACCTGGAGCTGACCGGCGACGACGTCACCGAGTGCGTCGGCGGCGGCGCCGGCGTCGACTACGCCGACCTGCCCCGGCGCTACCACTCGCTGTGCGACCCCCGGCTGAACCGCGACCAGTCGCTCGACCTGGCTTTCCGCCTCGCCGAACTCCTCGAGGGCGTGGCCACCCCGGGCGTCGGGGAGGCCTGGCGATGACGGAGGTGTGGCTGCTGCCCGAGCCGGCGGCAGCCGCCTTCGTGGAGCGCATGGGCGGCGAGCAGCTTCTCGGCGAGGACGAACGCGCCCGCATGGCACGGATGTTGATGCCGCGGCGGCGTCGCCAGTTCCTGGCCGGGCGGCTGCTGTGCCGGCACGCGCTGAGCGTGCGCACCGGCCATCCCCCGGACGGCTGGCGGTTCCCGGTGAACGAGTTCGGGCGGCCCGAACCCGAACCCGGCTGGTACGGCGTGCGGTTCAACGTCTCGCACACCGACGGCCTCATCGTGTGCGCCGTGACCGACGGCGCCGCGTGCGGTGTGGACGTGGAGGGCCCGCTGGCGGAGGAGTCGGCCGCGCACGTCGCCCGCTTCTACTCCCCCGCCGAGCGCGCCGAACTGGCCGCCCTGCCGCCGGCCGAACGCGCCGAACGCACCAGGGAGTTGTGGGTGCTGAAGGAGGCGTACCTCAAGGGCCTGGGCATCGGCGGGCGGCGCGACTTCGACGGCTTCGCCTTCACTCCGCGCAGCGCCGCCCGTATCACCGTGCACGACCCGCAGCAGCCGTACGGCGGCGGTCCCGGCTGGTGGTTCGAGCTGCTGCGGACCGCCTCCGGGCACACTCTCGCCCTCGCCGTCGAGGGCGACCGGGCCGGGGCCGTGCACCTGGTGGACCTGACCGATCCGACCAGCCTGAACGAGCAGATCGCCGTATCGGGCGTCTGACGACCACGGGAGACCTCCCATGAACCCCATGAACCCCATCGACCGAGACCTGGATCTGACCGTCGCGCTCTTCCCCGGGCAGGGCGCCTACCGCGCCGGCGCGCTCGCGGCACTGTGGGAGCGCGGCGCGGACGCCGTGCGGGGCACCTTCGAGGTGGTGGACGAGGTCGCCAAGGAGCGCCTCGGCCAGGAGGTGTCCTCGGTACTGTTCCAGCCCTCCCCGCCCAGCCCCGCCACGCTCCTCCAACAGGCGCCCGACACCCTCCAGTTGGGGATCTTCGCCACGTCGGTGGCCACGCACCGCCTGATGACCGGCAGCGGCGCGCGCCCCTCGCTCCACATGGGCCACAGCCTGGGCGAGGTGGCCGCACTGACCTGCGCGGGCGCCTACGACCTGGCCGACGCCACCGCCGTGCTGTGCGAGCGGATCTCCGTCGTACGCGCCCACGACCGCCGTGGCGGCTCGCTGCTCGCCCTGCGCTGCAACCGGTCGCGCGCCGAGCGGCTCGTCGCCCTGATCGACCACGCCGGCCTCGTGCTCGCGGTCGACAACGCCACCGACCAGACCGTCCTGTCCGGCCCCGCCGACGCCATCGGCACCGCCGAGGCGATCGCCCGCCAGCTCGGCATCACCGCCACGCCCCTGCGCTCCCCGCACCCCTTCCACAACCCGCTGCTGGCGGGCGCACGGCGCGAACTGGCCGCCCGTCTCGGCGCGTTCGAGCGTCGCGATCTCGCCGTGCCGGTGTACTCGCCGATCCTCGGCCGCTTCTACCGCGACGGCGACGACCTCGCCGACCTGCTCGCCCTGCACCTGGTCACCCCGGTCGGCTTCCGCGCAGCCCTCACAGCCCTGCACACCGCCGGTGCCGGAACCTTCGTCGAGATCGGCGCCGGACGGGTGCTGACGAGCCTGGCCGAGGCCGCACTGCCGGGCGTGCACACCGTGGCGCCGCTCGCGGGCCGGGACGACGAGGCGGGGCTCGCGGCGGGTGCGGACGCGCTGCGCGATCCGTGGAGCCGGCTCACCGTCGTCCGTCCGGTGACGGCCCCCGCGATCGTGACCGATCCGGACATGGCGGTCCCCGTCACGACCGGACCGGTCACCATCACCCCGTTCACCATCGCCCCGGAAGCCGCCGATCCGGTCGCGGTGACCGTCACGGAGCCCGGCGACGGCCAGGCCGCTGTGGCCCCGGCCCGCGTCGGCGAGGTCGCCACGAGCGTCACGTCCGCGCCGGCCGACCGGGATGAACTCGCCGGTCACGTACGGACGTTGTACGCCGAGGCGATGGAGTACCCCCACGAGGTCTTCACCGACGACGTGCTGCTGGAGGCGGACCTCGGGGTCGACTCCGTGAAGCAGACCGAGCTGCTGAGCCGGCTCGGCGACCGCTTCGGCCTCGGAGCACCCCCGAGCGGCCTGCGCGTGGCGGACTACGACACCTTCGGCAAGGTCGTCGACTTCGTGGCCACCGGCGTCGCGGGCGGCGCCTTCGCCGAGGGGCCGGCCGTCCGATGAGCGCCCGTCCGCCCATATCCCACGGGGAGTTCGCAGGACGTATCGCGCTGGTCACCGGCGGCGCCGGAAGCGTCGGCAGCGTCATCGTGGAGCGACTCGCCGAACAGGGCGCCACCGTCCTGCTCAACTGCTTCCACTCCTACGACGCCGCCAAGGACCTGGCCCGCACGCTCACCGAACGGGACCTGGACGTGCGGGTCGTCAGGGCCTCGGTCGCCAGGCCCGCGCAGGTCGAGAGGATGTTCGCCGAGATCGGCGAGGAGCACGGCCGCCTGGACATCCTTGTCAACAACGCCGCCGCGGGCTCCTTCGTCCCGTTCGAGGAGATCACCGAGGAGCTGCTCGACCGTACCTACGCCACGAACGTCAAGGGCCCGCTGTGGTGCACCCGTTACGCGCGCCCCCTGCTCGCGAAGGCCGCCGGCCAGGGCGGCGCCGTGGTCAACCTCTCCTCCCTGGGCTCGATCACCGCCCCGGCCAACTACCTCCCGGTGGGCGTCTCCAAGGCCGCACTGGAGTCGCTGACCCGCTACCTCGCCGCCGAACTCGCCGAAGACCGCATCCGCGTGAACGCGGCGTCCTGCGGGCTGATCGACAACCCCGTCGGCCAGATGTTCCCGGCCTTCGACGACGTCAGCGCCAACACCGTCGCGGCCACCCCGCTCGCCCGCCTCGGCAGCCCCGAGGACCTCGCCGAGGTCGTCGTCTTCCTCGCCTCGGAGCGCTCGGGCTGGGTCACCGGCCAGACGCTGCTGGCGGACGGCGGCCTGACGCTGCTGCGGTCGGCGATGTCGCCGAGTCGCGGGACGCAGCCGCCGGTGGCGCGGGAGACGCAGGAAGCGCAGGTGCAGAAAACGCCCGAGGAGGCGACCGCACCGACAGCGCAGGCCCCCGACACGGAGACGGTGGACGACGAGGACGACCCCATCGCCATCGTCGGCATGGGCCTCGCCATCCCCGGCGCCTCCTCCTCGGAGGAGTTCTGGCGGCTGCTGCTGGAAGGCGACGAACTCTTCGTCGAGGCGCCCGCCGACCGCTGGGACATCGCCCGCTTCCACGACGAGGACCGCGCCGCGCCCGACAAGACGTACCAGCGCCGTTCGGGCTTCATCACCTCGTTCCGGCCGCACGATCGGCTGGAGGCGGAAGGTGCGGCCACCACCGCTCTCGACCACACCACCCTGTGGCTGCGGCACAGCCTGCACCAGGCGCTGGAGGGCGTGGGGCGCGACTCCGCCGACCGCTTCTCCTTCTGCGTCGGCTACACCCCCGACGGCAGCCAGCACCTGGAGGAGGCCTTCGTCCTGCGCGCCGCGCTGGACACGCTGGCCGAGGACGGCGACGACGCGGTCGAGGGGCCGCTGGGCCAGGCGCTGCGCGGCCGCTTCCACCGCGGCGACGACCCGTCGGCCGGGTATCTGCCGCACCGGGTCGGCGAGGACGCGATGGCCGGCATCCTGCCGCCCGAGACGCGGCTGCACATGGTCGACACCGCGTGCTCCTCCTCCCTCTACGCGATGGACCTCGGGGTGCGCGACCTGCTGTCCGGACAGAGTGATGTCGCCGTCTGCGGAGGTTCGTTCGCGCTGGCGCCGAGCGGTTCGGTGCTGTTCGCCAAGCTCAACGGGCTGTCGGCGGGCGGCGCGGTGCGTGCGCTGGACGCCGGTGCGGACGGCGCGCTGTTCTCCGACGGCGCCGGACTCGTCGTACTGAAGCGGCTGTCGCGGGCCCGTGCGGACGGTGACCGGGTCCTCGGGCTGCTGTCGGCGATCGGGCTGTCGGCCGACGGTCGGGGCAAGGCGATCTACGCTCCGGCGCCCGCCGGTCAGGAACTCGCCGTCGAACGCGCCCTGGACCGCAGCGGATTGGCGGCACAGGACGTGGACTGGATCGTCGCGCACGCCACCGGCACTCCGGCCGGCGACGAGGCCGAGTTCACCGGCCTGCACGCCCGCTACGCCGGGGACCGGCCGACGTACGTCACCTCCAACAAGTCCCTTGTCGGTCACAGTGGTTGGGCCGCCGGAGTGGTCTCCGTCATCCATGCCCTGCTGGCGCTGCGGCACGACACGATTCCCGCGCAGTACCGCTTCGAGCGGCTGCCCGAGGCCATGTCGGCGCTCTCGGGGGCGCTGCGCGTGCCGCAGGAGCCGGTGCCGTGGCCCGCGCACCCGGACCGCGCACGTCGCGTGGCCGTCTCGGGCTTCGGCTTCGGCGGCACCAACGCCCATCTGATCCTCACCGAGGACCATGCCTCCGCGGCACGCTCCGGCAGCCCCATCGCCCTGCCCGCTCCTGTCGAGGACGATCTCGTGGTCGTCGGCTGGTCGTCCCGGCTGCCCGGCGACCTGGATGCCGACGCGGTCACCGCCTGGGCCGGGGGCGAAGGCCCCTCTCCCGAGCCGTCGTTCGGGACCGTCTACCCCGTGCCGCCGTTCCAGGAGCTGCGGATGCCGCCCCCTACGGCCCGCACCACGGACCGTACGCAGTTGATGCTGGTCCGCTGCATGCAGCAACTGGACGACTCCATAAGGGACTTCTGCCTGGACCGGCGGCTGACGGCAGGCGTGGTGGTCGGGCACACCGGCGCCACCCGCAACGCGCTGCTGTACAAGACCCGCGCCTATCTCGACGAGATCGGCCACGCGGTCGCGGGCGCCGAGGAACCCGCCGTCACGGCGAAGTTCCTCCAGCGGCTGGAGGAGCGGGCCACCGGCCTGATCGCGGCGCCCACCGAGGACTCCTTCCCGGGTGAGATGCCGAACGTCATCGCCGCCCGGCTGTGCAACTACTTCGATCTGCGGGGGCTGAGTCTCACGGTCGACGCCGGTGAGGCCTCGCTGCTGGAGGCGTTCGACGTGGCCGGGCTCTATCTCGGCTTCGAGGAGATCGACGTGGCGCTGGTCGCCGGGGTCAACGGCGCCGCGCTGCCCGGCTGGAACGACGCGGACGGCCGCTCCGCAGCCGAGGGCGCGTTCCTGTTCGTGGTGACGCGCCGCTCCGTCGCCGAGGAGGCCGGCCTTCCCGTGCTGGCCGTCATGGAAAGGAGCGCGGCCGCATGAGCGCCGCCCGACAGGACACCACCCTCCTGGGCGCCGAGGGCGCCCGCGAACTGATCGCCTTCCTGACCGGAGCGGGCGGGGCTGCCGATACGGCCGTGCTGGAACGGCCGGTGCGCCGGGGCGGCCCCGTGCACCGCTTGACGTTGCGCCGACCTGCCACGGACAAGCCCGATACGCACAAGGCCGATATGCACAAGCGCGATACGCACAAGGCCGAAACAGCGCCCCCGGTTCGACCCGAGCCCCACGTCCTCGACCGCCACGTGCTGCGGCTGGCCCCGGCTCCCGCCCCGGGCCGCCCGGACGGCCCCGCGCCCGACCTCTTCCCGGCCGGCACCGCCCTGTTGACCAACACCGGAGACCACGTCCGCGGGGTGGAGCCGCTCCCCCTGGACGACTCGCTCGAGGACACCATCGCGCGGGCCGGGCCACGCCACATCCGTGTCGTAGTCGATCTGCACGCCGAGCAGGCAGCCCCTTCCGAAGCTCTGCTCGACCTGCACGACGCCATGTTCCGCACCGCCAAGGCCTGCGTCGAACGCGCACAACGGCCGCAGTCGTTCGCCGTGTTGGTGCTCGGCGGAGTCGACTCCGCACGCATTCCGCACGCATGCGCGGGCCTGTTCACCGGTTTCGCAAAGAGCCTGGCGCTGGAGTGGCCGGACACCGAGGTCGTGGCCGTGGTCCACGAGGCACGCGACCTCGTCACGGCCGAACCGGACGCGGCCCGCGAGACGGTGACCGAGCAGTTCCTGCCGGTCGTCTACCACGCGGGCGGCACGCGGCTGTTGTGGCAGGCCGCCGCCGAACCGGGCGAGCATGTCGAGGCTCGGCCGACTGCCCGTGGTTACACGGTGGTCGCTGCCGGCGGCGCCCGCGGCATCGGCGCCGAGCTGCTGCTGGCCCTCGCCCGCCGGGACCGGCCGCGGCTGCACCTGATCGGTTCGACCGACCCCGAAGGCGACGCGGCCGGTGCGCAGTCGGAGCGCAAGGACTTCATCCGCGCCCGGACCACGGGACCGGAGCGGATGACCGTCCGCGAGGCGAACATGGCCTACGACCGGCTGGGTTCGGCCCGCGAGGTGCGCGCCACGCTCACCGCGCTGCGGGAGCTGTGCGGCGCGGACCGGGTGAGCTACCACCACTGCGATCTGCGCGACGCGGACGACGTGCACGCCACCGTCCGCCGGATCACGGACGCGGAGGGCACCGTCGACCTGCTGCTCAACATCGCCGGCACGAACAGGGCGGCGTCGGTGGAGCAGAAGCGGCTGAAGGACTTCCGCACGGTCCGCGATCTGAAGGTGCGTTCCTACGCCCATCTCAAGGCGGCGTTCGGCAGCCGTCAGCCGCGCCTGTGGTGCAACTTCGGCTCCTTCGTCGGCTTCACGGGCCAGACGGGGGAGACCGACTACGGTGCCGCGAACGACTACTTCAACACCGCCGCACTGCACCACTCCGCCCACGAGACACGGGAGTTCACGCTCGGCTGGACACTGTGGCGCGACGTCGGCCTGGGCGCGACGCCGCTGATGCGGACATTCCTCGCCAAGAGCGCCCAGTTCACCGCCATGCCCACAGCCGAGGGCGTCGATCACTTCCTGCACGAGCTGGACCAGGCCGTCCACGGGCGGCACACGCCCGTGACGGTGTTCTTCGGGGACGCCGAACGCGCCGCCATCGAGGCGGCCGCGCCGGGCTACCTGGACTTCTGCCGCAAGGGGCCAGGGTCGCGGGCGAGTTCGTCCGGTCCCGTCGCGCCCCGGCTGCCCGAGTTCTACGTCGACGACATCGTGGACCACGCCCCCGGCCGGCTGACCGTCGTACGCCGCTTCGGGCTCGACCGCGACGCCTATCTGCGTGAGCACGTCGTCGACGGTCACCCCACGCTGCCCGGCACGTTCGTCCCCGAACTCGCCGCGGAGGCCGCCATGCACCTCGTGCCCGGCCGGGTGCCGGTGGTCGTCGAGGAGGTACGCCTGGAGTCGTTCCTGCGCGTCTACAAGGCCGACCGCGACGAGGTCAAGAAGATCAGGGCCCGGGTGGTGTCCGACGGGGCGCAGGAGTCGGTCGTCGCCGTCGAGGTGACCGGTGACGTCGTCGCGCCGGACGGACGGCTGCTGGTGAAGGACCGCCGTCACTTCACCGCTCGGGTCAGGCTGCGCGACGAGCCGGTTGCAGCGCCGCGCTGGGAGCACTGGGACGACCACGGCGCCGAGCCGCTGGCCGACCCCTACCACGTGCCCAATCCCGCTGTACTGCTCAGCGGCGTCTACGTCTCCACGGCCGGCACCCGCACCCATCCGTCCGGCCGGCGCGCCCACTACGCACCCGACCGGCCCGGCATCGACCGCTGGTTCTCCGGCCTCGTCGTGCCGTCCGTCCTGCTGGACGGTCTGGCCCGGGTGTGCGTCCTGGACCGTGCCGAACTGCCGGGTCACGGCGGCGACTGGACCCCGCTCGCCGTACCGCGCACGATCCGCCGCATCGACTTGTACGGCGGCCACACGGACGCCTCGCTCGCGGCCGCCGGGACCCGTGTGGAGCTGTATTCGCTGCCCGCGCGCCTCGACCTCGAAAGCGACGCGCCCAACCGGGCCGTGGCGGTGACCGCGGCCGGTGACGTGGTGCTCCAGATCAAGGACATGACCGGCGTGGTGCTCGGCCACATCCACCAGACCACCGGCGCCTACCGCGAGCGTCCGCGCGGCGCCGCATCCGCCCGTAGGGCGACGGCGCAGGCCCAGGAGGCGACATCGTGACGCGTAGCACACCGCAGGGCAGCGACATCGCCGTCGACGGCGGCCCCCGCTGCCCGGCCACCGGAGCTCTGGCGGGCGATGCCCCGCCGCCGGAGCCTGACGGTCCGACCGGCCTCCCGCTGGCCTGGCCCGTCGTCGGCTCCACCATCCTGTACGCCGCCGACCCACCGGGCTTCGCCGTGCGCGCCCAGCAGGCCCACGGCAGCGTCGTGAAGCTGCCGATGATCCCGCACAACCCCACCGTGCAGGTGACCGACCCGGCGGCTGTCCGGCAGATCCTCCAGGGCAACGCGGACAACTACTGCCGCGGCGCCTACTACGAGGCCTTCCGGCTGTTCATGGGCCACGGCCTGCTCACCCTCGACGACGCCGACTGGCGCGAGCACCGCAAGGTCGTGAATCCCGCCTTCACGCCGAACGCGATCGCCGCGCGGTCGACCGAAACGGACGCGGCCCTGGCCGACTTGACGGACCGCTGGGCCGAACATGCCCGTACGGGGCGCCCGTTCGACCTGTATACCGAGTCGATGAAGCTCACCTGCAGGGTCATCGGCCACGCCCTGGTGGGCCGCGATCTCTCCCGGGACGGCGGCGAGTTCGCCGGCGCGCTCGGCATCGCGCTCGAAGCCATCTTCAAGGAGGTCGGCTCCCTGGACAAGCTGGCCCCCGCCTTCGTCCCCACCCCCTACCGGCGCCGCGTACGGCGGGCCCGGCGCACCCTGGAGCGGGTCATCGCCCAGGCCGCCTGGGACGCCGACCAGGGCTCGGGCGGCGAGGTCGCCGCGCTCATCCGCGCCTCCGACCTGCCCGAGGACGCCTTCTGGTCCGACCTGGTCACCCTCATGCTCGCCGGTGTGGAGACGACCGCGCTGGCCCTGGCATGGACGCTGTACGAGACCGCCCGCCACCCGGAGGTCCGCGACCGTCTGGAGGAGGAGGCCGACCGGGTGTGCGGTGTGCGCCCGCCCACCGCGAAGGATCTCGACGCGCTGCCGTACACGGGACGTGCCGTCGACGAGGCCCTGCGCATGCACCCGCCGGTGTGGCAGTTCCCCCGGCAGACGATCGCCGACGACGTCCTGGCGGGCCGGCGCATCCCCGCGGGCACACCGGTCCTCATCTCGGTCTACGCCGCCCACCGCAACCCCGAACAGTGGGCGGACCCGGACGCGTTCGACCCGGACCGGTTCACGCCGAAGGCCTCCGCCGAGCGTGACCGTTCCGCGTACGTTCCCTTCGGCGGCGGACGCCGGCAGTGCATCGGCAAGCGGATGGGGCTGGGGCTGCTGCACCAGGCGGTGGCCACGGTGCACGGCCGCTTCCACCTCACCCTGGTCGGCGGCGCACCCCGCAACGGCGCGTTCATCACCCTCTTCCCCAAGCGGGGCATCCGGGTGACGGTGAAGGAGCGCCGACGATGACTGCCGTACAGGACACGTCCGTTCGGGACTGGCCGGCGCTGCGGCCGCACCTGTCCTCCTTCGATCCCGATGCCTTCGTCCGCCCGGTGACGCGGTTCGTCTGGGAGCCGGTCGAGGCGCCGCGCCCGGCTCCGGCCACGGACACGCCGCTGTCCGGGCGGAGTCTGCTGCTGGTGGGCGAGGCGCGGGATCTGATCGACGCGGTCGGCGCGGCCCTGGAGCGTCGCGGCGCCCGCGTGGTGACCCGCACGCCCGGCAGCCGACTGCCTGCCGACGGGTGGGACGGCATCGTCGACCTCAACATGGTCGGCCACGCCTACGAGTTGGGCGACACGACGTGGCGCCAGGCCCTCGCCGGCACCACCGAGGCCGTACGCCGCGCATACGCGCGCTGGGCCGCCGAACACCGCTACGGTCACCACATGTACGTGGCCGTCACCCACCTCGGCGGGCTGGGCGGCCACGGCGACGGCATGGTCCCGCAGCCGCTCGGCGGCATCTGGTCGGGACTGGCCAAGTGCCTGCCGCGCGAACTGCCCGCCGCCGGGATCGTCGTGGTGGACGTCGACCGGGCCGAGCCCGAGGTGATCGCCGAGGCGGTCGCCCACGAGTACGTCCGCCCCGAGGACTTCGAGGTCTGCTACCGCGCAGGCCGGCGCCATGTGCTCGCCGGACGCCCCGCCCCGGCCCCGCCGCCCGGCGGGGCGGCGGCACCCGGTCCGGGCGACACCGTCCTTGTCACGGGCGGCGCCCGAGGCGTCGGCTTCGCGGCGGCCCGTGCCTTCGCGGAGACCTTCGGCTGCCGTGTCGTGGTCACCGGCCGGGGTGAGCGCCCGCGAGCGGAGGGTGAAATCACGCTGGACGACGAGGAGTTCGCCCGCCGGCGCCGAGACCGGCTCGCCACCGCCCGGACACCCGCACGGCTGGCCGAGGTACGCCGCGAGGTGCGTCGGGCCGAGGACGACCGCACCGTGCACCGCAACCTCGCCGGCGCCGCGGCCGACGGGCTGCGCATCGACTACCTGCGCTGCGACTGCACGGACCCCGGCCAGGTCGAGCGTGTCTTCGCCGCGCTGGGTGCGGGCCCGACCCACGTCGTGCACAACGCCGGCATCGACGAGCCGGCCCGCTTCGACCGCAAGTCGGCCGACGACGTCGTCCGCACCGTCGACGTCAAGGTCACCGGCTTCACCAACCTGGTCGCCGCCGTCCTCGCGCGACCCGAACGCCGGGCGCGGCTGCGGCTGTTGAGCAACGTCGGCTCACTGGCCGGCCGCATGGGCGGCATGGTGGGGCAGATCGACTACGCGGCGGGCAACGAGGCGCTGGCACGGCTGGGCTTCTGGGCGCGGGACAACCTCGGCCTGCCCGTGCAGACCCTGTGCTGGCCGACCTGGGAACGCCTGGGCGTCATCGCCAACTACGCGGCCGCCGTACGCTACGTCTCCACTCTCGACCCCGCCGAGGGCGCCCGGCTGTGGGCCGCCGAACTGGCCTCCGGCCACACCGGCGAGGCGGTCTTCCTCGGCCGCATCGGCGCCGTCCTCTCCCCCGGCCAGCTACGCGGCTTCGGCACCCTCACCGGCCACCCCGACCTGCCCCGGCTGCACGCACTGGACCACTACCTCGGCCAGGTCGAGGAGTACGACATCTTCCGCACGCTGCGCACGTCCCTGACCCTGCCCGCGCGCCACCACCCCTGCCTCGCCGAGTTCCACGTCGGCACGGACCTCGCCGTCCCCGTCAGCGTCGTCCTCGAATACGCGGTGGCCGTGGGCGACTGGATCGTCCCCGAGGGCTGGCCCCTGCTGCACCTTCGGGAGCTGCGCGCCCTCCAAGTCCGGCTGGCCGGGCTACGGTTCACCGGCAACACCCTCACCCTGCACCGAGAGGCCCGAGGGCTGTGGCGCGAGGGCGAGTGGTGCGTGGACGTCACCGTCCACGACGCCACGGGACAGGACGTGGCGTCACTGACGTTGGTCTACGGCGAGCAACCGGCAACGGATCTCCCGGACGCCGTCTCCGCCGGCCGCACGGCGGCACGCGCAGGGCAGCGCCCCGAAGGCCAACTCGCCTGGTCGGGCGTGGTCTTCCCCGACGCCCCCGGTTTCCCCGAGTCCGAGGCCACACTCCCCGCCGTCCACCCTGATGACCTCTGGACCGTCCCCTTCCCGCCCGCCCCCACCATCGACCCCGCAGCCGTCGAGGCCCTCGTCCGCACAGCCGACCGCCACTCCCCCAGAACCACCCCAGGCACCCTGACCGCCCGCCGCCTCCTCGCGGCACCCGGCGCCCAGCGCGTCCAACACCTGTGCCGGGACGACGACTCGGGCCGCTGGACAGGCACCCGCGAGGGCGTCACGGTCCTCCTCGTGGAGGGTGTGGCGATCACGGACTGAGCCCGCGGTCACCCGTCCCCCTGGCCCCTCACCTGTCATGCGCCAACAGGCCCGGAGTCTCCTTCCGGGTCTGTTTCGCACTCGCAAACACTCCGCCGCACATGCTCCGCCGACTCTCAGTCGACGCGCCACCCCGTCACCACAGCCCGCAGCATCCGCTCGTACGAGTCGGCGATCGCCAGCCCCGGCGGCTCGTTGCCGGACAGCTCCAGGGACACGAGTCCATGGGCCGTCGCCCAGCACGCCAACGCCACGACCTCGGGCGCGAGTTCGACCGTGAACTGACCGTCGCGCTGCCCTCGGCGCACCGCGTCGACGAGCGGCTGGTACATCTCCAGCATCTCGCGCTGACCCTCCTCGGCGGGCTCGAACTGGGCCAGGCTGTCCGAGAAGAGGATCGCGTAAAGGTGCGGATTCGCGAGTGCGTAGTCACGGTAGGCGATGCCGAGGCGGATCACGTCGTACGCCGGATCGTCCGTGGGGTGGACGGTTCCCAGCCGTACGACGAAGAGCCGTGCGGCCTCCTCGTAGAGGCTCGCGAGGAGTGCGCCCTTGTTGCCGAACAGCGAGTAGACGGCCGTCGTGGAGGTCTTCGCCTCAGCTGCGAGCTGCCTCAGGCTCAGTGCGGCGGCGCCCCGGTCGAAGACCGTGGCGGCCGCGCGGTTGATGAGCCGCAACCGGAGCGCTTCGTCATGTGTTTTGAGCCTGGCCATCCCCCAACAGTATGACAACGGCGTTGTGAAAGGGCCCTCACATCGCGTCAGGCTGATGTCAGATCACGCCGGCCCCACGAGCACAACCCCTTTGAAAGAATTTTTTCGACGCAAAGTCGCAGGTCATGCGGGGTAACCGCGAGTTCGTCGAGTTAGACAGTGTGCAATAGACCTGGAGCGAGCAATCAAAACGCTGTTACGGTTGCCGCGGCGTCGACCTCTGGCCGGCGTGCGGCGCTCGCCAACTACTCCTAGGGAGAACCATGTTCGAGGCGCTGGGGCGATTCCTGTTCCGCAGGCGCAAACCGCTCCTGGTCCTGACACTGCTGTTCGCCGTGCTGTCCGGTCTCTACGGCGTCGGCGTCTTCGGCGACATGAAGCCCGGCGGGTTCGAGAACCCGGGGTCCGACAGTCGCAAGGCGGCGCAGCTGGCTGAGCGGGCCTTCCCGCAGCGGTCGCCCGATGCCGTGATCGTCTACCGGGACACGTCGCGCACGGTCGACGACCCGGCCTTCCAGAAGTCGGTCACCGACACCGTGCAGGCCCTGCCGAAGTCGTCGGTCACCGGATACTCCACCTTCTGGATGACCAAGATGCCGGCGCAGGTGAGTCACGACCGGCACGCCACCTACGTGGCGATCAACCTCCGGGGCGGCGACGACAACGCCAAGGAGAATTCGTACAAGGCCATAGCGGACAAGCTCGACGCGCCGGGGCTGACGACGGAGCGCGGCGGTCCGGTGCCGACCGGGCACCAGGCCAGTGACGAGATCGGCAAGGACCTCGGCGCGGCCGAGGGCCTGTCCTTCCCGGTGCTGTTCATCTTCCTGGTGGTGGTCTTCGGCGGGCTGGCCGCGGCCGGCCTTCCGCTGCTCGTCGGCGGTCTGTCCATCGTCGGCTCGATGGCGGTGCTGCGAGTCATCGCGCAGTTCACGGACGTGTCGGTGTTCGCCATGAGCCTGGTGTCGATCCTGGGTCTGGCGGTGGCCATCGACTACGGCCTGCTGATCGTGAGCCGTTACCGCGAGGAGCTGGAGCGCGGCCACAGCGGCGAGGAGGCGGTGGCGCGCACGGTCGCCACCGCCGGCCGCACGGTCATGGTCTCCGGCATCACGGTCGCGGTCGCGCTGGCCGGCATGACGTTCTTCCCCTTCGGGTTCCTGAAGTCGATGTCCTACGGCGGTGTGGCCGCCGTCGTGCTGTCGGTGTTCTTCTCGATCATCGCGCTGCCGGCGATGCTGGGGCTGCTCGGTTCGAAGGTCAACGCCCTCTCGCTGCGCCGGAACAAGGCGCCGCGACCGGAGGGCCAGGGCGCCTGGTACAAGCTCGCCCAGGGCCTGATGCGCCGCCCGGCGCTGGTGACGCTGGGCACGCTGGCGGTGCTGCTCGCGCTCGCCACGCCGTTCCGCAACGTCGAGTTCGGCATCAGCGACGCGCGTCAGCTGCCCAACAGCGCCGAGGGCCGGCAGGTGCAGAACGCCCTGGACAAGGACTTCGACAGCGACGCCGTCAAGTCCATCGACTCGCTGCTGGTGCTGAAGTCGGACGCCACGTCGCGGGAGCAGGGCGCCGCGCTGCAGGCGTACGCCGAGCGGCTGGGTCACACCGAGGGCGCGACCGGCGCGAAGATCAGCGGCGCGACCGGTACGACGGCCCGCGTCTCGGTCACCTTCGACGGTCCCGAGGTCTCCGGTCCGGCGCGTGACCTGGTCAACCGGCTGAAGGACGTGCCGCCCCCGGCGGGCGCGAAGGCCTACTTCGGCGGTCAGACCGCCGTGTTCGACGACACGCTGGACGCGCTCGGCACAACGCTGCCATGGATGCTGCTGTACATGGCGATCGCCACGTACCTCCTGCTGTTCCTGTCCTTCGGGTCGGTGCTGCTGCCGCTGAAGGCGATCCTGATGAACCTGCTGTCGCTGTCGACGACCTTCGGTGTCCTGGTGTGGATCTTCCAGGAGGGCCACCTGGAGGGGCTGATCGGCTTCGACTCGACGGGCAACATCGAGCCCAACATGCCGATCATGCTGTTCGCGCTGATCTTCGGACTGTCCATGGACTACGAGGTGTTCCTGGTCTCGCGGATCCGCGAGCAGTACGACACGCTCGGCGACAGTACGGCCGCGGTGGCCACCGGACTGCAGAAGATCGGCCGTCTGATCGCGAGTGCCGCGCTGCTGATGTGCGTGCCGCTCGCGGCCATGGCCACCAGCGGTGTGCTGATGATGAAGCTGTTCGGCGTCGGCATGGTGTTCGCGATCCTGGCCGACGTCGCCATCGTGCGCATCCTGCTGGTGCCCGCCGTGCTGAAGCTGATGGGCCGCTCCGCCTGGTGGGCCCCGGGCCCACTGGCCCGCTTCTACGGCAAGTTCGGCATCAAGGAGTCCGACGAGGCTCCGGAGGCGAAGGAGCCGGTCCCCGTGGCCGGTTGATCCCGCCGCGGTCGCCGCGCCGAAGTGCCGTGTGAGGCACGGCACTTCGGCGCCCACAGTTGACACGCTCTTCATTCACACTCCCTTTTGGCCCTTGACGTACCTCAAGGGTGAGTGGGTACTGTCGCCCTTGTTAGACACCGTCTAATGCCCGTCCAACCGAAGCGCTTGGAGGCCCGCATGTCCGCGGGAAAGACCGCACTTGGCGCGATTCTCACTCCGATCAGGGGAAAGCTGCGCTGGGCGATCGCGGCCCAGGCGGTGTCGGCGGCCGTCGGCGTGGTGCCGTTCATCGCAGTCGCCGAACTCGGCCGGGTCCTGCTGGGCGACGGCGAGGACCGCACGTCCCGTGCCTGGACGGTCACCGCGATCGGCGCGGGCGCGCTGCTGATCAGGCTGATCGTGGCGCTGGTGGCGGGCGGGATCTCCCATCTCGCCGACAACGCCCTGCAGTTCCACATCCGCCGCTCGCTCGTGGACCGTCTGGGCCGGGTGCCGCTGGGCTGGTTCTCGTCCCGCAACTCCGGCCAGGTCAAGCAGGCCGTGCAGGACGACGTCGACGCGATGCACCACCTCATCGCCCACTCGATGCTCGACATCACCACCGCGACCGTCGTGCCCGCCACGTCCCTGGCGTATCTGTTCTGGGTCGACTGGCGAATGACGCTGATCGTGATCTCGCCGCTGCTGATCGGCCTGACCCTCTACAGCGCGACGATGGCCGGCCTCGCCAAGAACCTGCCCCACTACGAGCAGGCGATGGGCCGCATCAATTCCAGTGCGGTGGAGTTCGTACAAGGCATCGCCGTCGTCAAGACCTTCGGCCAGAGCCGCCGCGCGCACCGCGAGTTCGCCGAGGCCGCCGACGACTTCTCCGCGTTCTTCCTCACCTGGGTGCGCTCCACCCGCTTCTCCAAGGCGGCCGCCGAGATCGTCCTGTCGCCGATCGCGGTCCTGGTCACCACCCTGGCCGCAGGCGCGCTGTTCGTGACGCGAGGCCGGCTCGACGCGGTCGACCTGCTGCCGTTCGCCCTGCTCGGCATCGGCCTGACGGCCCCGATCCTGTCCTTGTTCTACGCGGGTTACGAAATGCGCATCGCCCGCGGCGCGGCCGAGCGCGTGGCCGGCATCCTCGACACCGACGAACTGCCCGTGCCCGCCGCCCCGCAGAGCCCGGCGGACGACCGGATCGTCTACCGCGGCGTGCGCTTCTCCTACGACGGCGAGCAGGAGGCCGTGGCCGGCGTAGACCTGGAACTGGCGCCCGGCACGGTCACCGCGCTGGTCGGCCCGTCCGGCTCCGGCAAGAGCACGCTGGCCGCGCTGCTGCCCCGCTTCTTCGACGTCACCGGCGGCGCCATCAGCATCGGCGGCGTCGACACCCGCGACATGGCGCTCGAAGACCTCTACGGCCGGGTCGCGTTCGTCTTCCAGGACGTACGGCTGGCGCAGGACACGGTGGCGAACAACATCCGCATGGCCCGGCCGGACGCCTCCCTGGACGAGGTCCGCGCCGCGGCCCGTGCGGCGTGCGTCGACGATGTGATCGAGCAACTGCCGCGCGGCTACGACTCGGTGATCGGGCAGGACGCGCGGCTGTCCGGGGGCCAGGCGCAGCGGGTGTCCATCGCGCGGGCGCTGCTCGCCGACACTCCGGTGATCGTCCTGGACGAGGCCGCCGCGTACGCCGACCCGCACTCCGAGGCCGCCGTGCAGGACGCGCTGTCACAGCTGACCCGGGGCCGGATCGTGCTGATGATCGCCCACCGGCTGTCCACCGTCGTCGGCGCCGACCAGATCGTGGTGCTGGACGAGGGCCGGATCGTCGAACGGGGCCGGCACGCCGACCTGCTCGCGGCAAACGGCCGCTACGCCCGCATGTGGCACGCCCATGAACGCACGCCCCAGTGGCAGCCGCACGGCCCCGCGCCCGTCGAGGCCGGCACGGCAGGAGGAGTCCTCTGATGATCCGTCAACTCATCGAAGTGGTGGGCCCCGAGCACGCCCGGCCGATCCGCCGGATGCGAGTGGCCCTGGTGGTGGGCGCGGTACTGCAGGGCGTCGCCTTCGCCCTGCTGGTGCCGGTGCTGGAGGCACTGTTCGGCAAGCACCCGGACGACGTGTGGCCGTGGCTGTGGGCACTGCTCGGGGTGTCCGCGCTGTACTGCGCGGCGTACTTCTGGAGTCTGCTGATCGGGTTCGAGGCCGGTGCCGCGCTGGCCCGGATCCTGCGGCACCGCATCGGCGACCGGGTGGCCGAGCTGCCGCTGGGCTGGTTCGCGCCGGAGCGCGTGGGTCAGCTGGGCCAGCTCGCGACGAAGAGCGTCATGGACATCATGGGTGTACCGGCGCATCTGCTGCGGCCCCTGGTGACGAGCTTCGTGACCCCGGCGACGGTGGTCGCGCTGATGTACCTCTTCGACTGGCGGCTGGCGCTCGCGGCCACGCTCACCATCCCGGTGATCGCCGGTGTCTACCGGTGGAGCACCGCGCTCACCCGGCAGGCCGACGCCGCCCGTACCGAGGCCCGGACCGTGACCGGCGGCCGGGTCGTGGAGTTCGCCCAACTCCAGCCCGTGCTCCGCGTGTTCGGGCGTGGCGAGGTCCGTGGGGGTGCCCGGCTGGACGACGCGCTGCGCACCCAGACCGAGGCGTCCCGGCGGGTGCTGGTCACCGGGGTGCCGGGTCTGGTCGGCTTCGCGCTGGTGATCCAGGCGGCGTTCACCGCGGTCCTGCTGACCGGCACCTACCTGGCGCTGGACGGCACCCTGGACGCGGCCAAGCTGCTGGCGCTGCTGGTGCTGGCGGTGCGCTTCACCGAGCCGATCTCGGAGACCGCGGTGCTCGGTTCGGCCCTGAACACGGCGCGCGCCGCCCTGGACCAGGTGGCCGACCTGCTGGCGCAGCCCACCCTGCCGGAGCCGGCCGCCCCGCGCGTGCCCGCGGCCAACGACGTGGAGTTCGACCACGTCGGCTTCGGCTACGACGGCAAGCAGGTGCTCTCCGACGTCTCCTTCACAATGGCCGAGGGCACGATGACCGCGCTGGTCGGCCCGTCCGGTTCCGGCAAGACCACGGTGAGCAAGCTGATCCCGCGGTTCTGGGACGTGGACGGCGGCGCGGTGCGCGTCGGCGGAACGGACGTCAAGGACATCGACCCCGAGGTCCTCATGTCCCGAATCTCCGTGGTGTTCCAGGACGTCTACCTCTTCGAGGGCACCGTCCTGGACAACATCCGGGTCGGACGGCCCACGGCCACCGACGCCGAGGTGCGCGAGGCGGCGCGGCTGGCCCGGGTCGAGGAGATCGTGCACCGGCTGCCGGAGGGCTGGGACGCGCGGGTCGGCGAGGGCGGCGCGCTGCTGTCCGGCGGCGAGCGCCAGCGCGTCTCGATCGCCCGGGCGATCCTCAAGGACGCCCCGATCGTGCTGCTCGACGAGGCGACCGCCTCGCTGGACCCGGAGAACGAGCAGGCGGTGCAGGAGGCGTTGAGCGCCCTGACCGCCGGCCGCACCCTGCTGGTCATCGCCCACCGGCTGCAGACGGTCGCAGCCGCCGACCAGATCCTGTTCCTGGACGAGGGCCGCATCGCCGAGCGCGGCACGCACGACGAGCTCCTCGCCACGGACGGCCGGTATGCGTCCTTCTGGGCCCAGCGCAGCCGGGCCCGGGAGTGGGCGCTGGCCGGGCAGCATTCCTGACCATTGTCCAATCGACAGCGGGAATGCGGTCGCCCCGGACCATCCGGGAGACCCCTCAACACTGTTCGAAACATGAACAAGTCACACCGGGAACGGGAAGTGAATCCCGCCAGTCCCCGGCGATATCCGGGCGGGGTGGCGATGTCAGGATTGCCCGCTTCCCGCCTCTGATTACCTGCTGGCATTCTTCCGAAATCCCTGGCGCGACCAGGTGGTTCAACTGTTCAACTCTGCGTTGCAAGATTCCCACTACGCCAGCCATCCACCGGTCTATACTCGCCAAAGCCCGAGGAAAACCGGACTCGAACACCTTGGAGCTGACGGCATACAGACCGGCTTCGATCTTGGAAAGCTGAAATCCATTCACCTTCAACTACCGAGTGAGTAGAGCATTCAAAAGTCCAACGTTGAAGCATGTCGGCGGCTCCAGAAACACATCGCAAGATGGCCGAATTAGAATTCCACCGCGGGGGCGGGTACAGATGTCAACGAGCGATACCTTCGACTGGCCGATAACAGCCCGGGAGACCGAGCTGCATACCCTTGGTAACGCCGTCGAGAAACGCGGCGGAGCACTACTCGTGGGAGCGCCGGGGGTCGGCAAGAGCGTCCTGCTGTCCGCCGCCCTGCGCCAGGCGGGCGAGGAGGGCCGGACCGTGTTGTGCGTCGGCGGCGCCAGTTGGCGCAGCGGCCCGCACACGCGGGGATTCGGCTCGCTGACCGAGTGCCTGGAGGCCGTACAGCTCTCCTCGGCGGACGGCAGGAGCGACGAGCGGCCCCTCATCGGGATCGACGACGTCCACCTGCTCGACACCGCCTCCAGCGTCCGCCTGCACCGGCTGGTCGCGGCGGGATGCCTGACCCTGGTGGCCACGGCCCGGCAGGACGCCCCGACCCCGGCCGGCGTGGACCAGCTGTGGGTGGAGCGCCTCGTCGAGCACGTCGAGGTGACACCCTTCGACCGCGGGGCGCTGGACAGCGTGTTGCGGGCCCGGCTGGGCGGCCACACCGACACCACCACGCTGGAACGCCTCTGGGTCGCCACCCACGGCAACGCCCTGATGCTGCGTGAACTCGTCGAACACGCCCTGGAGGACGGCTCGTTGAGCTGCGTCGACGGCACCTGGCGCTGGCCCGGCCTGACCGACGCGCCCGGCAGGAGGCTGTCCGACGTCATAAGGCTGGGGCTGCGCGACCTCGACCACGACGAGCACGAGCTGGTCCACATGCTCGCCGTCGCCGAACCGCTGGAGTCCGAGATCGTCGCCGCGGCCGGGCTGTCCAAGGCCGCCGAATCGCTTCATCTGCGCCGCATCGTCAGCGTCGAGCGCAGCCGCTCCCGCGTCCGGCTGCGCCTGGCCGTGCCGCTCAGCCGCGTGGTGGTGGCCTCCCGCATGTCCGACCTCACCGCCGCCCGGCTGCGCAGCGAGGTCGCCGACGGCCTCGAACGCATGGGGGCACGCCGGGAGGAGGACGTCCTGCGCATCGTCTGGCTGCGCATGGACGCGGGCCTGGTGCCCGAGCGGGAGCAGCTGCTCGCCGCCGCCCCCATCGCGCTGCGCCGCCGGGAGTTCCCGCTCGCGGAACGCATGTGCCTGCTCGCCCTGGAGGAGCCGGCGCCCTACCTGGACTCGCCGGTGCTGCCCGGCCCCGTCCCCGACTCCGCCGACTACGCGAAGACACTGCGCCGCCTCGTCACGCGGGTGGCCCGCACCCCCGAGCACGCCCAGCAGCGCGTGCGGGCGGCCCTGCTGCTCGGCCGGGTGCTCGTCGGCAGGAACCGGCCGCACGAGGCGGAGACAGTCCTGGCGGCCGCCCTGGAGTCCGGCGTGACGGTTCCCCTCGCCGAGCACATCGCCGCCGTGCACACGCGCGTGACCAACATGGCCTGGAGCCTGCGACGCATCGAGGAGGCCGGCCGGCTCCTCGACCGTACGATCGCGGCCGTCGGCGCGGACCGCGCCGGAGTCCTCCACGGCACCCGCGTGATGGTCGCCGTGACGCTGGACCGGCTCCACGAGGCGGTCGCCCTCGGCGACCAGGCGCTCGCCATGGACTCCTCCGATGTCGGCCTCGCCCAGGCGGTGGTGCCCACGGTGGCCTTCGCCCTCGCCGAACTCGGCGACCCCGCGAGCGGGCTGGAACTTCTCGACCGCTACCAGGACGCCTCCGACGACTGGGACGCCGACGCCCTGCTGCTGGCCAACTCCGTCTCCGCGCGCTGCTCCTCCCTGCTCGGCAACCTCAAGAGCGCGGCCACGGCCCTGGACGCGGTGCACCGCTACGACCCCGGGCACGGCCGCCCCGTCCTGCTGCAGGCGCTGCTCGACCGCTGCCGGCTGCTGCGCCTGCTGGGCCAGCCCCAGCAGGCCGTGGCCCTGCTGCGCGGCGCGATCGCCTCCGAGGCGGCCCACTCCTACCCGGTCGACGGCGTCTGGCCGCTGGCCCAACTGGCCGGTGCGCTCGCCGAGTCGGGCAACCACGCCGAAGCCCTGCGCACCCTCGTCGAGGTCAGGTCTATGCGCGGAGATGTCGCCGCCTCCCCCATCACCGAGGACGAGATCGACTACGAGAACGCCCTGCTCATCGCCCACACCGGCGACCATTCCGCCGCCGCGGCGCAGGCCGTGACGCTCGCCGAGCGGGCGGCGGCGGCCGGCCGTACCGTCCGCGCGGCCACCGCGCTGCTGCTGGCCGCCCGCCTCACCGAGGGTGCCGCGGTGCGCTACCCGCACCAGGCCCTGCTGCGCTCGGCCCGCGCCACGGGCGGTCTGATCGCCGTGTTCGCCGACTACTGCGAGGCCCTCGCCGACAGCGACGGCGTCGCGCTGACGGCCGCCTCCGCCCGGCTGGCCGAGATGGGCGCGCTGCCGCTGGCGGGCGAGGCCGCGGCCCACGCGGCGCGGGCGTTCCGCGCCTCGGGCCAGTTCGGCAAGAGCCGCAAGGCCCTTGCCACCAGCCAGGAACTGCTGCGCGGCTGCGGCAGCATGCTGCCGCCGTGGCTGGAGCAGGACGGGCGCCAGGAGCGCGACTCCGCCTCCCTCACCCCCCGCGAGCAGGAGGTCGCCGCACTCGCCGCGGCCGGGATGTCCAACCGCGACATAGCGGACCGGCTGGTGGTCTCCGTGCGCACCGTCGAGAACCACCTGCACCGCATCTACCACAAGCTCGGCATCACCGCCCGCAACGAACTCCAGCGCGGCCTGGACAAGTTGCTGCGCCGCTCACGGGAGAGCGAGCGCATGCCCGCACTGCGGCTCCTGGGTGCGACGGGCACGTAACACCTCGCCCCCGGTGAGACGACGGTGCCCCGCGAGGAAGGTTCCTCGCGGGGCACCGGCCTGTGAGCGCCTTGCCTACGCGTCTTGCGCCTGGGGGGCCGGCAGGATGCCGTGCCGCACGAAGTAGGCGACGTAGGCGCCGAACACCGCCTCGTCGATCGCGGGGCAGTCGACGCCGGTGCCCTTGAGCAGGTCGCGGGTGAGGTCGTCGGCGAACTCGGCGACCTCCACCTTGTCCGACTCCGCCAGGATGCTCAGCAGCGGGGCCATGGAGTTGGTGAGGTCGGCGGCGATGGCCTTCATCCACTTCAGGATGCTGACCTCCTGCACCTCGTAGCCGGCGCCGCGCATCAGCTTCAGGATCCGCTCGGAGTCCAGCGTGCCGGGCGAGACCTGGTGGTAGATGCCACCGATGCCCTCCGGGTGCCGGGAGGCGGTGACGATGACGGCGCTGACGTAGTCCACCGGCACCATGTTCATCTCCAGGCGGAACCGCCGGGGATACAGGCCGAGTTGGAGGGAGCCCTTGATGAACCGCCACACGAAGTCGTTCGGCTGGCAGGCCCCGGACTGCGAGTCGCCCCACACCTGGCCCGGGCGGTGGATCGTCACCGGCACCCCGCGCCGGGATGCCTCCAGCACCAGTTGCTCGGCGACCCACTTGCTCTTGGTGTAGCCCAGCGACAGGTCCTCGGGCGGCCCGGTCGGGTCGAGTTCACCGCGCGGCGTGCGGTCGGTACCGGCGTAGAAGACACCCGTGGTCGAGACGTGGTGCAGCGGGGCTCCGGCGGCGCAGGCCAGCCGCAGGATCTCGTGCGTGGCCTCCACCGTCGCCTTGCGCAGCCACTTGTAGATGGTCAGGAAGTTCACCTTGGCCGCCGAGTGGTAGACGGCGCCGATCCGTCCGGTGAGATCGGTGTACGTCTCCTGCGCCAGGCCCAGCCGGGGCCGGGTGATGTCCCCGGTGTGGACGCGTACCCGGTCCATGTCGAGGCCGTCGAGGAGTTCGTAGGTACGCAGGTTGTCCTCCAGGCGGGCCCGGGCGGCGGCCTCGTCCGCACCGCGGACCAGGCAGTGCACCACGAGGCCCTGCCGCAGCAGGTCCCTGAGCAGGAACGCCCCGAGGAAGCCGGTGGCACCGGTGAGGAACACCTCGGACACCGTCTGCGGGTCCGGTGCCGAGAAGCCGGAGATGTCGTCGGCCAGGACGACATCGGCGGCGAACTCCTCCGCGACGTCCGTGAGTTTCGTCGAAGTCATGGGTTTTCTACGGTCCTTCCGGTGACGTTCCGTTTCCGGAGTCGCGCCGCCCGGGCCGGCTGCGACGCACTACGCGCCGGCGGCCGCCCCGGCTGTCGCGTCGGTGAGCATGAGCAGCGCCTCTTTGACGTCGGCCTCGGTGGCGACGATCGGCGGGAGCAGGCGAATGGTGGTGGGTCGGCTCAGGCAGGGCGAGACGACCATGCCGCGCTGCGCGAGCCCGGTCAGGACGTCGCCGGCGAGCTCAGGCGAGCGGTAGTCGACGCCCCACAGCAGCCCGCGGCCGCGGGTCTCGACCACGACGTCGGAGAACTGCTCGCGCAGCTCCGCAAGTCCGCGGGCCATCGCGGCCTCGATCCACTCGCCGTCCTCGGCGTGCCGCTCGATCAGGTCGAGGGCCACGGGGATCACCGCGGTGGACAGGGGGTGGCCGCTGAAGGTGGCGGTGTGCACCATCGGGTCGGCCAGCAGCGGGGCGAACAGCCGGTCGTTGCACACCGCGGCCGAGACCGGCATGACGCCGCCGCCGAGCGGCTTGCCGAGCAGCACACAGTCCACGTCGAGCCCGGCCGCCAGCGCCACCGAGCGCGGTCCGCAGCGGCGCAGGCCGACCTGGATCTCGTCGGCGATGACGAACGCGCCCTGCTCGTGGGCGTCACGGCACCACTGTGCGAGCACCGCCTCGTCCAGGATCTGCACCCCGTTCTCGGCCTGCACAGGCTCGAACACCACGGCGGCGACGTCGTGTTCGCGCATCGCCCGCGCGACGGCCTGCGGGTCGTCGGGGCGGATGCGCACGACGCCCTGGAGCAGCGGCTCCAGGCCCGTCTTGAAGCGCGGGTTGTCGGTCAGGGCGAGGGCGCCGAGGGTCTTGCCGTGGAAGGCGCCGTCGACCGCGAGGACGGTGGTGCGGCCGGTGGCCATGCGGGCGAGCTTGACCGACACCTCCACGGCGTCGGCGCCGCCGCAGCCGAAGTAGACCCGGCCGAGGCCGCCGCCGAGGTAGTCGGCCAGGCGCTCGGCGGCCAGCGGGGCCACGGAGGTCTGCACCGAACGGGTCGAGGCGGGCATGCGGTCCAGCTGGGCGCGGACCGCCTCGGTGATCCGCGGGTTGCCGTGGCCGAGCAGGGCGACCGCGTAGGAGCCGAAGTCCAGCAGGCTCCGGCCGTCGGAGAGGATCACCCGGGAGCCCTCGGCGGCGACCTCCACGGCTCCCTGGCCGGTGAACTTGCCGGCCGTCGCGAGCGCGGGCGAGAAGTGGCGCTTCACCCGCCGGAAGGTGGCCTTGGCATCGACGGTGGTCGTGGTCATCACGGACATGTCAGTGTCTCCTCCGGGTCCTATCGGCTGCGCTGGACGATTTCGTGCTGGTAGCTCTCCAGGGCCTTGGCGACGGCCGGGTGGATCATGTCGGCGAGCATGGGCAGCCCGACGTCGAACTCCACCTTCAGTTCCAGCCCGACGCCCTCGGCGTCCTCGACCACCTGCCAGTAGCCCTCGTAGTGGGCGAGGTCGCCGTCGGTCTGACGGAACGTCCAGCGGCGTTCGGCGTGGTCGAGCAGGTCCTCCTGCTGCCACTCCATCTCCGAGCACTTGAGCTCGACGACCCAGTCGGTGGTGCGGCGGTCGCCGTCGCCGCCGGTGATCGTCACCTCGTGGACGCCCTCCATGAAGCCGGCGAACTCCTCGCAGTCCACCAGCACCTTCCACACCGCGTCCGGCGTGCCGGAGCCCAGGGCCGTGTTGTGCAGTACGTGCATGATCAAGTCCTCTTCGACGGGACGTAACAGGGAAAGGAGCGGTGGGGGGTGATCACGCGGAGTCTTTGCGGCGGGCGGGAAACCTCTCCTCCACCAGCGCCGCGAGGCGTTCCATCTCCGAGCGGAGGGCGTGCTGCACCTGGGTGAGCTCCTCCACCCGGACGCGCAGGCGCGCCAGTTCGTGGCCCTGGGTGCCGGGGCCGTCGACCAGGTCGGCGGCGCCGGGCCGCTCCGGGGCGTGTTCCGCACCAGCCTTCTCCACGGCCTCGGTCCGTACGCTGCCCGGTTCGCGCAGTACCCGGACGTTGCCGGTCCGGCCGTGCGGGCCCGGCAGGTCCGCGGCGGGCCGCCTGGCCGTCTCGCGCACCACGCGCGCCTCACCGTGCCGTCCGCAGCGCTCCAGCGCGACGGCCAGCTGGTCCTTGAACCGCAGGTTCAGCGGATGAGCGACGACCAACTCCTCCAGCTGGTTGACGAGTTGATGATGCTGCCCGATGCGCAGCGAGGCCTCGCACAGGTCCCCGAGCGCCACCAGCCGCTCCTCCTCGAGGCGGGCGGCGGCGGCGGAGCAGAGCGGTCCGCGCGAGCCGCCGTCCAGGGCTCGTCCGCGCCACAGGCCGAGCGCCTTGCGCAGCAGCAGCAGAGCGGCATGCGGGTCGGAGTCCACCAGGCGCCGCGCCCGGGTCACCTGGAGCCGGAACTGCACGCTGTCCAGCGTGTCGGGCCGGGCCTGCAGCACATATCCGGAGCCGCGGACGACCAGCCGCGGGGTGTTCGCCCGCGAGGGCTCCAGCTCGATCAACTGCTGCCGCAGCCGGGAGACATGGGCCTGCAGCGCGTTGCCGGCCTTGTCCGGCGCGCTGCTCCCCCACAGCTCGTGGATCAGCTCGTCCGTCGGCACCGGAGTCCCCAGACGCACCAGCAACGCCCCGAACAGCGCCCGCTGTTTGGGACTGGTCAGCTGAACACTCCGCTGCTTGACGTCGTCGTAGATCGCAGGGGGTCCCAGTACCCGGAACTGCATCGAAACCTCCACCAGTCGTCGCGGCCTGCACCACGCCGCACCACGAGGTGATCACGCACGCAAGGCCGCACGCATGAGTACCCGGGTACTCCAAAGCGGGGCCGCACTCCCCCGGCCGACGGCACCTGATGCCGCCGCACGGGTGGCGATCGCCGGGGCGAGCTGAGTGCCGGTTACTCATGCCGGGTGCCGTGCGGGACTGGTCGACTGGCCCAGGCAAGGTGACGAGCGTCAAGGAGCAGGCCGACATGACCCGTTGGGACGCTGAGACCGCGGTGGTGGGGCTCGGAGCATGGGGAGCGGCCGCCCTGTGGCGGCTGGCGTCCCGCGGAGTCGACGTCGTCGGCCTCGACCGCTATACGGTCGGCCACGCGCTGGGCTCCTCCCACGGCGGCTCCCGCATGCTGCGACTCGCCCGCCCCGACCACCCCGGCCTGGTGCCGCTGGCACGCAGGTCGAGGGAGTTGTGGGAGCAACTGGCCGACGAAGGACGGGACATGGCCCCGGGACCGGAGAGCCTGTTCACGGCCGGCGGTGGCTTGGCCATCGGCCCGGAGGACGGGCGGGTCGCGGGCGGCACGCTCCGCGCGGCCCGCGAACACGGAGTCCCGGTAAGGACGTTCACCGCCTCCGCGCTGCGCTTTCGCTACCCGCGCCACACCGGCGTCCCCCGTCGCCACATCGGGGTGTGGGAGCCGTCCGCGGGCGTCGTACGGCCGGAGCCCGCGCTGCGGGCCATGCTGGCCGCGGCGAAGCGGGCGGGCGCCCGCGTCACCACCGACTCCCGCATCACCCGGGTCGAGCCCATCCCGGGCGGCGTCCGGCTGCACACGCCCCACTCATCGTTGACCGCCCGCCAGGTGGTACTCGCCGCCGGGGCATGGCTGCCCGCCCTGCTGCCCGGGCTGCCGCTGCAGACGGTCCGCATGCCGCTGACCTGGTTCCGCGAACTGGAGGCGGACAGCGGCTTCGACGCCGAGAGTTTTCCTTCGTTCAGGCGGGAGCTGGACGACGGCCGCATCCTGTGGGGCAACGGCGCCCAGGACGGCCAGGACGTGAGCCTCGGCCTCTACGACGGCGTGGGCGAGGGCAAGCCCTTCGACCCCGAGGACACCGACCGCTCGGTCACCGCAGAGGACTGGTCGGACCTGGCACGGCTGCTGCCGGCCAAGGTGCCGGGCCTGGAGACGGTCCCGGCCCGGGTGGCGGTGAGCACCCGGACCTACGCCCCGGACGGCCTGTACGTCCTCGGCCGTCCGGACGCCGATCGTCGCGTGGTCGTCGCGGGCGGCGCGGGCGTCCACGGCTTCGCCCAGGCCCCCGGCATCGGCGAGGCGATCGCGGACCTGACGACGAACACGCCCTCACCGATGCCGCTGGCCCACCTGTCGCCGGACCGCTTCAGCTGACGCCTGTGCGGTGGCCGGGAGACTAGACTCGCCGGGTTGCCGGGGCCGACCGCAGGAGGTGCCGTAACCGTGGCGAAGGCCCGCACGCTCGCGCAGGTGTACCGGCGCTTCGGTGAGGTCGATGTCGCCGGGACGTCGCCGTTGTACGAGCGCGTCGCCGTCGCCCTGAGTGAGTCCGAGAAGGCCTTGCTGGCCGTCGAGTCGGCGCCCGCGCGCAAGCGGCATCCCACAGTGATCCTCGCCGCGCTGCACGACGTCGCCCTCGCCGGACGGGCCCCGGCGCTTGCCGCGGCCTATGCGGCCGGGGACTTGGATGCCGCTGCCGGAGCGGCGATCGACACGCTCGTGCGCATGACGGACGAGGTCGTGGCCGTCGCCGTACGCCGCAAACCGCGGGCCGACGAGACCGGGCGCTGCGCCGTGCTGTATCCGGCCGTCGCCGAGGCGGCGCGTCGAGTGGGCGCCGATGCGATCGGGCTGATCGACGTGGGCTGTTCGGCCGGGCTCAATCTCGACGTCGGTCGCGTGGGCATCACTTACGGCAACGGGCAGGTGCTGGGCGATGCGTCGTCTCCGGTGCAGTTCTCGGCTTCGGTCGTGGGCGAACGGCCTCTGCCGGCGCGGGCGATGCCCGAGGTCGTGGCCCGTGTCGGCGTCGATGCCGATCCGGTCGACGTGACCGACGCGGACGCCGCGCGCTGGCTGCGTGCCTGTCTGCCGCCGGACCAGCCGGAACGTGCCGCGCAGTTGGAGGCGGAGTTGGCGTTGGCGGCGACGGCTCCTCCGACGCTGCTGGGGGGTGACGCGGTCGAGGTGCTGCCCGATGCCCTGGCCCGGGTGCCCGAGGGTGCCCTGCCGGTCGTCACCACGACGTGGGCCCTGTCGCGGCTCCCCCTCGAATGCCGTCTGCGCTTCCTGCACCGCCTCGACGAGGCGGCGACCGACCGGGCGGTGGCGTGGGTGTCGGTGGAGGGGGTCGGCGTCGCGCCGGCGGTACCGACGATGGGCGATCGGCACGCTTCCGGGCACAGCATCATCGGTGTGGCCGTGTTCCGGCACTCGGCAGTGCACGCCGAGGCCGTCGGTCGCTGCTGGTCACGCGGGCGATTGCTGGCGTGGCGGGCGGACTCCTAGCGATGCTTCGCGCGGTTCTGGGCGCTGAGCGGCTTCGAGAACCGTAGCCGCGTCAAGATCACGTCAATTCCCCACGTCGACCACGCCGGCGGGGTGTTCGCCGTGGTGGGGCCGGTGATGCTGATCAAGGGCGTCGTTCATCTGCTGTCCTCGGAACGGTCCGAGCGTTCCACCATGTTCCAGCGGGCCTACGGCCTCTCCCCCGCCATCGCCGCCGTCGTCGTCGTGGTCACGGCACTCGCGCCGTCGTGGGCACCCTGGCCGCCCTGTCGTTCGTCACGTCGACCGTCTTCGGCTACGTGGCGGCGGGCATGCTGTGCCGGGCCCCGGCCGGGGTGGCGGCAGCCGGCCTCCTCCTCACCCGGAATCGCTGCCACGCGCCGTCAGGGCGTCCCAGAACCCGCAGTGGTGGCGGGCCAGTGCCGTGCCGGTCGGGACGACGTGGTCCGGTGCCAGGGACTGCACCGTCTGCCGGGACCAGGGCGGTGACGAGGGGCCGTCGGGGTCGGCGGTGCGGGCGAAGGCCGTCCAGTAGTCGATCATCGTGTCGGCCAGGCGGTGCTGTGCTGCGGTCAGGTCGCGGGGGCGGCCGCCGAGGTCGAAGAGGTAGGGCAGTTCACTGGCGTGCGGGGCGCCGAGCGGGAACGGCGGCGTGCCGGACGTGAGTGGCGGGGCGTGTTCGTCGGCGAACTCGTAGCGCCAGACCGGTACTTGAGTGGCGAGCAGGCTGTCCGTGCGCGCGGTCGGGCAGGCGAAGTCGGCGTCGCCGATGACCGCGCCGAAGACCGGGCCGCCGTCGGTCCGGTGCACCGGGTACTCGTGGACCATCGCCTTCGCCTGCCCCGGGTCGGGGAAGAAGGCGGCCGCGACGTCGGGCCAGGTGTCGGGGGTGACGGGGTTGCCGGCCTGGATGATCCCGGCGGCCCAGCCGTTGCCCTCGTCGTGGTTGTTGCCGAGGAGGACGGGGACGTGGTGGAAGCGGCCGGAGGTGATCGCCGGTGCGGGGTCTTCGGGCAGCAACCGGGTCGCGTACGCGGGTTGTTGGTCCGTGCCCTGGGCCTCGAGCAGACGGGAGACGGGCACGCGCCGCAGACAGGCCATCACGTCGCGGGCCGAGCCGCAGCCGAGCTTGGCCGCGAGGTCCGCGCCCGTGGCACGAGCCGTGGACAGCGGGACGGAGGACGGGGCGAAGGGGCGGTCGGCGCGGCCGGTGCACGGACCGCTCTCGATGATCGCCCGGTCGAAGAGGCCCGCGGCAAAGGGTGAGGCGAGTTGGGTGCAGACGCTGTAGCCGCCCGCCGATTCACCGGCCAGCGTCACGTTGTGCGCGTCGCCGCCGAAGGCCCCGATCTCGGCGCGGACCCAGCGCAGCGCCGCCTGCTGGTCGGCCAGGCCGAAGGTGCCGGAGCCGGGCAGACCGCCGTGCGCGAGGAAACCCAGAGCTCCTAGGCGGTAGTTGAGGGTGACGACCACGACATCTCCGCGGGTGGCCATGCGGTGGGCGTCGTAGGAGCTGCCCGCTCCGGTGGTGAAGCCGCCGCCGTGCAGCCACACGACGACCGGCCGCGGGTGTGCCGGTCGTACGCCGTCGGGTGTCGTGACGTTGAGATGGAGGCAGTCCTCGTCGGTGCTGCCGCCGGGCACCTCACCGGCCGGCTGCGGGCAGGCGCTCGCGGGGCGGGTCGCGTCCCGTACCCCGGGCCAGGCGGCCGCGCGGTGAGGCGGTGCCCAGCGGAGCCTGCCGACCGGGGGCGCCGCGTACGGGACGCCCTCGAAGGTGCGGTAGCCGTCGTGGGGGGCGCCCCGCACGAGGCCGTCGTGGGTGCGGACCGTCGTGGCGGCGGCGGGCTTGGCGGGCTGCGCCGGTGGTGCTGCGGACCAGGCCGTCGCGAGGACGGCGGTCAGGGCGCAGCCCAGGGTGGTCAGGACGCGGTGCATGGTCATCGTCTCCCCGTTTCGGTCGGTCAGCTGCCGCCCATGCCGCCCTGCGCGGCGATCATGGTCGTCGGCAGGTCGCGTACCGCCTTCTCCAGGCCGGGCGCGAGAGCGGCGAGAGCTCCCGTGCAGGCGTCGATGCGGGCCCGGTAGGTCTTCTGGTCCTGCCGGGAGACGACCGAGCGGACGGCGCCCGCCGCGGCCAGCGCGAGCAGCGCGGCGTCGGCGGCGGGGATGTCCTGCACGGGGTCTTCGCCGCGCAGCGCCGTGGACACGCGCGCGTGCAGGGCGGTGGGCAGACCACGGTCCGCGAGCGTGACCCGCCGGGAGCCGAAAGGGGTGCGGGGTTCCTTCACGGTGAGGAGTCCGGCCGCGGCGAGCCGGTCCTCCACCTCCGTCAGGGTCCGCTTGCGGTGGGTGCGCACGAGGTGCTTCCAGCCGTGGCCGCCGGCCGCGTCGTGCAGCATGCGGTCCAGGGCGGGGTTGCCGGTCGGCCGGGTGCCGGAGACGGTGACGGTGCCGTCGTTCTCCCGCAGCCGGCCGCGCAGAGCGAGGTCGATCAGGGCCGCGGCCCGGAGCAGCAGCCGGGTCCGGGGACGGTCGTAGGGGCCTTCGGCCGCGTCGTCGTAGGCGAGCAGATACATGAGGCAAGGCAGGTCGTCGATCACACTTCGACGCTACGGCCGGGTGACCCGGCCGCGGATCGGCCATGGGAGCGGTCCGGCACTGGGAGCCCAGGAGGATCGCGGCCCGGCCTCCTCCTTGAGGAGGAGGCGCCCGGGACGTCAGGGGCGGCGCGGCTCCACGAGGCCGTGGTCGTAGGCGGCGACGACGGCCTGGACGCGGTCGCGCAGGGCCAGTTTGCGCAGTACCGCGGTGACGTGGTTCTTGACGGTGGCCTCCGAGAGGCCCAGCCGTTCGGCGATCTCGGCGTTCGACAGGGCCTGGCCGATCAGGGTGAGCACCTCGCGCTCGCGGCCGGAGAGGTCCTTCAGGGAGGGCGGCGGCGCCGGGTCGGGCGTGGTGCGCAGGAACCGGTCGAGGACGCGGCTGAGCACGGTGGGCGCGAGGAGCGCGTCGCCGCGCGCGGTGAGGCGGATCGCTTCGACGAGTTCGGTGGGGCGGATGTCCTTGAGCAGGAAGCCGCTCGCTCCGGCTCGCAGGGCGTTGACGACGTGCGAGTCCACGTCCCAGGTGGTCAGCACCAGCACCCGGGCCGGGCTGCCGTGGTCCACGATCCGCCGGGTCGCCTCGATGCCGTCCACGACGGGCATGCGTACGTCCATCAGCACCACGTCCGGCGCCAGGTCCCGGGTCAGCCGTACCGCCTCCTGGCCGTCGGAGGCCTCGCCGACCACCTCGAGGTCGTCCCGCGCGTCGATGATCATGCGGAAGCCGGTACGGACGAGAGCCTGGTCGTCGGCGACCACCACACGCAGCGTCATGACGCGTCCCCCGAGGGCAGCTGCGCCGCCACTTCGAATCCGCCTCCGGGCAATGGCCCGGCGTGCAGGCTGCCGCCCACGAGCCGGGCGCGCTCCTTCATCCCCACCAGCCCGCGCCCCGCTCCCCCCGTGGCCGAACTACCTTGTCGCGTACGGCCGTTGTCGACCACGGTGACCTTCACTCGTTCCCCTTCGGCCGTCACTCGCACCCTCACTTCGTCGGCACCGGCTGCATGGCGCAGGATGTTGGTGAAGGCCTCCTGGACGATCCGGTACGCCGCCAGGTCCACCGCCGCCGGGAGGACGTCGAGGGCGCCCTCGCGGTGCACGTGCACGGTGATCCCGGTGGCCCGCACGGTGTCGGCCAGCTCGTCCAGGCGCGCGAGCGAGGGCCGCAACTGTGCCAGCGACTCGTCGTTCCCCGCTTCGGGCCTGAACGCCCGCAGCAGCAGGCGCAGTTCGCCGAGCGCCGAGCGGGCGCCCGTCTCGATGGCCCGCAACGCCTCACGCGCCTGCTCGGGCCGTTCGGTGAACACGTCGTCGGCGGCGCCCGCCTGAACGACCATCACCGACAGGGTGTGCGCCACGACGTCGTGCACCTCGCGCGCGATCCGCGCCCGCTCCTCCACCACGGCCCGGCGCGCCTCCGCCCGCGTGCGTTCCTGCTGCGCCCTGCGCCACTGCCCCGCGGTCCACGCCAGGATCACCGTCAGCAGATAGACCGACAGACCCGCCGGGCCGCCCGCCCCGAACGCCAAGGGCGCCGGCAGGCACATCGCCGCCAGCGCCCACACCGAAACCCGCCGCGGCCTGGTCGCCGACAGCACGCACAACGTGACCTGCGCGGCGAGCAGCGCTCCCGTCAGGGACACGGCGGGGAGGAGCGCCCATACCGCGAGTCCTGTCACCGCGTTCACGGCCAGTACGGCGAGGGGTGCGCGCGCCTGCCACCTCAGGGCACCGGCCTGCGCGAGGACCAGGACCACCGCCACGGGCAGTCGCCGGCCGTGGTCGGCACCGGCGACGAGCACCGACGTGCCCAGCACACCCAGCACCAGACCGGCCGACCCCGACCACAACGCCCGAGCCGCCCGGGGCGACAGCTCACCCCGCGCTTCCCCGGCGAACGCGTCGTCCGGCTGCCTGCTGTGCTCCACACTCCGACCCTATCCAGCGGCGCGACCGGCTCGGTCGAACCAGTGGGCCAGGTCGGTGCGTTTGTGAGTAACGGGTGTCCGTCGATGTCGGTCGGCGGGGCGGCGCTGATGGTGATCGCGCACGACATCCCATGGCCGCATGATGCTGAGGCGTTCCGGATCGTCCGCACGGGCGTGCGATACGTTGCCCGGCATGAATGGACTCGGACCCGTCGTCTGGCCACCTGCCCCGATAGAGACCGAACGGCTCGTGCTCCGCGAGTCCGAGGCCCGAGACCGTTCGGCGTTGATCGAGCTGTTCGCCTCGCCGGAGGTGGGCACCTACGTCGGTGGACCGCGACCGCGCGAGGAGCTCGAACGCACGGTTCTTGAGGTACCCGGGCGGCGCCCCGGCTTCTTCGTGATCGACCTCGACGGAGCGGCGATCGGCATGGTCACGCTCGACCGGCGCGACGGGGAGCGACCGGGGCGCATCCGCCCGGATGCCGGTGAGGTCGAACTCGGCTACATGTTCCTGCCGCAGGCGTGGGGACACGGATACGCCGCCGAGGCGTGCACGGCGACGCTCGACTGGTTCGCCGCCGTACTCCCGGGCGAGCCGGTGGTGCTCACCACCCAGACCGCCAACGACCGCTCCATGCGCCTCGCGGCACAGCTGGGGTTCACCGAGGTGGAGCGGTTCGAGGAGTACGGCGCCGAGCAGTGGTTCGGCGTGCGGTCCTCGCCGGCACCGACCGGCTGAGCCGGGCTGTTTCCGTCAGCTCGCCGCAGCGTGCGCGCCCGCGCCCCGCTCGGGCCGCAGCGCCTTGCGGCAGATCAGCTCGCCGACCCAGGCGACCAGGGTGCGCGGGCGGCGCGGCGTGAGGTGGGCGGAGATGGCGTTGGCGAGACCGGGAGTGACGTAGGCGCGGTCGCGGTCGAGCGCCTTCAGGGCCGTGCGGACGACCGGCTCGGGAGTGGTGAAGCTGCCGGCGACGGCGGCGTTGCGGGTGCCGATGACCTCGAAGAACTTCGTCTCGACCGGGCCCGGGCACAGGGCGGTGACCTTGACGCCCCTCCCCCGGTACTCCTGCCGCAGCGCGAGCGAGAAGTTGAGCACGAAGCTCTTGGATGCGCTGTAGGTCGTCAGGTAGGGGCTGGGCTGGTAGCCGGCCGTCGAACCGACGTTGAGGACGGCGCCGTTGCCGCGCTCCAGCATGCCCGGCAGGAGTTCGTGGGTGAGGTCGACGAGGGCGACGACGTTCACCATCAGCATGTCGTGGTCGCGTTCGGGGGCGATCTCCTCGAAGCGACCTGCGGTGCCGAAACCGGCGTTGTTGACCAGCAGGTCGATGTGGAGGGACCGGTCGGCCAGTTCGCGGGCCACCCTTCGGCCCGCGTCGGGCTGCGCGAGGTCCTGCACCACCACGTGCGTCTTGACGCCGTGGGTCCTGGTCAGCTCGGCGGCGAGCTCCTCCAGCCGGTCGCGGGAGCGCGCCAGCAGCACCACATCGTGACCGAGGGCGGCGAGTTGGGAGGCGAACTCCGTGCCGAGCCCGGAGGACGCGCCGGTGACGAGGGCGGTGGTCGGGACGGTCGGGGCAGAACTCATGGCTGTTCCCTTTCGGCATGACGGCTGGCACCGCGCATTGGCAGGGCATGGCCGGCGCGTCCCGCACCTCGCCCGTGCCGACCACCGTAGTGAGCGGACCGGCTCACCGGCCCGCGCGCTGACAAGGCCTGACACGCGCGAACCCCAACTCCTCCGCGCCTCCCGCATGGTGACCTCCAGCGCGTGGCGTCCGCCGCCGCGTCCGTCGCCCTCACGGTCGTGAAGGGCAGCACGAGACGGCTCGGGTGCGCGGCGTCGCGGTAGATCCTGTGGGTGACCGGGCGGCCCACCGGCAGGTGGAACGCGTCCGGCGGCAGCAGGGAGTTGTGCGGGTCGGCCAGGGGCTCGTCGTTGGACAGCTCCGCGACCAGGCGGTGGCCCGGCCGGCAGGTGGCGGCGAAGGGGTAGAGCCGGAGCACGTACTCCTCGATCCTTCCGGGTTCGACCGGCACCGCGCGGGTGTGTGGGTGGTAGAAGGCGGCGCTGACGACGTTCGGAACGTTCGGCGTCCATGGCCGCCTGGGTGCCGAGGACGAGCTGTCCGAGGTGGCAACAGGCGGCGGGACGGTCATCCGGAGCCGGCACCCACCCTGCAGACAGCCCGGCGGTGGGCCGCCCCGTTTCGTCAACGACGCCCGGCCTTGGGCAGGGTGAGTTCGCGCAACAGCCCGATGGCCCAACGGGTATTGCCTGTAACGGCCGCGGCCGGCTCCCGCGGTGCCGGAGCCGCCCTGTCCGTCACGGCCGTTCCGCCTTCTCACGCCGCCGCCCCCACAGACCACCGACGGCAACAAGGCACGCCGGTACCGCCACCGCCGCGCCGATGTACAGCAACGCGGGGTAGTCCAGCGCATGCACCACCTGCCCACCGACGGCACCCGCCAGGGACAGTCCCACGAACAGCGCGCTGTTGTTCCATGAGAGGACGGCGGTCGCCCGCTCGGGGAAGAGATCGACGAGGTGACGCTGCTGGGCCGGAAAGAAGGCGTAGGCGACGAACGCGAACAACCCGAGCGCACAGGCCAGCGCCCACGTCACGCCGAAAACCAGCCCCACCACGGCCTCCAGGACCGCCGTCAGCGCCAGTGCCACGGCGGTGACGCGCGCGGCATCGGCCCGGTCCGCGAACCGGCCGCCCACCTGCCCGCCGACGACGGCACCGACGCCGTAGACGACGAGCAGCCAGGTCACCGTGGCGGACCGGCCGTCGGCGTGCAGCGCGACGGCAAGGAAGGTGTACAGGCTGTAGACGGAGAAGGCCCACAGCGTCGTCACCGCGACGGCGGCCGTCGCGGCACCGGGCCGCCCGACATGATGCGGCGCCCTCGCCGGGGCGACGGCCGCCGGCACCGGACGCGCACGCCAGACGAACGCGTGCGGGAACGCCAGCAGCAACGTGCCCCCGGCCAGGATGACGAAGGCGGCCTGCCATCCCACATACCGCCCCAGCAGCGATCCGGCCGGTGCCCCCACCCACAGCGCGGTCAGCAGCCCCGACCCCACCACGGCCAGCACCTGCGCCCGGGCCTGAGGCCGCGCACGGGTGCTGACCAGGGCGTACACGGTGGGGCCGGTCGCCGCGGCCGCGATACCTGCGACCACGCGCGCCAACAGCAGCACACCGAACCCGGGCGCGAGCGCGGTCCCGACGTTGGCCGCGGAGAACCAGACCAAGGCCACCGTCAGCACCGTGGCCCGGTCCCACCGGTCGGAGATCCACCCGGCAAAGGGCGAAGCCACCACGTACGCGACGGAGAAGGCCGTGATCAACAGCCCGGTACTGGTCGCGGACACATCGAACGACGCGGCGATGTGCGGCAGCAGCGGCGCCACCACGAAGAGGTCGGTGCCCACCATGAACTGCGTCAGCCAGGCCAGCGCGATCGGCCCGGCGGACAGGCCGGGCACCGTCTCCACGACCGGCTCGGCGCGGGACGAGTACATACTTCGACGCTAGATCGTCCGCCGGGGAGCGGCCATCGGGAATGCCCCTCCCCGTCCCAGCTCGGCACCGAAGTGCTTGTATTGTGCACTTTCTCACGGGAGCGAGACGGCCCGATCCCGGTAACGTGCTGACCAGCTGACGTACCCACGGCTCAGGAGAAACAGCCCTTGTCCACCTCAACCACCCCCCAGGACAGCTACTTCGAGGCCATAGACGACCACCGCTACAAGCCGACGGCCCACGCGAGCGGTGCCTGGGACCCGGACGAGCAGCACTTCAGCCCGATGGGCGGACTGATCGTCCACGCCCTCGACCGCCATCGGGCCGCGGGCCCGGGCAACGGGCTGCTGCTCTCCCGGATCAGCTACGACATCCTCGGCCGTCTCGCCCTGGACGAGTGCGAGATCGAGGTGGAAACCGTCCGTCCCGGGCGCACCATCGAGCTCCTCGAAGCGGTCGTACGGATCGCCGGCCGCCCGGTCGTCCGGGCCCGCGCCTGGTACCTCGCCGCCCTGGACACCGCCGCGATCGCGGGCGGCCCCGACGACCGCCTCGCTCCTCCCGAGTCGCTGACCCGCTGGCGTATGTCCGACGCCTGGCCCGGCGGCTACATCGCCTCCGTGGACGTCCGCCCGGTCGGCCGGCCCCAGCCGGGCCGCACGACCGCCTGGATCTCCACGCCCCTGGCCCTGGTCGCCGGCGCCGCGATCAGCCCGCTCGCGTCCTATCTCGCCCTGGTCGACACCGCCAACGGCATCGCCGTACGCCAGTCGCCCACCGCGTGGATGTTCCCCAACGTAGACCTGACCGTCCACCTTCACCGCCAGCCGCGCGGCCCCTGGACGGGCCTGGACACCACCGTCACCTTCGGCCCCACCGGCCAGGGCCTGACCAGCACGATCCTCCACGACGTCCACGGCCCGGTCGGCACGGCCGAGCAGATCCTTACGGTCCGGCCGCAGCCGGGCGTCTGACGAGCTCTGGCCACTGCCGTTCGGCACCGCCGCGGCTCGTCCGCGGTGCAGCCCCTCCCCTTCCGGTGTGACAGCCCCTGCCCGAGACTTCTGGTTTGCTCCGGTTCGCCTGTGCCGTACAGGGAACTTGGCCATGAACCGACACCGGGACGGCCTGGAGGTGTGGTGTGGCGGTACGGCATCGCTTGATCAAGGCGAGTCCGCAGACCGTGTGGTCCGTACTCGCGGACGCCAGCCGGTATGCGGAGTGGGTGGTGGGCACGTCGGGTTCCGAGCCGGTGCGGGGCGAGTGGCCGCAGGTGGGCTCGGCGATCGGCTACACCGTCCCTCTTGGCCCGCTGCGGCTGACCAACGAGACAGTCGTCCGGCACTACGAAGAGGGCTCCGAGCTGGGGCTGGAGGCGCAAGCGGGTGCGCTGGGGACGGCCCGGATCGCGATCGAGCTCCGCCCCTGGGGAGAGCATTGCCTGGTCGTCGTCGACGAGCACCCGCTGCAGGGGGCGGGAGCGAGCCCGCTGCTCCACAACGTGGGCATGGAAGCGCTGATCCAGATACGGCATCGCGCGATGCTGGCCCGTCTCGCCCGCGTTTGCGAAGGGGAGCCCCGGGCCGAGCGGTCGGAGACCCCGCGCGGACGGCGCAGGGCGGCTCACGACATCGGCGGCGGTCATGCCTGACGCCGTGGTGATCGGAGCCGGCCCCAACGGGCTCGTGGCGGCCAACCTGCTGGCCGACGCGGGATGGAGCGTGGAGGTACTGGAGGAGCAGCCCGAGCCCGGTGGCGCGGTGCGTCACAACCGGGATGTCGACCCCGACTTCATCAGCGACCTCTTCAGCTCTTTCTATCCCCTCGCCGCCGCGTCGCCGGTGATGTCACGTCTCGGCCTCGAGCACCATGGTCTGCGGTGGAGCCACGCGCCCCATGTGCTGGCCCACCCGCTCACCGACGGCAGGTGCGCGGTCCTCGACCGGCGCATCGACGCCACCGCCGACTCTCTCGACGCCTTCCACCCGGGCGACGGGGACGCCTGGCGGCGCCTGCACGACATGTGGACACGTCTTGGCCCCGACATCCTGCACGCCTTGTTCACCCCCTTCCCCCCGCTGAGCGCCACGGCCCGTCTCGCCGTACGGCTGAAGGCGGCCGGCGGCCTGCGCATGGCCCGCACCCTGGTCATGCCGGTGCGCCGGCTGGGGGACGAGGAGTTCCGGGAAGAAGGCGGCAAACTGCTGCTGGCCGGGAACGCGCTGCATGCCGATCTCGCGCCGGAGGCCGCGGGCAGTGGCGGCTTCGGCTGGCTGATGTCCATGCTCGGACAGACCTACGGCTTTCCCGTCCCGGTCGGCGGCTCCGGCGCCCTCTCGCAGGCCCTCGTCCGCCGGTTGCGGACGCGAGGTGGCGTGCTCCGCTGCGGGCGGCGGGTGCGCCGCGTCGTCGTGCGCGACGGACGAGCCGTCGGTGTGCTCACCGCCGACGGCGAGATGGTGCCCGCACGGCGCGCCGTCCTGGCCGACGTCTCCGCACCGTTCCTGTACGGCGAACTCGTCGAGGAGGAACATCTTCCGGCCCAGGTGATGACCGACCTGAAGCGCTTCGAGTGGGACTTCGCCACGTTCAAGGTCGACTGGGCGTGCGACGGTCCCGTGCCCTGGCAGGCCGAGGCGGCGGCGCGGGCCGGAACCGTTCATCTGGCCGACGGCATGGACGAACTCACCCGGTTCGCGGCGCAGATCGCCATGGGCCGGGTGCCCGACCGCCCCTTCGTCCTGTTCGGGCAGATGACGACCGCCGACCCCTCGCGCTCGCCCAAGGGCACCGAGGCCGCCTGGGCGTACACCCACGTCCCGCACGTCATCAGGTCCGACGCGGGCGACGAGGGCCTGACGGGCACCTGGAGCACGAAGGAGCAGGAGATCATGGCGGACCGGATCGAGCGCCATGTCGAACGGTTCGCCCCCGGCTTCCGCTCCCTCGTGCGGGCCCGTCGAATCCTCGCCCCGCCCACGCTCCAGTCACTCGACGGCAACCTGCACGACGGCGCCATCAACGGCGGCACCTCGGCGCTGCACCAGCAGCTCGTCTTCCGCCCCGTGCCCGGCACCGGACGTCCCGAGACGCCCGTACGCGGTCTGTATCTCGCCTCCGCCTCCGCCCACCCGGGCGGTGGGGTGCACGGGGCCCCGGGGGCCAACGCCGCCCGCGCGGCCCTGCGTCCGCGGCTTGCCGGCCTCAGCCGCGTTCAACGCGTCCTGACCCACCGGGACCGCCTGGGCCGCAAACGATGACTCCCCCGCCGACGCCACCGCCGACCCGGCGGACCTCCAACTGGACCGGGCGGTCGAGCCGTTGCGCGGGGCCGGCCACCTCCGACTGCGCCGGCCGGGTGCCCGGGAAGTGCACCACCTGCCACAACCGTCACCGCCGCTGAGGCCTCCGCCGGCCGCAAAAGCCGCCCCTGCCCCGGCACCGCTAGGAATCGTCAGACACCTGCTAGGCCACCCCTAGGCCGACTCCCGCACCACCAACTCCGTAGCCAGCATCAACTGCTGCCGCTCCGCCCCCTGTTGAGTGATCTCGCTGAGGATCCGGACCATCGCCCGCCCCAGCTCCTCCACCGGCTGACGCACCGTCGTCAGGGGCGGGTGGGCGTAGCGGGCGAGTGAGTCCTCGAAGCCGATGACGGCGACGTCGCCGGGGACCTGCCGTTGCCGGCGGCGGAGTTCTTCCAGGGCGCCGAGGGCCATGAGGTCGGAGGCGGCGAAGACGGCGTCGAGGTCGGGGACGCGTTCAAGAAGCGAATGCATGGCCTCGCGGCCGCTCTCCCAGCTGAAGTCGCCCGTCCCGACCAGGAGTTGGCTTGCCGGAATGCCCGCTTCGTGGTGGGCGGTGCGCCAGCCTTCGAGGCGGCTGCGGCCGACGTCCATGTCCTGGGGGCCGGCGATCGTGGCGATCTTGGTGCGTCCGCTGCCGAGCAGGTGCCGGACCGCTGCCGCCGCCCCACCGGCGTTGTCGGCGTGGACGTAGCTCAGCCGTTCACCGATGTCGCGGCGGCCGGCCAGGACGGTGGGCAGACCCATGTCCTCCAGCATCGCGGGCAGCGGGTCGTCGGCATGGACGGAGACCAGCAGGACGCCGTCCACGCGGCGTGCCGCCACCGACTCGGTGAGCTGCTCGCGCTCGGCCTGGTCGCGGACGAGCATCAGCTGGAGCTGCGTCCGGTTGTCGGCGAGCGCTTCGCTGACGCCTCGGATCAGTGCGGCGAAGAACGGTTCCGAGCCGAGCCGGCTCGCGGATTCCGGGATGACCAGGGCCACCGCGTTGGTGCGGCTGGTGACGAGGCCGCGGGCGACGGTGTTGGGGACGTAGTTGAGTTCCTTGATCGCCGCCAGGACCCTGGCCCGTGCGTCGGCGCTGACCAGATCCGAGCCGTTGACGACCCGGGACACCGTCGTCCTGCCCACTCCCGCACGGGCGGCGACCGTCTTGATCGTCGGACGGCGATTCCCAGCCATGCACTCCCCTCCCGGCAGTCGCGGCGGTGCCCGCCGCGCTGGTGACCAGCACCGATTCTCGCAGACGCCGCGGTCGGCCGGGCCCCGCACCGGCCAAGAAAATGAACGCGAGGCAGGGGCCAATCTCGCCTCGTTGCTTTCAAGTCATTGACAGATCGGCTCGATGCCGTGAGTCTGCCATGCATCGGTGGGAACGTGCCCACCTTTCTTTTGGGTATGGATGGGCACGTTCCCACTACCCCACCAGAGCCGCACTCGTCGTCGTAAAACGTGTCATTCCGACGCGTCTGCGCCGCCGCCTAGGAGGAGATCCATGAGCAGTCCCGTTTCGTTCGGCAGAAAGAGGCTGGCGTCAGCGCTTGCGGCCGTCGGTGCGCTGGCACTCGTCGCCGGCTGCGGCAGCGGTGACGGCTCGGCCACGGGCGGTGGCAAGAAGGACGGCAAGACCGTCATCACCATGGGCATGTTCGGCGTGATGGGCTTCAAGGAGTCGGGCCTGCTCGAGCGGTACGAGAAGGAGCACCCCGACGTCCAGATCAAGGCCGAGATAGCCGGCGACGAGCAGACCTACTACACCGCGCTGCAGACCCATCTCGCCGCGGGCAACGGCCTCAAGGACATCCAGGGCATCGAGGTCGGCCGCGCCAAGGAGATCACCGAGACGCAGGCCGCCAACTTCGCCGACTTCTCCAAGACGCCGGGCACCGACCACTTCCTGCCCTGGAAGCAGTCCCAGATCACCACCAAGGACGGCAAGGTGCTGGGCCTGGGAACCGACGCCGGCCCGATGGCCGTGTGCTACCGCAAGGACTACTTCGCCAAGGCCGGCCTGCCCACCGACCGCGAGCAGGTCAGCAAGCTGTGGGCGGGCGACTGGAAGAAGTACGTCGAGGTCGGCCGCACCTTCAAGCAGGGCTTCAAGGGCGGCCACGTGTCGTACATGGACTCCTCCAGCGGCCTGTTCAACGCCATGGTCTACGGCTACCCCCAGCAGTACTACAACGAGAACGGCGACCTGATCTACGACAAGAACCCGGTCGTCAAGCAGGCCTGGAACCTCGCCGCGGACGCCGCCGACGACGGGCTGAGCGCGAAGCTGCGCCAGTTCCAGCCCGGTTGGGACCCGGGTCTGGCCAACGGCACCTTCGCCAGCGCGGTCTGCCCGGCCTGGATGCTGAGCCACATCAGCGAGAAGGCCGGTGACAAGAACAAGGGCAAGTGGGACGTCGCCAGGGCCCCCAAGGGCGCCAACTGGGGCGGCTCCTTCCTCGGCGTGACGGAGAAGAGTCCGGTGAAGGCCGAGGCGCAGAAGCTCGTCGCCTGGCTGACCGCGCCGGAGCAGCAGGCGTACATCTTCAAGAAGCTGGGCAACTTCCCCTCCTCCCGCCAGGCGCTCGAGCAGGCCGACGTCAAGAACGTCGCCTCGCCGTACTTCAGCAACGCGCCGATCGGCCAGATCTTCGGTGCCGCCGCGCAGGAGATCCCCGACAAGCAGGTCCTCGGCCGCAAGGACGGCACGATCAAGGACACCTTCACCCAGGGCCTGGCCCTGGTCGAGCAGGGCAAGTCGCGGGACGAGGCGTGGAAGACCACCGCTGAGCGCATCGACAAGGCAGTCGGCTGACCTAGGGCTTTCGACTCCCCGGGCGCGACCGCACCCTGCCGGGCGCGCCCGGGGCCCGGCTCAGACACCCGCTCTCAGGAAGGAACTCCGGTGGCCACCTCCACCACCAACGCCCTGGCCGGCGAGGAGCGTTCGGATCCGCCCACGAAGGCCCCCGACGGTAGGACGGGTGGGCGGCGCAGTGCGCTGCTGCACCGGCTCGACCTCAAGGGCGCACCGTACGCGTTCGTCGCGCCCTTCTTCGTGGTCTTCGCCGCGTTCAGCTTCTACCCCCTGATCTACACGGCCTGGATCTCCCTGCATCACGTGGAACTGGCCACCCTCAACTCCATGCAGTGGGTGGCGTTCGACAACTACGTCAACCTGTTCAAGGACTCACGGTTCTGGAACGCGCTGCAGAACACCATCACCATCGGCGTCATCTCCACGGTGCCGCAGCTGCTGATGGCGCTCGGCATGGCGCACCTGCTCAACTACCGCATGCGCGCCTCGCTGTTCTTCCGCGTCGCGTCGCTGGTGCCGTACGCCACCTCGGTAGGCGCGGCCGCCCTCGTGTTCACCATGCTCTTCGAGCGCGACTTCGGCATGATCAACTGGGTGCTGAGCTGGTTCGGCATCCACCCGCTGGACTGGGAGGCCGACAAGTGGCCTGCCCAGGTGGCCATTTCGACCATGGTGATCTGGCGCTGGACGGGCTACAACGCGCTGCTGTATCTGGCGGCCATGCAGGCCATCCCGGCCGAGCGGTACGAGGCGGCGTCCATCGACGGCGCCTCGCGGTGGAAGCAGTTCACCAACGTCACCGTGCCCGGGATCCGGTCCACGATCGTCTTCACCATCGTGCTCTCCACCATCGGCGCCACCCAGCTCTTCGGTGAGCCGCTGATCTTCGGCCAGGGGCCCAACGGGGTCACCGGCGGCGCGGACAACCAGTACCAGACGCTGGGTCTGCTCCTGTACGAGGAGGGCTGGAAGAACTACCAGATGGGCCGCGCGGCGACCGTCGCCTGGGCGATGTTCCTGCTGCTCATCCTCGTCTTCGTGGCGCAGCGCCTGATCAGCCGGCTGCGCTCCCGCACGCCCTGACCTGGAGCCGTCATGACCGTCAACTCTCTCCCGGTCCGCACGGACACCCCGGTCCGGACCCCCGCCCCGCAAGCCCCGCGCGCCCGCCGCCGGTTGCTGCGCGTACGCGCCGGCCGCCAGCACCACGCCGGCCCGCTCGCCTACGTCCTGCTCGCCCTCATGGCGATCGTGTCGATCTTCCCGCTGTACTGGACGATGGTGGCGGCCTCCACGGACAACACCCGGGTCAGCCAGACACCGCCGCCGTTCCTGCCCGGCCCCAACCTGTTCCACAACCTCGCCCGCGCATGGAGCGAGGCGGCCATGGGCAAGGCCATGATCAACAGCCTGATCGTGGCCGGGGTCATCGCCCTGTCCACGGTGCTGTTCGCGACGCTGGCGGGTTTCGCCTTCGCCAAGCTGAAGTTCAGGGGCCGCAACATCCTGCTCACGCTGGTGATCGGCACGATGATGGTGCCGCCCCAACTCGGCGTCGTACCACTGTTCATGATGATGTCCGAGCTCGGCTGGGCGCAGCAGCTGCCCGCCGTCATCTTCCCCACCCTGGTCAGCGCGGTCGGCGTGTTCTTCATGCGGCAGTACCTCGCCGAGGCCCTGCCGGACGAGCTCGTCGAGGCCGCCCGCGTGGACGGTGCGCACTCGCTGCGGATCTTCTGGAGCATCGTGCTCCCGGTCGCACGGCCCCCGATGGCCGTCCTGTTCATGATCACGTTCGTGCACGCGTGGAACGACTTCTTCTGGCCCTTCGTGGTGCTCGACATGACGAACCCGACCGTCCCGGTCGCGCTCACCCAGCTCAGCGCCGGCTACGTCCGCGACCAGTCCCTGATCATGGCGGGCGCGCTGCTCGGCACCCTGCCGCTGCTGGCGATGTTCGTCGTCTTCGGCCGCCAGATCGTGAGCGGGATCATGGCCGGCGCGGTCAAGGGCTGACGTCGACAGACCCTCGGCCGGCCCTTCACTCCGGACCGGCGCCGTCCGGCCACCGGACCACCTCCCTTCCCGTATCTCCTCGCACCCCGCGACACACCCACCCCCTGAGAGGATCCACGTGGTCACCGCAGCACGACAAGGCGGACCTGCCCCGGACGCGGCACGCATCTTCCCCGACGGCTTCCTTTGGGGATCCGCGACCGCCTCGTACCAGATCGAGGGCGCAACCGCCGAAGATGGCCGCACCCCCTCCATCTGGGACACCTACGCCCGCACCCCCGGCCGCGTCCGCAACGGCGACACCGGCGACATCGCCACCGATCACTACCACCGCTGGCGCGAGGACGTCGCGCTGCTGGCCGAACTCGGCCTCGGCGCCTACCGGTTCTCGCTCGCCTGGCCCCGCATCCAGCCCACCGGCCGCGGCCCGGCGGTCCAGAAGGGCCTGGACTTCTACCGCCGTCTCGTCGACGCCCTGCTGGCCAAGGGCATCACGCCCGTGGCCACGCTCTACCACTGGGACCTGCCGCAGGAGTTGGAGGACGCGGGGGGCTGGCCCGAACGCGTCACGGCCGAGCGGTTCGCCGAGTACGCGGCCATCGCGGCGGACGCCCTCGGCGACCGCGTGAAGACCTGGACCACGCTCAACGAGCCATGGTGCAGCGCCTTCCTCGGCTACGGCTCCGGTGTCCACGCCCCCGGCCGCACCGACCCGGTCGCCGCCCTGCGCGCCGCCCACCACCTCAACCTCGGGCACGGGCTGGCCGTCCAGGCACTGCGCGACGTGCTTCCCGCGAACGCCCAGTGCTCGGTGACGCTCAACTTCCACGAGGTCCGCCCGCTCACCGGCAGCGACGCCGACACCGACGCGGCCCGCCGGATCGACGCCCTCGCCAACCGGGTCTTCACCGGCCCGATGCTGCGGGGCGAGTACCCGGAGGATCTGCTCAAGGACACGGTGGCACTGACCGACTGGTCCTTCGTGCAGGACGGCGACCTGGAGCGGATCCACCAGCCGCTGGACTTCCTCGGCATCAACTACTACACGCCCACCCTGGTGTCGGAGGCCGACGGCAGCGGCACGCACAACTCGGACGGACACGGCAGGAGCACCCACAGCCCCTGGCCCGGCGCGGACCTGGTCGCCTTCCACCAACCCCCCGGCGACACCACCGCCATGGGCTGGGCCGTCGACCCCACGGGCCTGTACGACCTGTTGCGCCGGCTGGCCTCCGACTTCCCGGACCTGCCGCTGGTGATCACCGAGAACGGGGCGGCGTTCGACGACTATGCCGACCCTTCCGGCCAGGTCAACGACCCCGACCGGATCGCCTACGTACGCGGTCACCTGGCCGCCGTGCACCAGGCCGTCAAGGACGGCGCGGACGTGCGCGGCTACTTCCTGTGGTCGCTGCTGGACAACTTCGAGTGGGGCTACGGCTACAGCAAGCGCTTCGGCGCCGTCTACGTCGACTATCCGACAGGCACGCGCATACCGAAGGCCAGCGCCCGCTGGTACTCCCAGGTGGCGCGCACCGGCGTCCTGCCCGGCGCCTGACCGGCCCCGGGGCGGCACCATCCTGCCCGCCCCGCACGGTGCCGCCACCGCGGAGCCTGCCCCCGCGTCCCGCTGCTCTGCGGGCCGGGGGCAGGCTCAACTCGCTCTACCGGCGGGGACATTGGGCATCACTGGTCCGTGACGAGGACGGCCTTCCCGGTGATCTCCCGGCGTTCGAGCGCGGCATGGACCTCCGCCGCCTGCATCAGCGGGTGGACGGAACCGATCCGCGGCGCGATCTCGCCACGCGCGGCCATGCCGAGCAGCCGCTCCAGTCCCGCTCGATACCAAGCATGATCCCCCTTGATCTCGGACGGCACCCTGCTCAGCGCGGTGCGCCGACCGGGCCGTAGATTCATCAGCTTCACGCGCGTCGCACCCCGTACGGTGTCGGCGACCATGTGTCCGCGACGGCCCGCGAACACGTAGCTGACCAGGACTCCCCCGGGCGCCAGGACGCGGTACGCCTTGGGCAGACCGGCACCGCCTATGTGGTCGAACACCGCGTGCACGCCGCCGGGTTCACGCTCGCGCAGGACCGTTTCCAAGTCCTGCCGGCGGTGGTCGATGAAGGTCACGCCGTGCTGGGCGAGCAGTTCGTCACCGCCCGGCGCCGAGGCCATGCCGTACATGCGCAGTCCGCGCAGGGCACCGAGGCGGCTGAGCGCCTGGCCGACGCCTCCACTCGCGCCCTGGATGAGCACCGTTCCCCCGGCCTCGCGGCGGCCGTGGGTCTCCATCCTCGGCACCCTGCTGGTCTGCGAGAGTGGCGCCAAACCCCAGCCGACTGGCGGACCGCCTGGTCACGGCGGGACTCGTACGCCGCGAGGAGAGCAGCCGCGACCGACGCCACGTGGAGCTGTCCCTCACCCCCGCAGGCCACGAGACGGCACGCTCGGTGGCCGAGGTCGAGGCCGAACTCCACAGCCGTATCGCCGCGGCGGCCACCGGCCAGGGCCTCGACGCCGTGCTCGGCTTCCTGCGCCCGCTGGTTGCGGGGCGGAGCGCGGGTGAGGCGGAGGCGCTGCGGGCCGGCCGGGCGACCGGGACGACGGGAGCGGCGTAGGACCTGTCCGGGCGGGTCGGCCACGGGACCGGCACGGCGGCGAGGACGCGGTGCCCCTGTCGGCCGCAGCACACTGTCAGTGATCGCGTCCGCACCCCACACTGTTGCAGTGGGCGGTCCGTGGCGGCGGGCCTCCGGAGTCGTGGAAAGGATCTCACCGTGGGAGAACACGCGAGGAACTACGAGCGCAGCCTGGCGGATCCGGACGGCTACTGGCTCCGGACGGCCGAGCTGATCGACTGGGACGTCAAGCCGTCCCGCGCGCTCGACGAGACACAGGCCCCCTTCTACACGTGGTTCCCCGACGGCCGGCTGAACACCTGCGCCAACGCGCTCGACCGGCACGTCGACCGCGGCTTCGGCGAGCGCACGGCACTGATCTGGGACTCGGCGATGGTGCCCGCGAAGAGGTCGTTCACCTACCGCGAACTGCGCGACGAAGTGGCCCGTGTGGCAGGCGCGTTGGTCGCGCTGGGAGTCGGCAAGGGCGATCGCGTCATCGTCTACATGCCGATGATTCCCGAGGCCGTGATGACGATGCTCGCCTGCGCCCGCATCGGCGCCGTGCACTCGGTGGTGTTCGGCGGGTTCGCGCCGAAGGAGCTGGCGGCACGTATCCAGGACGCGCGGCCCAAGGTCGTCGTGGCGGCGTCGTGCGGGATCGAGCCCACGCGTGTCGTGTCGTACCAGCCGATCCTCGACGAGGCGCTGGCGATGGGCGACCACCGCCCGGACCACACGCTGATGCTGCAACGCGATGCGCAGCGGGCGGAGTTGGGGCCCGGCTACCTCGACTGGGACGACGTGGTTCCGACCGCCGCCCCGGCGGAGCCGGTACCGGTCGCGGCCAACGACCCGCTCTACATCCTCTACACCTCCGGTACGACCGGGAAGCCCAAGGGGGTCCTGCGGGACACCGGCGGCCACGCCGTCGCGCTGGCCTGGTCGATGGGCGCGATCTACGACGTGCACGCCGGCGACGTCTTCTGGACCATCTCCGACGTCGGCTGGGTCGTCGGCCACAGTTACATCGTGTACGCCCCGCTGCTGGTCGGCGCCACCACGGTCGTCTACGAGGGCAAGCCGGTCGGCACGCCGGACGCGGGCGCGTTCTGGCGGATCGTCCAGGAGTACGGGGTCAAGACGATCTTCACGGCGCCGACCGCGATCCGGGCGATCAAGAAGGTCGACCCGAAGGCCGCCGAGGTCGCCGCGTACGACATCTCGTCCCTGGCCGCACTGTTCCTCGCGGGCGAACGGCTGGACCCGGAGACCCTCCAGTGGGCCTCGGAAGCCCTGGGTGTGCCGGTCACCGACCACTGGTGGCAGACCGAGACGGGCTGGCCGATCGCGGCGAACCCGCGCGGACTGGAGCCGATGCCGGTCAAGCCGGGGTCCGCCACCATGCCCGTCCCGGGGTGGGACGTACGCGTGGTCGACGCCGAGGGCCGGCAGCGCGAGCCGGGTCACGAGGGCGAGATCGTCATCAAACTGCCCTTGCCGCCCGGCGCGTTGACGACCTTGTGGGGCGACGACGACAGGTTCGTGGACTCCTACCTCAGCCGCTATCCCGGCTACTACCACACCGGCGACTCCGGATACATCGACGACGACGGCTACCTGTTCGTCATGGGGCGCACCGACGACGTGATCAACGTGGCCGGGCACCGGCTGTCCACCGGCTCGATCGAAGCGGCCCTCGCCACCCATCCCGCGGTGGCGGAGTGCGCGGTGATCGGCATCCCCGACCCCTTGAAGGGTCAAGTCCCCTTCGGCCTGGTCGTCCTCAAGGCCGGCGCCGCACCGGACCAGGACGACCTGCGGGCCGAACTGATCGCGGCCGTACGCCGCGACGTCGGCCCGGTGGCGGCCTTCCGCGACGTCGCGATCGTGCCCGCCCTGCCGAAGACCCGCTCGGGCAAGATCCTGCGCAGGACGATGAGGGGAATCGCCGACGGCCGCGACGAGCCCGTACCCCCGACGATCGAGGACGCCTCGGTACTCGACGCCCTGACACCCATCCTGCGGGACCGGCCCTGACCACGCTCCGCGGCGCGGTCAGGTGTCCGTCGGCCGGACCGCTTCGAGCTCGTCCACGCTGCCGGACATGATGATGCGCATGTGGCGGGTGAGGTGTTCGAGGGGCCAGTCCCACCAGGCCAGCGCGAGCAGGCGGGCGATGTCCGCCTCCGGGTGGCGGGTGCGGATCAGCCGTGCCGGATTGCCGCCGACGATGCCGTAGTCGGGGACGTCGTCGGTGACGACGGCCCCGGAGGCGACGATCGCGCCGTGCCCGATCCTGACGCCGGGCATGACCATCACCCCGTGGCCGAACCACACGTCATGGCCCACGACGGTGTCACCGCGGCCCGGGAGTCCGCTGATCAGGTCGAAGTGATCGGCCCAGGTGCCGCCCATGATGGGGAACGGAAAGGTCGAGGGGCCGTCCATGCGGTGGTTCGCCCCGTTCATGATGAACCGCACGCCGGTGGCCAGGGCGCAGAACTTCCCGATGATCAGCTTCTCGGGGCCGTAGTGATACAGCACGTTGCGCTCTTCGAAGGCTGCCGGGTCGTCCGGGTCGTCGTAGTACGAGTACTCGCCCACCTCGATCAGAGGGGACTTCACCAGCGGTTTGAGGAGCACCACACGCGGCTGGTCCGGCATGGGGTGAAGCACTGACCCATCGGGGATCTCGGAGACCACGCCGGCATCACTCCCATTGCTCCACAGATCTTCGCATCGGTCCGGGGATCCATCATCGACTACGGGCGTGCGACGTCAAGATCGGCTCAAGGAGTCGTCGCGGCGTACTGGTCGCCTCCGCCACGCGATGACGCCCGGAGCCCGGCGCCGGTTCGAACCCGGGGCCGGGTTCGTGGAGGATCTCCGGGACCGGAACCACCAGCCCGCAGTCCTCGCAGCGGCCCTCGTGATCGAGGAGACCTCCGTCGCGTTCGTGACGGAACGAACGCTTCGCCCCGGCCGGGGAGTAGTGCGCGTCCCCCCAGTTCATCAGGGTGCGCACGACGGGCCACAGCTCGATGCCCTTGGCGGTCAGCCGGTATTCGACCCCTCCGCCCGCCTCGTCGTCACGGCTGAGGACGCCTTCCTGTACGAGGGTCTTCAGCCGGCTGGTCAGGACGGCGCGCGGGATCTTGAGCCGAGTGGCGAAGTCCCCGAACCGGCGCACCCCGAAGAACGCGTCGCGGACGATCAGGAGCGTCCACCGCTCCCCCACCACTTCCAGCGTGCGCACCAGCGAGCAATTGCGGTCCGCGTAGGTGCTGGGGAGTGTCATGCGCCCCATCCTACCCTCTCCGGTTCGGTCATTGAACTGACTGTGCTACGGTCCTCACCATCGACAGTTCAGTGACTGAACCGACCACGCGCCCTACCGAGCCCGCCTGCGAGCCCCCGGAGGCCACCGCCATGTACCAGTTCCTCGTCTGCCGGAATGAGGTCTACGCGGACGTCGACGCCTTCTACACGCACGCCAACGGTGCTTGCTTCGCCGCCGTCTTCGCCGAGGCGAGCGCCTACGCCGAAGGCCCGACCTGGCTCATGCGCGGAAACGTCGTCGGCGACAACGCCGCCGCCACCACCCCGTGAACGGAGATCACCCATGTCATCGGTACTCATCACCGGAGCATCCAAAGGCATCGGCAAAGCCATGGCCCTCGAACTGTCCGACCGGGGCCACCGGGTCGTCGCCACTGCCCGCCGCCCGGAAACCCTGGCCGGCCTCCCCGTCGACCAGCGCCTGCGCCTCGACGTCACCGATCAGGAGACCGTCGACCAGGCCGTCAAGGACGCCGGTGACATCGACGTACTGATCAGCAACGCAGGCGAAACCGTCCGCGCACCCCTGGAGAGCGTCCCGCTCGCCGAGGTCGAACGGCTCTTCCAGATCAACACCCTGGGCGCGCTGCGCGTGGCGCAGGGCGTGCTCCCGGCCATGCGCGAACGAGGCGCCGGCCGCCTGATCTTCGTCTCCAGCATCCAGGGGCGCCTGGTGCTGCCGATCATCGGACCGTACGGCGCCAGCAAATGGGCACTTGAGGCACTCGCCGAGACCCTCGCCATCGAGACGCGCCGCTTCGGCATCAAGGTGAGCGTCGTACAACCCGGCGCCGTCTCCTCGGGTGGCGCCGAACGCGCCAGGTCGTTTTTCAAGGAGAACGACCCCTACGCCCCGCTGTACGAACAACTCCCCCTGCTGCGCGGCGAGTTCGTCACGCCGGAGGACGTCGCCGCCGCGTTGGCCGACACGATCGAACAAGCCGAGCCGCCGCTGCGCGTACCGGTCGGCGCACCTGCCGAACGAGCCCTGCGGTCCCGCAAAGAGGCTCCGGAGAACGAGCCTTTCCTGACGACCGAGATCAATTGGTAGCCCAGCCATGCCCGAGAACAGTCAGCCCCTCAGCGCGGGCGTCATGACAAGCCGCCCCGACGCTCCGCACCCCACCGCCACCGCAATGAGCGCGAGCGCGCCGAAGGACGCCCCCTCCCGCCCCTGGCCCGGCGTCCTCACCGTATGCCTCGGCGTGATGATGGCGTTCGTCAACGTCTCCTCCACCATCTCCGCCCTCGCCGCCATCCAGCAGGATCTACGTCCGACGACGAGCACCCTGGTCTGGGTGACGAGCGCGTACTCCCTGGTCGTCGTCAGCCTGGTGATGTCCGCCGGAACGCTCGCCGACCTGGTCGGCCGCCGCACGGTGTTCCTCGGCGGAGCCGTGGTGTTCACGGCCGGCAGCGTGCTGGCCTTCACGTCCGACAGCGCGAGCCTGCTGATCACGGCACAGGCGGTGATGGGCATCGGCGGCGCGGCGGTGCTGCCGGCCAGCCTGTCGATCGTCAGTCACTCGTTCACCGATCCGCACGAGCGCACCCGGGCGATCAGCGTGTGGGCCAGCTGTTCCGGGCTCGGCCTGGCCGTCGGACCGATCGGCGCCGGCCTGCTCATGGGCGGCTTCTCCTGGCACGCGGTCTATCTGCTCAACGTCGTCATCGGCGGCGTGGCCGTAGTCCTGACACCGCTGCTGGTGACCGAGTCCAAGCATCCGACCCGCCGACTCGACCTGCTCGGCGTCCCGTTGTGCACCGTGGCGATCGCATCGGCGACGTACGCGATCATCGAGGGCGGCTCAGCCGGCTACACGTCCGGCCGGATCGTCGTGGCGTACGCCGTCTTCGCCGTCACGCTGGTGCTGTTCCTGGCGACGGAGGCCCGTCATCGCGACCCGATGCTGGATCTGCGGCTGTTCCGCAGCCGGTCGTACTCCACGGTGATGGGCGTCGCGACGGCGACCATGTTCGGCTTCGTCGGCACCGCCCTGCTCACCGTGCTGTACATGCAGCGCGTACAACACGTGTCCGCGCTGACCACCGGCCTGCGGCTGCTCGCGATGTTCGCGACCTACATCGTGGTCAGCGCGTTCGCCGGGCCGCTCGTCAAGAAGATCGGATTCGCCCTCACCCTGACAGCGGGCCTCGTCGTCATGGGCGCCGGAGCGCTCGCGCTGCTGGCCACCGGCCCCTTCACCGGCTACGGCGCGGTGTGGCCGGGCCTGTTCGTCGCGGGCATCGGATCGGCGCTGCTGACGGCACCGTCCACGGCCGCCGCGGTCAACAGCGTCCCCCGGCAGCAGGCGGGCATGGCCAGCTCCTCGGTCAACATGTTCCGCCAGCTCGGTGCGGTCCTCGGCCCCAGCGTGCTGGGCACCATCGTCACCACCCGCTTCCCGCACTACCTGGAGGATCGCCTGACCTCCGCAGGCGTCCCCGCCCCGACCGCCGCGCACATCACGGAAGCGGCGACCCACGGCGGGAAGCAGGCTCAGTCGCCACTCGCCCACACGATCGCGGACTCCGCAGCACGCGCCTTCACGGACGCCGTCCACCTCGGACTGCTGATCGGCGGCATCGCACTGCTCGTCATGGCGATCCCCACGGCCCTCTTCGTACGCCACCGGAACGGGCCGACCGGCTAGGGGGTGTCTGACGCTCTGGTGGGCCGGTACGTCATGAGTGCTTCGGCTGCCGCACCCACCCCAGCGACCGCTCGACGGCCAGCTTCCAGCTTTCGTACTCCCAGTCCCGTCGTTCGGGTTCCATGTCCGGCAGCCACTGGGCGGCGCGGTGCCAGTTGCGGCGCAGGACCTCCAGGTCGGGCCAGTAGCCGGCCGCCAGTCCGGCCGCGTAGGCGGCGCCCAGGGACACCGTCTCGGCGACCAGGGGCCGTACGACGGGAACGTCGAGCACGTCCGCGAGGATCTGCATGAGCAGGTGGTCGGAGGTCATGCCGCCGTCGACCTTGAGTTGTTTCAGGGCGAGCCCGGCGTCGGCGTTCATGGCGTCGACGACCTCGCGGGTCTGCCAGCCGGTGGCCTCCAGCACGGCTCGGGCCAGGTGCCCCTTGGTGATGTACGAGGTGAGGCCGACGATGACGCCGCGGGCGTCGCTGCGCCAGTGGGGTGCGAACAGCCCGGAGAACGCGGGGACGATGTAGCAGCCGCCGTTGTCCTCGACGGTGCGTGCGAGCGTCTCGATCTCGGGTGCGCTGTGGATCAGGCCCAGCCGGTCGCGGAACCACTGGACCAGCGAGCCCGTGACGGCCATCGGGCCTTCCAGCGCGTAGACCGTGGGCTGGTCCGCGATCTTGTAGGCGACCGTGGTGAGCAGTCCGTGCTGGGAGCGCACGAGGTCGGTTCCGGTGTTCATCACCAGGAAACTGCCGGTCCCGTACGTGCACTTGGCCTCGCCCGGCGAGAAGCAGGTCTGCCCGAACAGGGCCGCCTGCTGGTCACCGAGGGCGGCCGTGATGGGCACACCAGGGAGCAGCGCACCGGCCTCGCCGTACCTCTCCGCGGAGGAGCGGATCTCCGGCAGCATCGAGCGCGGTACGCCGAAGAAGTCCAGCAGCGCTTCGTCCCAGGTCAGCGTGCGGATGTCCATGAGCATGGTGCGGCTTGCGTTGGTGGCGTCGGTGATGTGCACGCCGCCGTCCGGGCCCCCGGTGAGGTTCCAGATCAGCCAGCTCTCCATGGTGCCGAACAGCACCTCGCCGTCCCGGGCACGCTGCTCCAGCCCGTCGACATGGTCGAACAGCCAGCGGATGCGGGGTGCGGAGAAGTAGGTCGAAGGAGGCAGGCAGCACCGTTCGAGGAAGTACTCGTCTCCCGGCTGCACCCGTAGTTCGTCGACGAGGGGGGCGGTGCGGGTGTCCTGCCAGACGATCGCCTTGACCAGCGGGACTCCCGTCCGCCGGTCCCAGAGCACGGTCGTCTCGCGCTGGTTGGCGATCCCCATGGCCGAGATCTGTGACGCGTCGATCTGGGCGTTCGACAGTGCCTCGGGTACGACGCGCTGGAGGTTGCGCCAGATCTCGACGGCGTCGTGCTCGACCCAGCCCGGCCGGGGGAAGAACTGCTGGTGCTCCCGCTGGGCGACCGACACCATCCGCCCACCGTGGTCGAACAGGATGCATCGCGTGGAGGTGGTGCCCTGATCGATGGACATCACATACCGCTCAACCATGATCGGCCCTGCCTTCCGATGGGTCGCGGAGCTGCTGGGGGCTGGGGGCCTACCAGCGGGCCGCACCCAGGTCTCTGGAGATCGCGCGTGCCGCCTCCCGGAGCACGGTGATCAGGGCCGGCAGCGGCCGGCCTTTGGTGTCGCAGATCCGTTCCACCGCGCCGGACACTCCGAGCGCGCCCACCACCAGACCGCCCTGCCCTCGGATCGGCGCCGCGATGCCGGCTTCGCCCATGCTCATCTCCTGCACCTCGGCGCCCCAGCCGAGATCCCGTATCTCGGCCAGCGCCCGGTTGAGCACCTCCGGGTGGACCAGGGTGTGCCGGGTGTACGCCTCCGGTGCGGCTTCCAGGACGGCGTCGACGGGCGTGACCCCGTAGGCCAGGAGCACCTTGCCGAGCGAGGAGGCGTGCAACGGCAGCAGCGCTCCGACGTCCAGGGTCTGCAGGGTGTCGTCCGGCCGGAAGACATGGTGGATGACGAGCACCTTGCCCTCCAGGGGCGTGCCCAGGCGTACGGCCTCCCCGCTGCGGGCGGCCAGTGCGTCGGCCCAGTTGATGGAGCGCGAACGCAGTTCGTTCACGTCGAGGTAGCTGGTGCCGAGGTGCAGCAGAGCCGCCCCCAGCTGGTACTTCCCGGTCTCCGGGTCCTGCTCCACGAAGTCCACGTGTTGCAGGGTGCGCAGAATTCCGTGTGCGGTGCCCTTGGCCAGGCCGAGTGACGACGCCACCTCGCCAAGCCCCATCCGACGGGATCCGCCCGCGAGCAGGCGCAGAATCGCCGCGGCTCGTTCGATGGACTGGACCGGTCCGGCCATGAGGCGATGGTAGTCCGGGTCCTCACCATTTGGGACTGCCGTTCGGTAATGCCGACCGGGATTCGTTGACCGGTCGCATTTCCCTCCCTAGCGTGCCATCACGCCCGGCCCACGGCTCTCAGCGCATCCCCGAGGAGTAGACATGACGACAGCGCAGCTCACCGCCGCGCCTCGCGGGGAAGCCGAACACGTCTTCACGCTCCCGCACGACCCGGGGGCCGTCTCGGCCGTACGCCGACGCATACGTACGGTCCTCACCGACTGGCACCTGGACGCGGGTGGTGCGGAAGACGTACTGCTAGTGGTCTCGGAGCTGCTCACCAACGCGATCGTGCACGCCCTGCCCCCGGCGACCCTCAGACTCTCGCGCACCGAGCTGGACGACTGCGGAGCCGTCCGCGTCGAAGTGACCGACATGGGGCCCGTGACCCCGGCGGAGTTGTCCTCGTGCGCCCTCGACCCGGACGAGCGGGGCCGCGGCCTCGACATCGTCACCGCGCTGGCGACCCGCTGCGGTGTGGAAGTGCAGTCCGGCGAGACCAGCCGATGGGCCGAGCTGCAGGTCGGCCAGGTCGTCCGGAAATGAGAAAAGGGCCCTCCCAGGCTCTCGCCTGCGAAGACCCTTCGCACCGTCGGGACGACAGGATTTGAACCTGCGACCCCTTGACCCCCAGTCAAGTGCGCTACCAAGCTGCGCCACGTCCCGGTGCCTGTCTGACCTGGGGTTTCCCCGGGCCGGACGTGCACAGAAACCATACCGCACTCGGGTCGGTGGTCGTGAATTGCTTTTCGGGCGCGACGCCCCGTGCGAGCGGTCAGGCCGTCGGTTCCGCGCAGGGCTGTTCCCGCAGCGGACCGGGTGCCGAGATCCGCTTCGGAGCGTCGGCGCGGATCAGGTTGCGGATCGCCGGGACCGCGAGGAGGGCGACCGGGACGGCCAAACTCATCGCTCCGGAGACGAGGAGGACGTGGCCGGCGCCCAGGGCGGTGGCGGCGGGACCTGCCAGGGCCTGGCCGACCGGCATCATCGCCAGGGAGCCCGCGACGTCGTAGGCGTGGATGCGGTTGAGGACGTCCGGCTGGACCTGGGTCTGGACGCTGGTGGCCCACATGACGCCCCAGAAGGACATTCCTGCTCCGGCGACGGCTGCTCCGGCGGCCATGAGCGGTACGCCCAGGCCCGCCCCGACCGCCGCCGGGAAGCCCGCGAAGGCGAAGAGGGACATCGCGCCTGCGCGGAGCATGCGGCGGGGGCGCAGGCGCAGGGCGAGGAGGCCGCCGACCACGGTGCCGGCGCCGAGGGCCGAGTTGACCAGGCCGTAGGCGCGGGGGCCGTGCTGCTGGACCACCTCCGTGGCCACCAGCGGGACCGTCGGTCCCCATACGGCGATCATGTACACGCACCAGACGGCTATGACGCCCCAGAGCCAGGTGCGGGACCGGAATTCGCGCCAGCCTTCGACCAGGTCGGCGCGGAAGGCGCCGGAGCCGCCGTGGGACGCCGGGCCGGTGCCCGGGGCGAGCGGGGGCAGCCGGAGCAGCAGAAGACACAGGGCACTGATCGCGTAGGTGGCGGCGTGGGCTGCGAAGACGCCACCCGGTGAGGCGAAGCCGACCAGGAGGCCCGCGGTGGCGGGACCGGCGAGCTGGGCGGCTGATTCGGCGATGCGTATGGCGCCGTTCGCACCCTGGACGTCGGAGGCGAGCCGGGGCACCGTGCTGGCGACGCCGGGCTGGAAGACGGCGCCCGCGACGCCGTTGGCGAAGCCGATGGCGCAGATCTGCCAGAGGACGACGTGGCCGGAGTAGAAGAGCGCCGCGGCGACGGACTGGGTGCCGAGGCGCACCAGGTCGGCGCCGATCATCAGTCTGCGGGTGCTGAAGCGGTCGGCGATGACGCCGCCGAAGACGACCAGGCCGGCGAAGGCGGCGGCCGTCGCGGCCATGGCCAGGCCGACCGCGCCCGCCCCGTATCCGTGCTGGAGCAGGCCCGCGGCGAGGGCGACGGGGAGCATCGTGTCGCCGAGCCGGGCGACCGCGCGGGCGACGAAGAACAGGCCGAAGTCGCGGGACCACACCGGGCGTTCCTTCGTCAGCTGCCCCGCCTCGGCGTCGGCAACGATGTCACGGCTGTCATGATCTGCGCCCACCCCGTAGCTCCCCTCCCCGCCCGATGCCCGCGGGACTCCTCCACCCCGGCTCCCGCTCCCGTCCCGGAGCATGCCACGCGGAACCGACAACGCTCGAAGCCTTTTTATTCCCGCGGAATCCCCAACTCCGGGTAGACGTCGAGCAGTCGGGGCGGGGCCGCCTGGCGCCACGAGTCGGCGAGGATGTCGCGCAGTTCGGCCTCGTCCTCGATGGCGTAGAGGTGGGCCCTCACCCAGGCGAACATCGCCTCGTGGTCGGCGATCCAGAACTTCTTCGGTTCGGCCCGCACCAGTTCGTCGCGCTCCTCCTTGGGGCAGCGCACGGCGATGGAGGTCTCGTTCTCGGGCAGCGTGGCGAACATCTTGCCCGCGACCCGGAACGTGGGCATGCTCCAGGCGATCTTCTCCGTCGTGTCCGGCAGGGAGAGGCAGATACGGCGTACGTCTTCGGCGTCCGGCATGTCCAGCACCGTAGCCTCTGGCACTGACAATCACCTGGTGAGAGCGGCAGGGATCAGTTTCTTGAAGTAGATCGACGTCGGGCGCAGGACGCCGTCCGGGGCGGCCGCGTAGTCCGGTATCGCGCCGATCCGGGTCCAGCCGGCCGCGTCGTAGAGGCGTTCGGCGGGGCTGCCGGTCTCGGTGTCCAGGTGCAGGAGCGTGATGCCGGCCGTGGCCGCCGCCTCCTCGGCCGTGGTCAGGAGGCGGCGGCCGAGACCTCGGCCCCGGGCGTCCCGGTGCACCATCAGTTTGACGAGTTCGGCGCGGTGGCGGCTGTTGGGTTTGTCGGGGAAGGCGAGGGTGACGGTGCCCAGCACCCGGCCCCCGTCCTGTGCCGCCCATACGGCGAGCCGCCCTGCGGCGACGCCCGTCGCGCGCTCCTTCCACCAGGCACGGGCCTCCGCCCGGTCGAGCGGGGCGAGGAAGCCGATCGAGGCGCCGCTCTCCACGGTGTCGACGAGCAGGTCCGCCAACTGCTCCACGCGCGCGTGCAGTTCACCGGTGTCCAGCCGGTGCACGAGCAGGTCCACGCTCACGGCAGCACCACCGCCAGCGCGTAGCGCACGTCCTCGTCTCCCGCGCACCGGAACCGCGTCGGCCCCCACACCCGCAGCCGCAGGCAGTCGCCGGTGACGAGGTGGTGCTCCACGTCCTGTGCCGTCACCTCGAGCGCTCCTTCCAGGACCCAGATGTGCTGCTCGAGGCCGGGTACGGGTGGCCGGTCGTAGGCGATGTCGGCGCCCGCGGCGAGCCGTCCCTCGACGAGTTCGCCGCGCAGTCCGGCGTGCGGGGGCGAGACGGACCGCCGTACGAAACCGGAGGTCTTGTCCTGCCACACCTGCTGTTCGGCGGAGCGCACCAGTTGGGCCGGCTCCGCCTCGACCTCGCTGAGCAGTTGGGACATGGTGCGTCCGTGGACGCCGCACAGGCGGTTCAGGAGGGAGGCGGTCGGGCTGATCTCCGCGCGCTCGGCGCGGGAGAGCGTCGAGCGGCTGACGCCGCTGCGCTCCGCCAACTCGCCCAGGGACCAGCCCCGTTCGGCCCGCAGCTCGGCCAGGCGGGCGCCGAGCCGGGCGTCGACGGGGTCCGGCCCGGACTCGGCAACGTCCTGTTTCATATTCGGGATGCTATCCCAGATCAGAGACAGACGTCATGTGTCCGGTGCGTCGCCGTACCGCTTCAGGGACGAGGTCCTACGCCCGCGCCGCCTCGCCCAGTGCCTCCAACACGGGCCGGATCAGCGGATGCGTCTCCGCTCCCCGCCGTACCGCCGCGAACACGCGGCGCGTGGGCGCCACCCCGTCCACCGGCCGTACGACCACGCCGGTCAGGTCCATCCCCCGCAGCGCGGAGCGCGGGACCAGCGCCACGCCCGCATCCGCCGAGGCCAGGGCCACCACCGCGCGGAAGTCGTCCGAGGAGTGCTCCAGGCGGGGCTGGAAACCGGCGGCCTCGCAGGCCAGCACCATCACCTCGTGGCAGGGGTTGCCGGGGTAGGGGCCGATCCACGGGTCCTTGGCCAGTTCGGCGAGCGGCACCTCGACGGAGTCGGCCAGGCGGTGGGTGACCGGGACGACAGCGTCGAAGGGCTCGGCGTACAGCGACACGTGGGTCAGGCGGGGGTCGTCGGCCGGCGGCGCGCCGCGGTACTCGACGGCGACCGCGACGTCGACCTGCCGGTCCAGGACCATCGGGAGGCTGGCGTCGCCCTCGGCGTCCTGGACGCGGATGCGGATGCCGGGCGCCGACTCGGCGAGGTGGGCCACCGCGGGGGCGACGACCTGTGCGATGCCGGTCGCGAAGGAGGCGACGGTGACCGTGCCGGCGGCGCCCGAGCCGTACGCGGCGAGCTCCGCCTCGGCCCGCTCCAGCTGGGCGAGGACGGCGTTGGTGTGGCTGAGCAGGATCTCGCCGGCCGGTGTCAGCCGTACGCCCTTGGCGCCGCGCTCGACCAGACGGTGGCCCGTCTCCTGCTCCAGTGCCGTCAGCTGCTGGGAGACGGCGGAGGGCGTGAGGTACAGCGCGGCGGCAGCCGCCGTCACGGTGCGGTGGTCGGCCACCGCACGGAGGATGTGCAGCCGCCGCGCTTCGATCATGGGACCGATTATCGCAAGTCGCGCGAGGAAATCGGCCCTCCGGTTCCACCGGCCCCGGCAGGCGCTCGGCCCACCGGGTCAGCCTTCCGGCTCAGCCCTCCAGCTCGGCCCGCGCCGCGACGAATGCGTCCACCGCCCGGTTCACGTCCTGCGTGGAGTGTGCCGCCGACAGCTGGACGCGGATGCGGGCCTGGCCCTGCGGGACGACCGGGTACGAGAAGCCGATCACGTACACACCGCGCTCCAGCAGCAGCTCCGCCATGCGCCCGGCCACCGACGCGTCGCCGATCATCACGGGGGCGATGGCGTGGTCGCCGGGGAGGATCTCGAAGCCCTCCTCCACCATCCGGCGGCGGAACAGCGCCGTGTTCTCGGCGAGCCGGACCCGGAGGTCGTCCGCCGACTCCAGCAGGTCGAGGACCTTCAGGGAGGCCGCGGCGATCACCGGGGCGAGGGTGTTGGAGAAGAGGTACGGGCGCGAGCGCTGGCGCAGCAGGGCGACGATCTCGGCACGCGCGGCGACGTAGCCGCCGGAGGCGCCGCCGAGGGCCTTGCCGAGCGTGCCGGTGATGATGTCGACGCGGTCCATGACGCCGTGCAGTTCGGGGGTGCCGCGGCCACCGGGGCCGACGAAGCCGACGGCGTGCGAGTCGTCGACCATGACCATGGCGTCGTAGCGGTCGGCGAGGTCGCAGATCTCCGCGAGCGGGGCCACGTAGCCGTCCATGGAGAAGACGCCGTCGGTGACGATCAGGCGGCGCCGTGCGTCGGCGGCGTCCTTCAACTGCTTTTCCAGATCGGCCAGATCACGGTTGGCGTAGCGGAAGCGGCGGGCCTTGGACAGGCGGATGCCGTCGATGATCGACGCGTGGTTGAGGGCGTCGGAGATGACGGCGTCCTCGGCGCCGAGCAGCGTCTCGAAGACGCCGCCGTTGGCGTCGAAGCAGGAGGAGTAGAGGATCGTGTCCTCCTGGCCGAGGAAGGCCGCGAGGCGCGCCTCCAGCTCCTTGTGCACCTCCTGGGTACCGCAGATGAAGCGGACCGAGGCCATGCCGTAGCCCCAGCGGTCCAGCGCCTCGTGCGCGGCGGCGACGACCTCGGGGTGGTCGGCGAGGCCCAGGTAGTTGTTGGCGCAGAAGTTGAGGACCTCGCCGGGGCGGCCGCCCGCGGTGACGTTCACGGTCGCGGACTGCGGGCTGCCGATCACGCGCTCGGGCTTGTGCAGGCCGGCGGCGCGGATCTCGTCGAGAGTGGCGCGCAGGTCGTCGCGCACGGAGTCGAACATGGGGGAAGCTCCTAAAAAGCCGTCGCCGAAAGGGAGTTACGCGGTCCAGTCGAGGATGACCTTGCCGCCGCGGCCGCTCGCCGCGTCGGCGAACGCCGCCTCGAAGTCGCGGTGGCCGTACCGGCCGGTGATCACGGGCGACAGGTCGAGGCCGCCTTCCAGCAGTACCGACATCGCGTACCAGGTCTCGAACATCTCACGGCCGTAGATGCCCTTGATGGTGATCATCGAGGTGACGATCCGGGACCAGTCGACCGGGAACTCCGCGGCGGGCAGGCCGAGCATGGCGATCCGGCCGCCGTGCGTCATGTTGGCGATCATGTCCCGCATGGCCTCGGGGCGGCCGGACATCTCCAGGCCGATGTCGAAGCCCTCGCGCAGCCCCAACTCCTTCTGCCCGTCGGCGATTTCGGACTGCGAAACGTTCAGGGCGAGGCTGACGCCGATCTTGCGGGCCAGCTCCAGGCGCTCCTCGCTGACGTCGGTGACGACGACGTTGCGGGCGCCGGCGTGGCGGGCCACCGCGGCGGCCATCAGGCCGATCGGACCGGCGCCGGTGATCAGCACGTCCTCGCCCACCAGCGGGAAGGAGAGCGCGGTGTGGACCGCGTTGCCGAACGGGTCGAAGATCGCCGCCACGTCGAGGTCGACGGGCACGCGGTGCACCCACACGTTCGACGCGGGCAGGGCGACGTACTCCGCGAACGCCCCGTCACGGCCGACGCCGAGCCCGATGGTGGACCGGCACAGGTGGCGCCGCCCGGCCAGGCAGTTGCGGCACTTGCCGCAGACGAGGTGGCCCTCACCGCTCACCCGGTCGCCGACGGCGATGTCCGCGACGTCCCGGCCGGTCTCCACGACCTCGCCGACGAACTCGTGCCCGACCACCAGCGGGGTGCTGATCGCCTGCTGCGCCCAGCCGTCCCAGGCCCGGATGTGCAGGTCGGTGCCGCAGATACCGGTACGCAGCACCTTGATCAGTACGTCACCGTGTCCGACCGCCGGCTCCGGAACGTCCGCAAGCCACAGCCCCGGCTCCGCCTTCTCCTTGACCAGCGCCTTCACGTACGGCTCCTGTGCTCGAGGGCCCGGATGCGGGCATGCCGAAACCGCCCGCATCCGGAGGTGGGGGGTGGAATCACCCAGCAATCTGCCGCACCGCACCACCCCGGGTCCATCGAGGATTTCTTAAGCCGCGCCCCAGATCCGCTTCACACCTGCCCCCGCTCGAAGTAGGCGACCAGATCGTCGTCCAGCGGCGCCACTTCCTGCACGGCGCCTCCCGCGCGCAGCGACCGGGTCGCCCCGTATCCCGCCGCGACCGCCATCCGTGCGGCGACCGGTGAGGTGTCGGTGCGTCCGCCCTCCCGTACGAAGCGCAGGAACTCGTCGATGATCAGCGGGTCCGCGCCGCCGTGCTCGGCGTCGTTCACGGGCTCGGACACCTGGTACTCCGCGTCGGGCTCGGCGCGGTAGCCGGAGCGGCGGGCGTTCCACACCCGCACCGCTCCCCCGGGGATGTCGCCGAAGTTCTCCAGACGGCCCTCGTCGCCGATGACGGTGTAGTTGCGCCAGTAGTCGGGGGTGAAGTGGCACTGCTGGTAGGCGGCCAGCACCCCGTTGTCCAGGCGCATGTTGACCATCGAGACGTCCTCCACGTCGATCACCGGGTTGAGGGCGCGCTGGGTGTGCGGCGGCCAATGGCCGTCCTCCGTGTACCAGTCGGCGCTCTTCGGCTCGCCGGGGGCGCGGCGGTGCGGGTTGTCGCCGTACACCATGAGGTCGCCGAAGGCCTGTACCTGGCGGGTCCAGCCGCCCGCCAGCCAGTGCAGCACGTCGAGGTCGTGGGCGCCCTTCTGAAGCAACAGGCCTGTGGTGTAACGGCGTTCGGCGTGCCAGTCCTTGAAGTAGAAGTCGCCGCCAAGGCCGACGAAGTGGCGTACCCAGACCGTCTTGACCGTGCCGATGTCGCCGCGCGCGACGATCTCCCGCATCCGGCGGATCACCGGCATGTGCCGCATGTTGTGGCCGACGTAGAGGCGCGTGCCGGTCTCGCGGGCGGTGCGCAGGATCCGGTCGCAGCGCTCCACGGTGATGTCGAGGGGTTTCTCGACGAAGACGGGCTTGCCCGCGCCCAGGGCCGCGCAGGCGAGGTCGGCGTGGGTGTGGTCCGGGGTGAGGATCAGCACGGCGTCGACGTCCGGGTCCTCGGTCACCTTGCGGTGGTCCTCGACCGTCCGCACCCCGTCGATCAGCTCGGCGGCCTGGTTCCGGCACGCCGGGTCGTGGTCCGCGACGACGGTCACGCGGGCGCCCCCGCCGGGCCGGTGGGCGACCCGGGCGAGGGAACCGCGCAGTCCGAAGCCGAGAACACCGAGGCGCAGGTCGGTCATGGTGGACCCTTCCTTGGCCGTGCGCCCCGGGCTGCTCGCTGGACCGGGCTAGTCGAGGCGGGAGACCTGGTAGTGGCTGATGAGCCAATCGTCTCCCACCCGGGTGACCAGCATCGAGAGCTTCACGGGCAGGACGGGCCGGTCCGTGAAGGAGAACTCGACGTCGAGGTAGCCGAGGACGACGCCGTCGGCGGGCCGTCTGGTCTCCAGGACGCGGTAGGCCGCCTTCATCCCCAGGGGCTGGGAGTCGTAGTAGGCGACGACGCCCGGCCGCCCCACGCTGTAGGGGTGCAGCCCCTGGAAGACGGCGTCCTCGGTGAAGGTGGCGGCCACGCGCTCGGGTCGGTGTGCGTCGACCCCGGCCTTCCACCGGTCGAGGACGCTGCTGAGGATCTTCTCGTCCTCCGCTGTGGTGGTCATGTCCGCTCCTTGCTCGCTGACCTGATGGGTTGTCAGTGTCCGGCGCTCATACCGCCGTCGACATGCAGGATCTCGCCGGTGACGAAGGGGGCCGTCTCCAGGAAGAGCACCGCGTCCACAATGTCGCCGACTTCGCCCATCCGGCCGACCGGATGCAGGCCGGCGAGGACCTCGTGGGTCTCCTCCGGGTGCATGGGCGTCTTGATGGTGCCGGGTGAGACGGCGTTGACGCGCAGGCCGCGGGTGGCGTACTCGATGGCGAGGGACTTGGTCGCGGACTGCAGACCGCCCTTGGTCAGCGAGGCCAGTACGGAGGGGACGTTGGCGTCCGCGTTGTCGACCAGGCTGGTGGTGATGCTGACGATGTGCCCGCCGCCCTGGGCCAGCAGCCGCGGCACGGCCTGCTGGGTGATGTGGAAGAACCCGGCGGTGTTGATCCCGGTCACGGCGGCGTAGTCCTCGGCGGTGTAGTCCGTGAACGGCTTCGCGACGAAGACGCCTGCGTTGTTGACCAGGGTGTCGATGCGGCCGAACCGCTCGACGGCGGCCGTGATCACGCGCTCGGCGGTGGCCGGGTCGGCGATGTCGCCCTGGACGGTCAGGACGTCCGCGTCGTCGACGGGGGCGATGGTGCGCGAGGTCGCGACGACCGCGTAGCCCAGCTTGCGGTATCCCTCGACGAGTGCTGCGCCGATGCCCTGCGAGGCGCCGGTGACGATCGCGACCTTCTGGTTCTGCGTGCTGAGGTTCCGCGTGCTGAGGTTCCGCGTGCTCATGGTGACCTTCTCCGAATGCGGGACCGATCTACTAGACGACCGGTCGACTATTTGGAAAGTAGGTCGCCGGACCTGTGGCGTCAAAGGCTGAAGGGGGTCTGCGCGGGACCGGTTTCCTCCTGTCTGCGAGGCGCAGGCTCACACCGCAGATCAGGCGGATCGGGAGGTCCGGGCGACGGTGCTCACCAGCTGATCGTGGCCGCCACCGGAAGGTGGTCGCTGCCGGTGGCGGGCAGCACCCACGACCGGTCCGGCGTGACGCCCCGGACCAGGACCTGGTCGATCCGCGCCACCGGGAACTTCGCCGGCCAGCTGAAGCCGAAGCCGTCCCCGGCCACGTCCTGGGCCGAGCGCAGCCGCGAGGTGAGGCCGGCGAACGCGCGGTCGTCCAGGGTGCCGTTGAGGTCGCCGAGCAGCACCACCCGCCCGTTCTTCTCGGCGGCGACGGCCTTGCCGAGCGCCTGCGCCCCCCGGTCCCGCTGGGCCGTCGAGAAGCCCGCCCTGGGATTCACGCGTACGGACCCCAGGTGGGCCACGTACACGGCCAGCGGTCCCTGCCGCGTGGCCACCGTGGTGCGCAGCGCCCGGGTCGAGGCCAGCTTGACGTCGGCCGGCTTGGTGGCCGCCAGCGGCCCGTAGTCCATCCCGTCGTAGACCGGCCGGGTCTCCGACAGCGGCAGCTTGCTCCACAGCCCGACCGTGCCCAGCACCACGTGGTACGGGTACGCCCTCGTCAGCCCCTTCTCGTACACCGGTTTCGCCCGCTCGCTCAGCTCCACCAGGGCCAGCACGTCCGCCCCGGATGCGGCCAGGTCGCGCGCGGTGGCGGCCGGATCGGGGTTGCCGGCGTCGACGTTCTGACTGGCCACGGTGAGGTCGCCGCCCGGGCGGGACTTGTCGCCGAGCAGTCCGGCGAAGAGGTTCAGCCACACCACGACCGGCAGCAGCAGCGCGACGACCGCGGAGGCGGAGCGGCGCCACAGCGCCCCGGCCAGCAGCACCGGGACGAACAGGCCGAACCACGGCAGGAAGGTCTCCACCAGACTGCCGAGGTTGCCGATCCGGTTCGGGATCTTCGCGTGCAGCAGCATGAGCAGGCCGAGCAGCAGCGCCGGCGCCGCGAGGGCCGGGCCGCGCTTCCAGGGCCCGGGGCGGGAGCCGGCGCGGATCGCCCGGCGGATACCCGCGCGCCAGGTACCGGCTCCTCGCCCACGGTCGCCGGTGGTGGTGTCCGTGGTGGTGTCCGTATCAAAAGCGCTGGTCACTGCTGCATCCTCGGGTCCTGGGTGGGGTCGGCGTACAGGTGCGGGTTCTTGTAGATCAGTACTGGGCGACCGCCTCGCGGTGGAGCTGCGTCCGGGTCACGGCCGGAACCGTGTCGCCGAAGACCGTCACGGCGTCGGGAACGGCACCGTCCTTCGGTAACTCGTAGGCGAGGGCAGCGGTGATCGCCGTCGGCGCGACGAGCAGGCCGGGGACGAGGAGTGGGCGGGTTCGCGTCATCCCGCCAGTCAAGGCGGCGCGGTGTTGCCGGCACGTATGCGGATTTCGATATGCCCGCGATATGCGCGGGCTCGTAGCGTTGAGGGCATGCGTGTGCTGATTGTCGAGGACGAGCCCTATCTGGCGGAGGCGATCCGCGACGGCCTGCGCCTGGAAGCGATCGCGGCCGACATCGCGGGCGACGGCGACACCGCTCTGGAGCTGCTGAGCACCAACACCTACGACATCGCCGTCCTCGACCGCGACGTCCCCGGACCGTCCGGCGACGAGATCGCCAAACGCATCGTCGCTTCCGGCAGCGGCATGCCGATCCTCATGCTCACCGCGGCCGACCGTCTCGACGACAAGGCATCCGGGTTCGAACTCGGCGCCGACGATTACCTTACGAAGCCCTTCGAACTCCAGGAACTCGCGCTCCGGCTCAGGGCACTCGACCGCAGACGCGCCCACAGCAGGCCTCCCGTACGGGAGATCGCGGGCCTGCGGCTGGACCCGTTCCGCCGCGAGGTCCACCGCGACGGCCGCTATGTCGCGCTGACCAGGAAGCAGTTCGCGGTGCTCGAAGTCCTCGTCGCGGCCGAAGGCGGTGTGGTCAGCGCCGAAGAACTCCTGGAACGCGCGTGGGACGCGAACGCCGACCCGTTCACCAACGCCGTACGCATCACCGTCTCGGCACTGCGCAAGCGTCTCGGCGAACCCTGGATCATCGCCACGGTGCCCGGTGTCGGATACCGCATCGACACGGCACCGCAGGCCGGGCGTGAGGGTGCGGACCGTGGATAGGCGGCCCGGGCTGAGCGTCCGCCTCAAGCTCACCCTCAGCTACGCCGGATTCCTCGTGCTGGCCGGCTTCCTGCTGCTCGCGGCCGGGTGGGTGTTCCTGAACCGTGTGCCGCACGTCGGGCTCATCATGGTGCCCAACTACCGCCTCGCCGTCGTGCGCGAGTTCGCTCCGTTCGCGGCCGCCGCACTGGCGTTCCTGCTGGTGTTCGGCCTCGTCGGAGGCTGGCTCCTCGCCGGCCGCATGCTCGCCCCGCTGACCCGCATCACGGACGCCACCCGCATGGCCACGGACGGCTCGCTCTCCCACCGGATCCGGCTGCCGGGCCGCGAGGACGAGTTCCGCGAACTGGCGGACGCCTTCGACACGATGCTCGCGCGGCTCGAAGCGCACGTCGCCGAACAGCAGAGATTCGCGGCCAACGCCTCGCACGAACTGCGCACCCCGCTCGCGATCTCGAAGACCCTGCTCGACGTGGCCCGCACCGATCCGCACCACGACACCGGCGAGATCATCGACCGCCTCCACGCCGTCAACACCCGGGCGATCGACCTCACCGAAGCACTGCTGCTGCTCAGCCGCGCCAACCAGCGGTCCTTCGCCCGGGAGCCTGTCGACCTGTCCCTCATGGCGGAAGAGGCCACCGAAACGCTCCTCCCGCTCGCCGAGAAGCGCGGCGTCAAGATCGAGACGTCCGGCGACATCACGCGCACCGTCGGATCGCAGGCGCTGCTGCTGCAACTGGCCATGAACCTCGTGCACAACGCGATCGTCCACAACCTGCCCGATCAGGGCACCGTGTGGGTCAGCACCGGCGTCCGCGCCAGGAGTGTGCTGCTCAGGGTCGAGAACACCGGTGAGAAGCTCACCCCGCAGGTGGCCGCGACACTCACCGAGCCGTTCCAGCGCGGCACCGAGCGCGTCCACACCGACCACGTGGGCGTCGGCCTCGGCCTGGCGATCGTCAAGACCATCACCGAGGCACACGACGGAATCCTCACGCTCACCCCGCGCTCCGCCGGCGGGCTTCGCATCACCGTGGAGCTACCCGCCCCGTCAGCGATCTGACGGGGCGTGCGGGTCGTCCGCCGGGAGCCAGGCGTCCGCGGCCCGGATGCCGAGATCGCCGATGCCGTCGCAGAGGGCGTCCACGACGCCGAGGACGGCGTCGCGCTGCTCGCCGTCGCGCCACACCAGGGACCAGGTCCAGTAGACCGTCGGTGCGACGATCTCGCGGCGCACCAGGTCCGAGGGCAGCAGATTCGTCTGCCCCTTGGGGCAGTTGACGACCGGGCGGGTGCAGCGGCGGACGTGGTCGAAGAAGGCGGGGCCGGTGATCGCGCCGTCGGAGATGCGGACCGTACGGGCCCCGGTGGTCTGCGCCAGCTCCTCGCCGTAGACGTTCCACGATGCCCAGGAGGTGACGTCGTCGTCGATGAGGACGTCGGTGTCGCGGGCCGCCACATCCGGTACGTCACCGCTGTCGGCGCCCTTGGCGACGGCGTACAGCCGGTCCGCGCCGATCAGATGGGCGCGCAGCTTGAGGCGGGCGAGGTCCTCGCCGCGCACCCAGCACACCGCCAGGTCCAGGCTGCCGTCGGCGACCCGGGCGGCCTGCGTGTGCGAGGGGGCGACCCAGGCGTCGAGGTGCACCCGGGCCACCGCGGCCGTACGCGAACTCAGGTCCGGCGGGAGCCAGTTGACGTAGCCAAGGCGCACCGCTTGCGAGCCCGACAGCCGGCCGGCCCGGCGCTTCAGATCTTCGGCGCCCTCCAGCAGCTCGCGGGTGTGAGGCAGGAGAGCGGCGCCGGCCGGGGTGAGGGAGACCGAGCGGCGGTCGCGGTCGAACAGCCGCACCCCCAGGTCCCGTTCGAGGGCCTTGATCTGCTGGGAGAGCGAGGGGCCCGCGATGAGAAGGCGATCCGCGGCCCGGCCGAAGTTCAGCTCTTCGGCGACCGCGACGAAATACCGCAGCTGGCGCAGTTCCACGCGCGCCATGCTACGCGCGCTGAGAGGCTGCGCCTCTCAGTAGCGAGAAAGCCGGTCGTGGCATCGGTGCTGGTGGCGGGCGCACGATGAGAGCACGTCACCGAAGACCGGAGGGGGACCATGCGAGAGTTCCTGGTCGAGATCACCACCACCGTCCCCGAGGGCACCGGCCAGGACGAGGTCGACCGGCGGCGCGCCGCCGAGGCCGTCCGCGCCAAGGAGCTGGCCGCGACCGGACACCTGGCCCGGCTGTGGCGCCCCGTCGGCGAACTGCACAGCATCGGCGTCTGGCGGGCCGCCGGCGAGGAGGAGCTCCACGAGAAGGTGCTCGGCACCCTGCCGCTGCGCCCGTGGATGACCCTCACCGTCACCCCGCTCGAGTCCCACCCCAACGACCCGGCCCGGGGCGACGGCGTCCGATGAGCGCCACCTCTCCCTGGCGCCATGTCGCCCAGGCCGCGGCGGCACTCGCGGCGGGCATGGGCGTCGGCCGCTTCGTCTACACCCCGATCCTGCCCCTCATGCACACCCAGGCGGGCCTGTCCGCGGGCGCCGGAGCGAACCTGGCGACCGCCAACTACGCCGGCTACCTCGTCGGCGCCCTGGCCGGCATCCTCGCCCCCGCCCTGGTCCGCTCCCGCACCGTCCTGCGCGGCTCGCTGCTGTTGCTGACCACCACGCTCGCCGCGATGCCGCTCACCCACAGCGCGGTGCTGTGGGGCGCGCTGCGGCTGCTGGCGGGGGTGACGAGCGCGCTCGTCTTCGTCGTCGCGGTCGGCTCGCTCCTGCACCATCTGCGCGAGCACCCGCCGCACCTGCCCGGCTGGGCGTTCGGCGGGGTCGGAGCCGGGATAGCCCTGTCCGGGCTGCTGGTCCTCGCGCTACGGCCGGTCGCCGACTGGCGGGCGGCCTGGTGGTCGGCGGCCGCACTCGCGGCGGTGCTCGCCATCGGCTCCTGGAACCTACGGCCGGAGGACGCACCCGCCGTCCAGCAGTCCCGGAGCGGCACCGGGCCCCGCACACACCGCTGGTTCGTCGCACTGTTCGTCAGCTACACCCTGGAGGGCGTCGGCTACATCGTCGCCGGGACCTTCCTGGTCGCCGCCATCGGACAGGGCTCCCCCGGCTGGATCGGCAGCGGCGCCTGGGTGCTGGTGGGCCTCGCCGCCGTCCCGTCCTCGGCCCTGTGGGCCCGGCTCGGGCACCGCTTCTCCCGGCCCGGACTGCTGCTCACCGCCCTGGTGATCCAGGCGGCCGGCATCGCCCTGCCCGCCCTGGCCGGGACGACGGCGGCCGCGCTGGTCTCGGCGGTCCTGTTCGGCGCCACCTTCCTCGGCGTCAGCACCCTCGCCCTGGCCACCGGCGCCCACCTGCGCTTTCCCCGCTCGGTCGCGCTGCTGACCGCCGGCTACTCCGTCGGCCAGATCCTGGGCCCGCCGGCCGTCGCCCCGCTGCTGCGCCACGGCTACCACCAGGCACTGCTCCTGGCCGCCCTCGCGGTCCTCGCCGCGGCGGCGGCCGCCGCCGTGCTGCGCATCCGCTTCCCGCACCACATGGTCGTAGTACGACACACAGACCCACAACGCCAGCGAGAATCGACCAGGGACGCCCGGCCCGCGTAGGGCCGCGGCCCCGACGCTCGCCCCGCACTCGGCCGACTGACGTGGAGCCGCTCATGAACACCGCACGGGACCTTGCGATCGTCGCCCTGGACGCGACACCCGACCGCCCGGTGGAACAGGGCGACCTCTCCCTCGCCCTCGCCGGCGCCGAGATCTTCGACCTCATCGAGGCCAAGGCCCTCGTCCTGGACGGCGACCGCATCCTCCCCAACGCCCAGGCCCCCACGGGGGACCGCCTGCTGGACGAGGCCGCCGGCGCCCTCGTACGGCAGGAGCCGTACGAGTCGGCCGAGGACTGGCTGTGGCGCCGGGGCCGCGGCCTGGCCGCGGCCTACGTCGACGACCTGGAGCGCGTGGGCCTGACGACCCGCTCGCGCAGCCGCCGGCTTCCGGTGAAGTCCTGGCGCACCGAGCTGGTCGACTCGGCGGCGCGCCGCCGGGCGACCGAGCGCCTGGCGGAGGGCGAACCCGTCCTCACGGCCCTGGCGGCCGCCGCCGGCCTCCGCGACGAACCCGCCGAGCAGGACGCCGACGACGACGCCGTCACGACCGTGCTGGCCGCCGTCGGCGACTCGGTGATGGAACTGGAGGCGGTGCGCCAGCGCAAGCAGATCGAGGACGCGGCGTTCGACAACGTGTGGCGGGGCTACTGAGGGCCTCATCGACCGGAAGGAGTCGTATGGACGCCGAAGTGCGGACCTACGTCGACGGGATCGCACCCGAGCAGCGCCCCCTGTTCGACCGCGTCCACCGCTTGATCCTCGCGACGTATCCCGAGGCGGGCCTCGTGCTGTCCTACGGCATGCCGACCTACCGGGTCGGCGAACGGAAGCTCCACGTCGGAGTGTGGGCGCACGGGGTCTCGTTCTACGGCTGGGACAAGGACCGGGCCGCGGGCTTCATCGCCCGCCACCCGGACCTCGTCAGCGGGAAGGGGACGATCCGGCTGCGCTCCCGGGAGGCGGCGGACGTCTCCGACGAGGAGTTGAGCGATCTCCTTCACGCTTCGCTGGACGCCTGAGGGACGTCCAGCGAGACGGCCTCACTTGCAGGTGCCGCTGCCCGTGTCGCCGTACTTCAGCGCCGTGGAGTCGAAGCCGGGCCCGGGCAGGGTGGGCTGGTAACTCCAGTTGTAGCTGTGGGACTTGAGGGTGAGCTTCATGACGCCGAAGGCGGCGGCCTGGGCGGTGACCACGTTCGGGTTGGCGTAGTCGCCCTCGGTGCCGGCGAGGGTGTCGAGGGCCTCGCCGCCGGAGCGGACGATGAACTCCGGGATGCCGTGGGCCGGGTCGTACTCGCCGGCCGGGTTCATCGCGCGCAGCCGGGCGTAGGCGTGCTGGTGGCCGTTGAGGACGAGCGTGGCGCGGTGCCGGTAGAGGAGCTTCCACCACGCGTCGGCCGCCGCGCCCTCGATGCCGTCGGCGCCGGGCGCGGACGCAGGCACCGTCGCGGTCGAGGCCGTCGTGGCGCTGAAGGTCGGCTGGTGCCAGTACGCGATGGTGCACTGGCGCTTGTTGGCGGCCAGGTCGTGCGAGAGCCACTGGGTCTCCTGCCCGAGGAGGCCGTCGTCCGTGGTGGAGCAGTCGTGGCCGAAGGCGTCCGAGTCGCACTCGGCGTTGAGCGAGATGACGTGCCAGTTGCCGAGGTCGTAGGAGTACCAGCCCTGGGTGGCGGCGGTGTCGTCGCCTGCCTGCCCTTGGGAGTTGGGCGTACCCGCCTGGTCGTGGCCGTTGAAGTAGCCGAAGTAGCCGACGCCGTTCTGCCCGGCCTCGTTGTCGCCCTTCTTTGCGTACGGGTAGTACTCGTGGTTGCCCGGTGCCGGACGCTCGAGCATCTTCAGGCCGCCCCAGGCCTGCTCGAAGGACTTCTCGAAGTCGGTCAACTTGCCCACCTGGTACTGCTCGTCGCCCAGCAGCGCCACCGCGTCGGGGTGCATCTCCGTGGCCTGCTTCGCGGTGGCGAACTCGGCGCTCATGCCGCCCAGCGTGGGGCTGCCGCACTTGAGCGACGCCGGGGTGCCGGCGTTCTCGTCGTCGTCCGGCTCGCAGGCGATGTCGCCGACGGCAGCCAGGGTGTAGGACGCCGCGCCGTGGTGGGCGTAGGGCCAGTCGTTGCCGCGCTGGTTCGCGGCGGCGACGGCCGTGCCGGCGACCGCGAGGACGGCCAGTCCGACAGCTGCGGAGGAGATCTTGGTGGCGCGTCTCATGTGCGGTGTCCTTCCACAGGGAATCGGCCACCGCACGCTAAGCAGCCAGTGGATCAAATGACACAAACGCGCCCCAACAGCTAGGTGAACTCCGAGCGCGAAAAGGGGAGTTCAAGGGCGCGTCACACGAATGGCCCCGCCCGAAGTGAAACCTCCCGTGGGGGCAGGCAGATTGGTCCACATGAAGCACACACACAAAACCCGACTGGAGATATCCATGCCTCGAGCATTCGCGATCAGCGCCGCCCTCGGCATCGCTCTCGCAACCGGATTGGCCACGGCCGGAGCCGCGGTGGCCGCGCCCGCAGCCCCGCACCACGCGACGGTCCAGTCCAGCCCGGTCACCGCAGCCGACCACGGCGGTTGGGGCGGTTGGGACGACGACGACGGCGACTGCAACGGCACGGCCAACATCTGTGCGTGAGACCCGTCTCGCATGAGCCGGGGGTAGGCAGAGGAGGAGGGCTCATCGCCCGCGCAGTTCCTCCTCCGCCTCCCTTCTCTCTCTCAGACCGCCCGCTCCGAGGCGGCCGAAACCCCCAGCAGCGCGCGGCAGTTGTCCCACAGCGGACTCAGCCGGCCGGTGTTGTTATAGAGCTTGGCGAACAGAACCTGGCCCTCCAACTGGGCCACCACCGCACGCGCCGCCTCTCCCGTGTCCGTCACGGTGATGTCACCGCGCTCGCGTGCCTCGGCGACGACCGACTCGACCATGTCGACCTGCGCCTCGAAGATTTCCTGAAGCCGCTCGCGCACGGACTCGTTCTGATTGCTCAACTCCAGGGTGAGATTGCCGAACAGACAGCCCGCGACGGTGCCGCAGCCCTGCTGGGCCGCATGCTGTGCGGCCTCGGTCTCCTCGAACAACTGCCGCAGCCGCCCCAGGGGTTCGCCGTCGCCGCCCAGCGCACGCGTCCAGTCACGCCGCTGGGCCTCCCAGTGCTCGTCCACGACGGCGAGCGCGAGGGACTCCTTGGACTCGAAGAAATGGTAGAAGCTGCCCTTGGGCACGCCGGCCGCCGTACAGATCTCGGCCACGCCCAGCGCGGAGTAGCCACGCGCCTCGATCAGCGAGCGGGCGGCGGCGAGGATCTTCTGCCTGGCATCACTGGTGCGTCCCACAGCTCCAGGGTACGCAATTATTAGACCGGTCGGCTAACAGCCGAGGTCGAGGTGTCACCGCACCAGGCGTGTCACAGCACCGGCAGCCCGTCCGCCTCCCGCCGCTCCAGCCGGGCCACCAGCTCCGCCGCCGACGCCTTGATCGTCTCCAGGCCGGGCCTCCCCCACGGCCGCGGCTCCACGTCGACCACGCACACGGTGCCGAGCACCATCCCGGTGCTGTCGATGAGCGGTGCGCCCAGATACGAGCGGATGCCGAACTCGTCGACGACGGGATTGCCCGCGAACCGCGGATAGTCGCAGACGTCCTCCAGGACCAGCGCCTTGCGCCGCACCACCACATGCGGGCAGAAGCCGTGGTCGCGGGCCAGCGCCCGGCCCAGTACGGGCGTGGTCCCATCCGGCCTCACCACCGGGAACGGCACGTCCGACAGATGCAGCCCCGCGAAGAACTGCCGGTGCTCGTCGATGAAGTTGACCATGGCGTACGGCGTCCCGGTCAGCTCGGCGAGATGGTCCGCGTAGACGTCCAGGGCGGGGTCGGCACACTCCCCAAGACCCAGTCTGCTCAGGCGCAGGGCACGCGCGGGGGCCTCCTTGTCCTCCGGGGTGAGCAGCAGACGACCTGCCGGACGGGCCGGGTCGTACCTCATGGGCGGGCTCCGTCACTGTGGACGTGGGTCATATACGGGCTCCGTGGCGGTGTGCGGGGATCACATGTGGGCGCCGTGGCTCGGCGCGTGCGCCGGGGCGTAGGCGATGAGGTGCCGTACGAGCGTCAGCAGGGTCTGCACCCCGGAACTGGAGATCCGGGCGTCGCAGCGCACGATCGGGATCTCCGGGGGCAGGTCGATGGCGGCGCGGACCTCCTCGGGGTCGTAGCGGTAGGAGCCGTCGAACTCGTTGATCGCGACGATGAAGCCGAGGCCACGCTGCTCGAAGAAGTCGACGGCCGCGAAGCACTCCTCCAGGCGGCGGGTGTCGGCGAGGATGACCGCGCCGAGCGCGCCCTCGGACAGCTCGTCCCACATGAACCAGAACCGCTCCTGCCCGGGCGTGCCGAAGAGATACAGCACATGCTCCGGATCGAGGGTGATGCGGCCGAAGTCCATGGCCACCGTCGTCTCGATCTTGTTCTCGATCCCGTCGAGACTGTCCGTCGCGGCGCTGACCGTGGTGAGCAGCTCCTCCGTACTGAGGGGCGCGATCTCGCTGACCGCTCCCACTAAGGTCGTCTTGCCGACTCCGAACCCTCCCGCCACCAGGATCTTCAGTGCGGTCGGGAAGGGGTCAGAGCTGTCGTCGTAGTCCATCGAGCACTGCCTCCAGAAGGGCCCGGTCAGTCGGGTTGTGGTGGAACTCGGGGGGCTTGGTGGTGAGCACCCCGCAGTCGACGAGGTCCGACAGCAGCACCTTGGTGACCACCGCCGGCAGCTTGAGATGGGCGGCCACCTCGGCGACCGAGACGGGCGCGCGGCAGAGGTCGAGCGCCAGCGCGTGCTCGGGGCCCAGGTAGCCGAGCGGGGTGGCACCGGTGGCCATCACATGCGACAGGAGGTCGAGTGCGATGGTGGGCCGGGTCCGGCCGTTGCTGACCGTGAACGGGCGCACGAGCCGGCCGGCCGCGTCGTCGAGCCAGGGCCCGTCGCCGACCGCCGCCACGCTCAAGGCCTCATCGCCGACGGTTCGACGGCGTGCTGCCGGGGCGCGGTGACCAGGTAGGGGCGGACGCTCTTGACCAGCATCGCCATCTCGTAGCCGAGCACCGCCGCGTCCGCCTCGCGGCCCGCCAGCACCGCCAGACAGGTCCCGGAGCCGGCGGTGGTCACGAACAGCAGGGTCGAGTCGAGTTCGACGACGACCTGGCGGACGTCGCCGCCGTCGCCGAAGCGGACTCCGGCGCTACGGCCGAGTGAGTACAGGCCGGACGCCAGCGCGGCCATGTGGTCGGCACTGTCCGGGTCGAGGCCGTGGACCGACTTCACGAGCCCGTCGCAGGACAGGAGCACCGCACTGGTGGTGTGGGGTACGCGCTGGACGAGGCCGCTCATCAGCCAGTCGAGATCGGATACATGGCCGGTCGGCACGTCGCTCGCCATGATGGATCGACTCCTTGAGGTACGAAGGTCTGTGGGAGCGGTGGGGGTGAAGGCTGAGGTGGTCATCCGGCCGGCGCGCTCCCGTCGTGCCGGGTGGGGTGGTCGATGCCGCGCGCGGATGCGGGGCGCGCCTCGGCTATGTGGGACGCATCCATGGGGCTTACGTCGATGCGGCTTACATCCATGGGGTGCGGCGTGTGAATTGAGGTGGCGCCCATGTGGTGCGCATCAAGGGCGGAAGGCGGAAGCGTGCGGTGGGGCTCTGTGTGGGTGGGGTCCATCAGGGGGTGCAACCCGGCGTGCGCCGTCTGCTCCCCGGGCTCCGGCTCCCGGTGCGCCGCGGGCGCCGTGTGCTCCGGCACCATGTGGATGGCCCCCGTGTGCTCGGGCTCCAGGTTCTGCTGGGCCTCCGCCAGACCGATGCCGCGCTGGAAGGCCGCCATCAGACCCGGGTCGTGGCCTGCGACGTGGTCGGAGTCCTGCCGCGGCGCCGGGCCTTCGCGCAGCTGGGGCACGATGTGCTCCTGGGCGCGGCGGCGGGGCAGTCGGGGAGGCTTGCCCATGGTGCCGCGCACGGTCCCGGTGCGGGGCGCGGGCGCCTCGGCCGTGTTCTCCGCGACGCGCCGCCGCTCGTCGGGGCGGATGCCGGGCAGGGCCTCGGCCGGGTTGGCACGCTCGCCGTGGGTGCCGCGCATGGGCAGCGGTCCGCCCCCGCCCGGTGAACTGCCGTTGAGGGGGCTGCCGTTGGGCGGGGGTGGCGACGGCTGGGTCTCCTGCTGCTGCGCACGCCGCGAGGACCGCGGCTCGGGCACGACATGCAGTCCGGCCGTCTCGGATGCGGGCGCCGAGGGCTCCGACGGCTGCGCTTGCGGATGGGGTTGCGGCCGCGACTGCGGCTGCGGTGGAAGGTGCGGGGAGGGCGCCGGCGACTGCGCGAGGGACATGGGCGCGGACAGCCCCACCGCGCCCATCGCTCCCGTTGCCCCCGTACCGCCCTGCCCCTGCGACGTGGCGTCTCCGGGCACCCCCGGTCCCGAGCCCAACAGCGCCTGGGGCACGACGAGGACGGCCTGCACACCGCCGTAGATATTGGTCTGCAGGCGGACGTTGATGCCGTGCCGACGGGCGAGTTGGGAGACGACGAACAGTCCGATACGGCCGTCCGCGAGCAGGCTCGCGACGTTGACCTGGTCGGGGTCGGCGAGCAGGGCGTTCATCTTCTTCTGCTCGCCGACCGGCATGCCCAGGCCCCGGTCCTCGACCTCGACCGCGAGACCGGAGGTGACGAGGTTGGCGCGCAGCAGGACCTGGGTGTGCGGGGCGGAGAACACCGAGGCGTTCTCGACGAGTTCGGCCAGCAGGTGGATCACGTCGGCGACGGCGTGGCCGCGCAGGGTGCCGTCGATCGGCGGCACCAGCTTGACCCGGGAGTACTGCTCGACCTCGGCGATGGCCGAGCGCAGCACCTCGGTCATGGAGACGGGGTGGCTCCACTGCCGGCGCGAGACGGCACCGCCGAGGACGGCGAGGTTCTCGGCGTGCCGGCGGATACGGGTGGCGAGGTGGTCGACGTGGAAGAGCCCCTTGAGCAGATCGGGGTCCTCGATCTCGTTCTCCAGCTCGTCGAGGATCGAGATCTCCCGGTGCACCAGCGACTGCAGCCGCCGGGCGAGATTGACGAAGACCTCGAGCTTCTGCTCGCTGCCCGCCTGGCTGGAGAGCTGCGCTGCCTGCACGACGGCGGTGACGGCCCCGTCGTGCGCACGGGTCAGGTCGGCGGCCAGCAGTTCGAAGTCGTCGGCGCCGTCGCGCGGACCACTGCGCGGCTTGCGCTGGGGCGGAGCCTCGCCGCGGCGCAGCGCCTCCACGAGGGCGCTCAGGTCGGCCTCCCCGCGCGCGCTGCTGCGGCGCAGGGCGGCGACGCGGTCGCTGACCGAACGGGCGGCGCGGTCGGCGGCCACGACGGCGATCAGGATGCCCGCGAGCGTGACCGCGGCGGCACCGGCCATCACCCCCCACAGGGTCAGGCCCGGCCGCGCTCCGGTGGACCGGACGGTGAACAGCACGGCCGCGGCTGCGCTCAGGGCCACCGCGATCGGTGGCAGCACCGCGAGCCGCATCAACTGGGGCCGTATATGGGCCTCGGGCAGAGAGGGCACGGGACGGGCGACCGGCCGTCCGTGCCGCCCGCCTTCGCGGCGGTCTGCGCGTGCGGCCGGGGCGCGGAGGTGAGACATCGGTGTCCTCGTCGTACTGGTCCGTCGGTGCCGAAGCGCGGGCTGCGCTTTTCGGGCAGGCGGGCGCCCGATGGACACTCACAGTAGTCGCCAACGCATCATGTGCGGTGGGCAGTTGACAAAGTCCCACGCACAGCGTCCCGCTCTGGTATGAGCCCTCGTACGACAGACCGATAAACCGAGCGAGGCCATGAACTTGCCAGGCATAGGAACGATCAGAGCTGGTCAGAAGCGGTCACGACGAAACGGTGAAGGCCGGGGAGCAACTTCTCCCCGGCCTTCACCGGCCGATCTCCACCACCCGCCGCCCGCTCCCCGAGGACCGCTTCAAAGCCATCCGGGGACCCCCGCGACCCCTCCCCCAAACGTCACTCAGAGTATCGACGACAGGCGTCTGGTCACCCCTTCGGCTGGGTGAAACGGATGCTGTTGCCGAAGGGGTCGCGCAGGCCGCAGTCGATGCCGTACTCGCGCTCGGTCGGCTCCTCGGTGAACTCGACGCCCTTGGCCCGCAGCTCCTCGTACGTCTTGCGGCAGTCGTCCGTGCTGAAGATGAGGTAGCCGCCCGTCGCTCCCTTGGTCAGCAGGTCGCGGACCTGCTCCGCGATCTCGTCGGAGAGCCGCGGCGGGCCGGGCTTCTCCAGCAGGACCTCGCGGTCGGGTTGGCCGGGGACGTTGAGGGTCAGCCAGCGCATGAAGCCGAGGTCGGCGTCGGTGTTGACCTCCAGGCCGAGCTTGCCGACGTAGAAGTCGAGGGCCTGGTCCTGGTCGAGGACGTAGATCTGCGAGTGCGTGATTCCTGTGAACATGCACCTCACGCTACGAGCCCGGCGGCACGAAAACTTATCCAGAACTGCTCTGTCGGCCGAGGCCGCCGTCCGAGCAGACCCTCACACACCCCCTCACGCACCCGGCCGCATCCACGCCATCGTGAAACAGGTCGGCACGTCCAGGGCGACGGCCTGCTTGCGGTACTCCCGCGGCGAGCGGCCCACGATGTCCCTGAACGTACGGCTGAAGGTTCCTGGGCTGCCGAAGCCGACCTCGAAGCAGATGTCGGTGATGCTGCGGTCGCTCTCCCGCAGCAGAAACATCGCCCGCTCCACGCGCCGCCGCTGCAGATAGCGGTGCGGCGTCTCGCCGAACGTGGCCCGGAAGGTGCGCGCGAAGTGGGCCGGGGAGACATGGGCGATCCGCGCCAGGGCCGGCACGTCCAGCGGCTGCGCATAGGCGCGGTCCATCGCGTCCCGGGCCCGGAGCATGCGGCGGTTGGTCTCTTCGGAGGCGCGGCTCACGGGGCCATCACACCATGGCCGGAGGCTCTCCCCGGAGGAGCCCTCACCGGTGGAGGTGGGCCAGGCCCCCTTCGTTCACGGGGTAGGGGCGTTCCTCGGGCAGGAGCCGCCGTGCCGCGTCCAGGTCTCCGTCGCGTACCTGCGCATGGACGGTGTGGGCGAGCGGTGTGACGTCGGTGATGGAGACGGTCCACTCGTCGGCATAGAGACGCGAGGCTTCACCGGCGAGGCCGAGCTGGACCGAACGGTGGGCGCGCGGCCGGAGGTGCAGGTCGCGTTCGGGGTCCCACTGCACCCGGGCCGGCGCCCGCTTCAACTCGCGCTTCCACCCAGCCTGGTCGGCGTGCAGACCATGCTCGTAGTGGGACAGGCAGGCGTGCCGCAGTGCCCACTCGAATCCGCCACGGGAGATCTCGACGGCGAGGACGGCCTCCTGCCCCTCCTTGGCGCCCCATCCGCAGCGGTACATCATCCACTGGAACGACGGTTTGATCCAGGTCAAGCCGTGTTCACAGCCCCATATTGGTTGCACTACCTACCGGAACCGCTCGCCGGAGTCCTTGTCAGCGGGGAGTCCTGCCCGCCCAGGTCGATGCGGAATGGCGGGTACTCATCGGTCATCAGCGCGGCATAGGCAGCCACTCGTGCGACCCAGCGGGCCAGGCCTAGCAGGAAGTCGAAAAGGTGAACCGGGTAACGGGCGGTGAACGCCAGGATGATCACGGCGACCAGGGAGAGGAAGGGGATCAGACCGCCGTAACGCCAACTGTCCCCACTCCCTTCTGCCCAGCCACCGACGAACATCCCGACGACGATGTACTGCGGGATCGCTAGCAGCCACCACTTCACCAGGACCAGGCCGCGGGAGAGGCGCTCGGGATAGGCGACGTCGAAGTGCGCTGGGTAGTCGGGCACATCCGCGAGGGTGAACGGCGGGTACCGGTCGGTGCCGAGCACGGTGTGGGCGTAATAGCTGACACGCCAGTTCCAGCGCAGTACGCCGACATTGAAGTCGAAGAGGGACCGGGGGAAGCGGCCGGTGAACAGGATGGCGAAGAACGCGACGACGGTCACGAAGACGAACGCAATCCACAGGAAGAAGAGCACGATGTAGTGCGGGACGGCGAGGAGCCACTTCACCAGCCACAGCCATCTGGACAGCCCGGGATCGACAGACGCCTCGATACGTACAGTGGACGCGGCAACAGGAATCATGTGGACCAACTCCTTTCGAGCGTCCCCGGCCGGCGGCCATCCGACCGTGCAAGCACCCGAACGGGTAGGGGGCAAGGCGGTCGCCTGATCATGAGTTCAGGCTGACACGCGAGGTGGAAGGCCGCGACTCGGGCGGGCGCGCTTGCCCCGGAAAGAACAGCGGCCAGGGGCGTCATTGCCACCAGCCAAACGAGCCTGGCAACGGCATCCTTGCTCATCATCGACAGGGCACGGCTGGGAGATCCATGTCAAGCCGCGCTCATGTCCCTTTTGGAAACCGGGTCAACCGTTTTGGAACCGGCTCGACCATCCCGCGCCGACGTGGAGCGGCTGGTTCTCGCAGTTCGAGTGCATGCGAACGGCGGTAGCGTGCTTCCGGAACCGGACACCGGGAAGGGCGCAGAGCGACCAAGGCGTGGTGGCTCATGCTCACAGACCATTTGACCCATGTTCGGCAGTGCGCGAACCGGCTCGGAGCCAACATTTTGGCCTCGCGCTTCGCGCCGCTTGGACTCGATCCAGGTTTCTGTTCGTTTCTGTTCGCCGAGTGGACGACTCAGTCGGCGCCGTCGGCCCTCACGCCGCTCTCGATACCGAGGGCCTGGCGCATCTGCTGCTGCACGACAGCCAGATGGCTCCACGACTCGTCGACTCCTGCCGCGCGGCGCTCAGTTCGTCCTGGTCGTACGGCGTGGTCGCAGCTGTGCGCTTGAGCAGTCCGTAGCCCGTGTTCAGCCGGTGACCAGCAGTTGTAGCTGCCGCCAGCGTCAGGTACCACCGTCTCGGCCTCTGCATAGCTGTCCCGTTGAGCAATGCGACTGGCTTCGAGCCGCTCCAGGCATAGGTTGACAGCGGTGTCCCTCCGCAGGGCGTGCAGGAGGTTGACCTGGGCGGTCATGTACTGCCGTGAGGCCGTATTCAGCGCTATGTAGCAGGAACGGAGCAGCACGACGAGCGCCTCGGCCTTCTGCTCTGCGCACTCTGCCTCCAGAAGCTCCTCGGCCTGCTCGCGCTCCTCACGTCTCTGCGCGCGCTGCTTCCAGCTCCATCCGGTTCGTCCGGTTCGGCCAGACTCTGGGTCAGGAGTGCCGCGGCGAGCGTGCCGCCAACTCCCACGATGGCAACCACCAGCGCGGACCATCCCCCGCTCATGCCCTCACGCTCCTTGCTTACGCAGGTCCCCGAGAGGTCTGCCCGAACGCACACACCCGGCCGGAGCGGGCTTGTTCCGACTCAGCGCAGGCCTTGGAAAGTGCGCTCACAAGGGCTCAAGGCCTACTCGCCGCGGACCCTACCGCTCCTCACAGCAGGCTTTCGTCCCGAACGATCCACCCCGCACCCAACTCGCGGCGCAGCACGTCCAATGTGCTGAGCGCCTGCTGCTTGAACCGTTGGAGCTCCTGGTCGGACCACGGTGACGGATCCGGCGGATAGTCCCAGTCGATCGACGACTGGTACCACTCGCTCAACCTGGCCAGCTCGGCCCGTGTCTCCGGACTGATCGGCAGGCGCGCCAGATCACAGGGGTAGCCGTACGGGCTGTCCATGTCTTCCGGCCACAGCGGGGTGTCCACGCCGGCCTCGAAGAAGAACCGCAGATGGTGGATCATGCCGCACCTTCTCATGGACCTGCCCATTCGCATCTGGTCAGCCGTGTCCACCAGACCGCACGAGCAGCGTGTTTGAGGTCTGTGAGCGCGGCTTGATGACCCAGGTCAAGCCACGTTCGTAGCCCTTTTTGTGCAACTTCAGTCCAGTACGGATCGCTGCGCGGATACTGGATCAGGTGGGCACAGCGCGGATGCATCTGTTTGTTGCATATCAGTTACCTAAAAAGGGCTTCCGTGCGTGATGGTTTCGGAATCATGCGTACATGACTTTGTGGCAGATATTGCGCTGGGTGGGGGCTGCTGTCGGTCTGGGTGCTCTGATCTTGTTCTTCGCCCTGCTGGGGCTGGATCGCGCGGATCAGTTGAGCAGCGTGCTGAGTCTGTTCTTCACGGTGGCCGGCTTCGTGCTGGCAGTGGTGAGCCATCTCCGGCAGCAGCCTGCGAATGGGCCCTCGCCTGTCGCCCGTGGTGGGTCGATCGCCTCGCGTGGAAGCGTGCGCGGCTCAAAGGCCATCGACACCGCTTCGACTTCCGCTTCGTCCGGTTGGCCGTCCACGGGGACGGGACCGTCGGCCGACAGTGGTTCGATCGCGGCAGACGGTGACGTCCGGGATTCCGAGGCCCGGCGGGGTTCGTAGTGGGCCGCCGGAAACCGAGTCGCACGAAGCGCGGCGGAGGCACACCGGGCCTGTCGGCCGACAAGGGCTCGATCGTGGCGGGCCGGGATGTCAAGAGCGCCACGTCTTTCCATACGCACAACACGGTGTTGCCTACAGGAGCACTAAAGAGCGCTCCGAGGGTAAAGGCGCCGGCAGGACTGAGTAATATACCTAGACCACACGGGTTCGTCGGACGTGGTCGCCAGCTCGCCGCGCTGGATGCAGCATTCTCCGCGTCTGGGGAATCCGTAACGCAGGTTCTTCACGGTCTGGGCGGGGTAGGCAAGTCCACGCTGGCCGCGTATTGGGCGGCAACAAAGTCGCGAACTTCCCTCCGGTGGTGGATCACTGCCGAGTCCGCTGCCGCCGTGGACTCCGAGCTTGCGGAGTTCGCGAAGGCTGTCCACCCCGCCCTCATGACTATGGAGCTGGGAACCGCCGAACTGCGCGAGTGGGCTCTGTTATGGCTGGCCGCTCATCGGAATTGGCTGATAGTTCTGGATAACGTCAACGATCCCCAGGATGTTCGCGAGATCATCGAACGGGCTGGCATTCGTGGACGGTTTCTTATCACCACTCGCCGCGCGACAGGCTGGCATCACTTGTCTCCGACGGTAATTCTCGACGTTCTGGAAATGTCCGAAGCAATCCAGCTGTTCACTCGCATCTTGAATCATCAAAAAGAGCGGAACAGTGACGGTGCTGCCGAGGTCTGCGAGGAAGTAGGTTTTCTTCCTTTGGCGGTCGAACAGGCTGCCTCTTATTGCGTCGAAACGGGGGTCTCCCCGCGAGAGTATTTGGACCTGCTTACTAGTAAGCCAGCTCAAATGTTTGCTGGAGCCCTGGAAGACGGCGAAGCTGACCGCACGATCGCCCGCATTTGGAACATCACTCTAGATCAGCTCGTTGACACTCCGCTGGCGGGAGACGTACTTCGAGTGCTGGCCTGGTATGGCTCTCATAGCATCCCACGGAGCCTACTCGACGATCTCGCCTATCCATCCTTTGCACGCGAAAAGATTCCAGGGCTGCGGTCAGAATGCTCGCATAGCCCAAAAGCGCTGCACGTGAGAATTCGCAACATTTCACGTCGACAAATGGAGAAACTGGCCGACCCGCTCGCACTTAATGAGGCAATCGGTAGACTCGCCGCCTATAACATGATAAGCGAGAAGAATGGCACTATAACGGTCCATCGACTAGTTCAAGCCATCGCGCGAACCCCTGATCGCAAAGATCCGCATCGCCAAGAAAAGGACATCAGGAATGCGCAGCGAGTGGCAGCGAGCAGCCTGAAGAACCATCTTATCACCGGCACACACAAGCCCAGTAAGTTGCCGACGTGGGCCGCGCTACTGCCCCACATAACTGCGCATACCGATCGAACCACGCCAGAATTGGAAACGGTTACCACGGCTTGGCTTCTGAGGGAGGTCTCGATTTTCCTCTGCCACGAGGGAGGCGTAGCCCGAGCTATTGCGAAAGGTAGTCGCGCGGTTGATATTTATGAACGCCTGCTTGGTGAGAAGCACGACGCCACACTCGTTAGCCGTGACAGGCTCGCGGCAAACTACCTTGCGGCGGGCGATCTCATGCGTGCCATTCCATTGCTGGAGTCTGTCCTTGTCGACACAGAGCGCAACCTAGCCTGGGATCATCCAGATGCTTTGAAACGTCGCAATAATCTCGCCGCCGCCTACAAGGAGGCTGGTGATCTAGGTCGCGCTATCCCTCTGCTGGAGTCCAATCTGGCTAACGTAGATAATTCAAATCACAGCGACCGCAACTACGTCATGATCTTTCGCAATAGTCTCGCCGATGCATACCAGAATGCTGGCGACCTTGAGCGTGCCATCGCCTTGTACGAGTCCAATCTCGCTGATGCCGAGCGCCTCCTCGGGAGCGATCACCTCAACACCTTGTTCCAACGCAGCAGTCTCGCGGGTGCCTATCAGGAGGCTGGCGACCTTGAGCGTGCCATCCGGTTGCTCGAGTCCAGTCTCTCTGACGCTGAACGTCTTTTGGACAGCAACGACCCTAGAACTTTCATGTGCCGACGCAACCTCGCGGCCGCTTATCAAGATGCGGGGGATCTCGAGCGAGCGATTCCCTTGTTCGCCTCGAATCTTACTGACTCAGAGCTTGCTCTTGGTAGGGACCACTTCATGAGCTTGGTCCACCGTGATGCACTAGCGGCTGCTCACCAGGCCGACGGGGATCCTAAGCGCGCCTTGAGATTGCTCAAGTCCGCCCTTGCAGCCACAGAACGCGTTCACGGTATTGATCACCCGGAAACACTCAGGCGCCGCAATAATCTCGCTGGCGCTCACCAAGAGGCGGGAGAACTTGGGTGCGCCATCAGCTTGTATGAGTTCAATCTCACCGAAACCGAACGCCTCCTCGGCAGGGACCATAGAAATGCTCTGATCCATCGTAATAATCTTGCTGGCGCCTACCGAGAGGGGGGAGAACTTGAGCGCGCCATCAGCTTGCATGAGTTCAATCTCACCGAAACCGAACGCCTCCTCGGCGGGGACCACCGATATATCCTGATCCATCGGAACAGCCTCGCGATTGCTTGTCAGGAGGCGGGGCACCTTGAGCGAGCCATCTCTTTGTTCGAGTTGAACCTTGCCGCAGCAGAACGCGTTCTCGGTAGCGACCACATCGACACGCTGGAGAGCCGCAACGATCTCGCGATTGCTTGTCAGGAGGCGGGGGACCTTGAGCGAGCCATCTCTTTGTTCGAGTTGAACCTTGCCGCAGCAGAACGCGTTCTCGGTAGCGACCACATCGACACGCTGGGGAGCCGCAACGATCTCGCGATTGCTTGTCAGGAGGCGGGGGACCTTGAGCGAGCCATCTCTTTGTTCGAGTTGAACCTTGCCGCAGCAGAACGCG
>NZ_JBICXT010000016.1:0-95896 GCF_043200415.1 Streptomyces sp. NPDC048419 | reverse complement strand
GTTCTCGGTAGCGACCACCCTCACACCCTGATTCATCGGAACAATCTCGCGGCCGCCTTGGACGAAGCTGGTTCAGACTATAAGGAGGGCTGAAGAGGAACGGGTTTCTCATGATCTGCAGGCCCTCTGTTCTGACTGCGGACGCTACTTGGCCCGCACGGGCGACTGGCTGCCGCTTGCGGCCGGCTTGCTCCGTTGCGTCGCGCATCGGTCGAAAATCGGTGGTCACCTGAGTCGGCCGAGCCCACGCTGTACACCATGGAAGAACCGCACCGCAGGATCCGTGCGCTCCACACGGCGTCCACGATCACCGTTTACCAGGCTTACCACCCGGAGATCGGTGGACCCGCCGCCCGCAAGGGCCGTTTCCCCGCCGCGTGGAAGCCTGACCGTATGACGTGGATCAAGCCCAGTTTTCTGTGGATGATGTACCGCTGCGGCTGGGGCACGAAGGAGGGTCAGGAGACCGCTCTGGCCGTCGAGATCAGCCGTGACGGGTTCGAGTGGGCGCTGCGCAACGCGTGCCTGTCGCACTACGTCCGCGGGGTGCACGAGAGCCAGGCCGCCTGGCAGCGGGAGTTGAGGAAGGCTCCGGCGCGTGTGCAGTGGGACCCCGAACGGGACCTGCGGCTGCAACCTTTGACGTACCGCTCGCTGCAACTGGGGCTCTCGGGTGAGGCATCGTCGCGTTACGCGGACGAGTGGATCGTGTTCCTCGGCCGCAGGTAGCTGGGTGCGCACTTGCTCGGCGTCGAGAATGAAGTCGCCGAACCAGCCCGGCAGCCGCATTGCCGCGTCGGGACCGAGAGCGTAGGCCAAGGCTGAAAAGGGGCTGGCCTTGCGGGCCACGGCCGCGAACAGCCCCTCTTCGGCATTGGGCGGAAACTGGTTCATGATGGCGTCGCGCAGAGACTCCGCGTGCTCGGAGTCGTCGTAGCAGGAGTCGATGAAGGTGCTCAGCCGATAGGCGTCATCGTCAGCGCTCCAACTGCCGAGCGAGGTCGTCGACGCGCTGAACAGGGATATCTGCGCCTTGCCCCGCCACCATGCCAGCCCCCCGGGCACATCGCAGGCCACCGTCACTGGCGTCAACGACGATTCCTGACCCGCAGTGTTCAGCAAGCTCCGTATCTTCTCGTCGGGCACAGCGCCGACCACCCATACACCCGTGACACTCAACCCTGCCTCCCAGCTACCCCAGCTGCACCAACCTGATCATTGTCCAGCTCGACCAGGCTCAGAGGTCTGCCACTGAAGGCTGTGGACGCGGCTTGATGACCCACGTGAGGCCGCGTTCGCAGACCTTATCGATGAGAGTCGAACACCTCTGTGTCCGTGCAGAGGGGCTGTTTCTCGAAGCTTGCGCGGAACCGAACGGCGCTAGCGTGCTTTCGATGTCGAAGATCGGGGAGGGGCCCAGGGTGACCAGGACGTGGTGGCTCATGCAGGGCGAGGTGCAGGTTGGTGAACTCCGTGAGTACGGGATCGACCAGCCGACAGTCTTGTGCCACTTCTTGCCTGGGCCGGGCTGGGAGCCCGTCAGCCCGCTGTTCGAAGCATGGGCGGCGGTACAGGGACCTGACCCAGACGGGAGCCGGTACGCGAAGGCCATCCGGCCTTTGATGGATCTGGGGCTGACCCTGCATCCTTCGGACGGGAGCGCGCCCTTGGGCCTCTTCAGAGACTGCATCCTGCGCATCTACGGAGACACGGCCCGTCTCCGTTGCTGATCAGCCGACAAATGCCCGTGCCTGTCCAGGTCGGCGCTGTTACGGTGCCCCATCGTGAGTACGGACATCCATGGCGGCATCGAGTTTCGTCACCCCGGCGCCGACACCGACTACTACGACGGTGAGCCATGGGTCACCGCCATGGACCTTTGGCCCTTGTACGACCAGACCGACTACGCGGCCTTTGGCTGTCTGTTCGGAGTGCGCAACTACGCGGGCTTTCAACCGCTCGCACCAGACCGCGGTCTTCCCGTCGATCTGTCGAGAGGAATGCGCTCGCAGCTCGAGCCCTGGGTCGCAGCGGAAGACTTGCACAGCGCGAGCTGGGTCAGTTGGGCGGAGCTTGCTTCACTGGATCCCGCGACCACGCCGAATCACTTCATCGGCCGGCTGACCTGGCACGCGAAATCGCTGCCCTCGATCCTGCACCAACAGTTCGTGCCCGATCCATGGCCGTCGGAAGCCCTGGCCGCAGTAGGCGCGCCGCCCCCGGACCTGCACAGCACGACGGGACGGGTGAAATGGACCACCGACGAAGTGATGTGCACATACGAACCGTTGACGGTTGGCGCTGTCCTGGGTCCTGAGACTCACTGGCCCCATGTCTTCGCCGTGATGAAGGCTCTGGCAGGCCGCTTCGGTGATGACGGCGTTCGCCTCGTCGTGGCGTTCGACTGACCGCACAGAGCCTGCCCCCTCACACCCCAGGGACTTTGTCAGTCCCACTCGCGAACCGCCCCACGAACGGGCACCCCTTCAGGACCATGTCACCAGCTGGATGGATGGGGTCTGTGAACGCGGCTTGATGATCCATTTCAAGCCTCGTTCGTAGACCTCGATCCCTGACGACGATCACGGAGGGTCGTTCTCGGCAGTATCTTGGTCGCAACGCAGACGGGTATGGCGGAATCGATCGGACCCGCGTTTCGTGTCCAATCGGCGTCACTCCAGCGGAGAGGTGAGTCTCGTCGTAACACCTGACCTCCGGGCGGCTCTGTGGAAGGAACAGCATCCGTCGGTCCTTCCCCTAGCCCACACGTTCCGCAGTGCCTACCCGGACCGCTGGGTGCGCTTCCACAGCCTTCCCGGGTCGAAGCGCTACCCGGAGACACCGAGCGAGTACGCGACCGTGCTGCACCGCTACAACGCGATCCTCGGCGAGCTGTTCGCGGGCACAGATGTGTTCGTCGTGACCGCGGACTGGTCGATCACATCGACCGGTCCCGCCAGCTACTCGAATCTACGGCAGACGTTGCACCCCCGTGGCATCCGGTGGTGGATCGAGTCGGACCAGGACGATCCCGACCCGGAGTTCCACACCCACACACGTCTGTACGTCGACCGACGCCCGTGGGAACGTGGCTGCGTCGACGAGCTGTTGCGAGCCGTCGCGGACGATGCGCTCGCCGAGGTCTTCCTCACCGACACGGAGCTTCGACGCATCCACCATCCCTACGACGGCGGCGCAGACGTCATCCTTGCCACGCCTGCAGAGCGCGACCGTGTGCGTGACCAACACACAGACTGGCTTTCCAGCCACCCGGCCGGCCTCTGAGAGCCGCGGCGGCATCCTCCCTTTCCCGGCCGACGCGCAGGAGGCTGTCAAGGCTGTTTGATGACTCACGTCATCCGGTCCCGCTTCCACGTCGCCGGGAAACGGCCCTCGCGGGCGGCCGGCAGGCCGATCTCCGGCGCGTACGCCTGGTGGACGGTGACGGTGGAGTCCGTGTGCCGGGCTCGGATCTGGTACTTGGGTTCTGCCACGGGGACCAGGGTGGGCACAGTGCTTCGCGCGCGCCGTCGAATTGTCGAGCGGTACGGCAGCAGGCAGGCCGGGCCACCGGTCCCTCAAGCGCGCTGCTCCGGCGTCGGAGGCAGCGGATCGAGCACCGGGTTGGTCAGGTGCTGGTAGATGATCGAGGTGCGGAAGCTGACGATCTCGCGCCGGTTGGTGAACTGGTCGAGGAGGAAGGCGTGGAGGTGGTCGATGTCCTGCGCCGTGACATGGACGAGGAAGTCGTCGCTGCCGGCCATCGTGTAGACGGAGACGACTTCCGGCAGCTCGGTCACCGACTTCTCGAAGGCGGCGACGACATCCCGGCGCAGAGGCCGGATCTGGGTGGCCACCATCGCCTGGACCGAGCGGTTGAGCGCGCGCAGGGAAACCTGGGCCTTGTAGCCCTGGATGATGCCGCGCCGGTGCAGAAGCCTGGTGCGTTCGAGACAGGTGGAGGGAGCGATGCCAAGCCTCTCGGCGAGGGCACGGTTGGAGAGCCGACCGTCCACCTGCAGATGACGCACGATCGCCGAATCAACTTCGTCCATGACTACCTCCGCGTCGCGTATGCCGAATCAAATTCGGCACAGGGCCATCCGGTCCGTACATGAATCTAGCTTCGGCGACATGAGCCAAGCATTTGCACACGAAGAGGTCGTCGTCCGTCGCGGCAGCCGCTCCGGGCTGCCACTGATCATCGCGATCCACTCCCGGACGCTGGGTCCGGCAGTCGGCGGGTGCCGGTTGCGCCGCTACGAGACCTGGCAGGACGGGCTGGCGGACGCGCTGCGCCTGTCGGAGGCCATGACCTACAAGGCCGCGGTGGCCGGTCTCGAATTCGGCGGTGGCAAGACGGTGATCGTCCTCGGCAAGGACACCGAACTCACCGCGGACCTGCGTCAGGCCGCGCTCGAGGATCTGGGCGAGCTCATCGCCTCCCTGCAGGGCTCGTACCGGACCGGCCCCGACATCGGCACCGGCCCGGACGACATGGTGGTCCTCAGGCGGTTCTCGCCGTACGCGCACTGTGCCCCCGAGGAGCACGGCGGGACCGGCAACTCCGGCGGACCCACGGCCACCGGCGTCCTGGCCGCCCTGCATGCCGGTGCCCGCCATGTGTTCGGCGACGCCTCCTGCACCGGCCGCACGGTGGTGATCAGCGGATTCGGCTCGGTCGGCAGCGGCATCGCGGCCGGCCTGGCCGCCGAGGGCGCGCAGGTCGTGGTGTCGGACGTGGACGGGTCCCGCAAGGAGGCCGCGTCGGCGAGCGGGTACGGCTGGGTCGAGCCCGACCGGGCGCTGTCCGCACCGGCCGACATCTTCGTCCCGGCGGCCGTCGGCGGAATCCTCAGCGAGGCGACCGCGCCCCGGCTCACCGCGCCGCTGATCGTCGGACCGGCCAACAACCAGCTCACCGAGGAGTCCGTCGCCGACGCCCTCGCCCGGCACGGCATCGTCTGGATCCCGGACTACGTCGCCAGTGCCGGCGGCATCATCTACGCCCTCAGCCGCGAATCGGAGCACTACAGCCACGAGGCCGCCCGGAAACGGGTGGAGGGGATCGGCGACACCGTCAGCCACGTGCTCGAGGCGGCCCGTGCGACCGGGGTCACCCCACAGCGGGCGGCGCGGGAGATCGCGAAGGCCCGTCTGACTCGGTGAGTTGAGGCAGGGATCGGCGTCTACGGTCCGGCACGGGCTGAGGCACCGGTGAGTGTCGACGACCCGGCACCGAGCCTGATCCACCGAACGGAATCCGGTCCTCTCCCACCCCACCGCAACCCCGTGTTCCAGCCCGCCAACTTCGCGCTCAACGGTGCCTGGTACTCCGGTGCCCGCAACCTCGTCACCGCAGGACGCCGAGGTCGCCCCCCGGCAGGTGAATCCACCCCTCCTGCCGCGCGGCCGCCCGCTCGCCAGCCGTGCCCGGCCAGCCGGTGTCGCCGAGCAGCACGGCGCGGGCGACCAGCGAGCAGATCAGGGCGTCGAGGTGGTCGTGACTGTCGAGACATGTCGCACGCACCGGCTCGGGCAGGGGCAGCCCAAGGCCCGCTTCGATCGAGCCGACCACGTACTCACGCACCTCGCGCGACTCCGGCCCGGCGTTCTTGTAACTGCGCCCCGGGCGGATCCCCCACAGTCTCAGCGCGGCGGCCGGGTACACCTCGGCGATGAGGCCGGAGCCGTCTCGCGGCACGGGGACGTCCACTGCCGCGAGGGCGTCGAGGAGACGGGCCGCGCGCAGGGCCACGACGCCGAGCAGATCGGTGGACACCGACAGCGGAGGCCGCATCGCGGTGGCTTTCCAGGTGAGGTCGTCGGTCAGCCGGAACCGCAACGGGTCCAGACCCGCTCGCCCGTCCGCCCGCTCCTCGAACCGGGCCGGCGGCGGCAGCCGTACGCCCTGGTGGTGGGCGAGGACCGTCGCCACGAAGCTGGATGGCCAGCCGAGCGGGCAGTCAAGGCCGGTCTTGTCGGCGGCCCGGATCAGCGCCAGCAGGTCCTCGTCGGTCGGCGGAACGACGAACTCCACGCTCACCGCGCCCTCGTCCGTCCACTCGGCACGGCACACGGCGGTCCGCCGCGCACTCGCGGCCAGATCGACCCCGACCGTCACCACCCGCCGACGCCGACGCCTCGTACCAGGCGCCTCCCCCAGCACCCCGGCCCAACTCACGCCCTCCCCCTCACGCTCACGCCCCGGTCAACCCCGACCGTCACCACCCGCCGACGCCGACGCCTCGTACCAGGCGCCTCCCCCAGCACCCCGGCCCAACTCACGCCCTCCCCCCGCTCCGCGAAGCCCCCGCGGGGGTCAGCTCGCCGGAACCGTCTCGGGCTCCCCCGTGCCCTCGGCGCCGTCAGCGGCGGCCTGGGCCTTGGCACCCGAGTCGGCGGCCGCCTTGATCGCCACCTCGGTCAGCGCTTCGGGCCAGCCGCCCGCCGGGGCCAGGGCCACGGCGCGCCACCACGGCTCGGTCGGCACGGTCTCGGCGGTGGGCTCGAAGGGCTCGCCGGGCCGGGGCACGGCGACACGGGAGCCGGTCGCGCGGGCCGCAGCGACGGTGCCCTCGCCGGGCTCCGCCCACGCGTGCGTGGCCAGGTTGAAGGTGGCCCAGTGGATCGGCGTCATCACGCCGTGCGGCTCGCCGCCCTGCAGGTCGAGGTGGGCGCGCATGCCCTCCTCGGGCGTCATGTGGATGTCGGGCCAGAAGTCGGAGTACGCGCCGATCTGGATCATCGTGGCGTCGAAGGGGCCGTGCTCGGCGCCGATCTCCTTGAAGCCGTCGAAGTACCCGGTGTCGCCGCTGTGGAAGATCTTGTGCTCGGGACCGGCGACGGACCAGGAGGCCCACAGGGTGTGCTGGGTGTTGCGCAGACCGCGGCCGCAGAAGTGGCGGGCCGGGGTCGCGGTCAGGGTGAGGCCGCCGACCTTGGTCGCCTCGTGCCAGTCCAGCTCGCGCAGCCGGTCGGCGGAGACGCCCCAGCGCTCGAGGTGGGCGCCGACGCCGAGGGGCACGGCGAACAGCGTGTCCGTGCCGGCCAGCGCCTTGATGGTGGGCAGGTCGAGGTGGTCGTAGTGGTCGTGCGAGATGACGACGACGTCGACCGGGCCGAGCGCGGCGAGCGGCAGCGGCACCGGGTGCAGCCGCTTGGGCCCGACGAAGTCGAAGGGGGAGCAACGCTCGCCCCACACGGGGTCGAAGAGCACCCGCTGCCCGTCGATCTCGGCGAGCACGCTGGAGTGGCCCATCCAGGTCAGGCGCAGTCCCGTGGCGGGCGGCTTGGCGATGTCGGCGAGCGTGGTGGGGTGCACGGGGATCGTGCCTGCGGGAGAGCGCCGCGGGCGCTCGTCCTTGTCGAAGAAGACCTTCGCGAAGTCCACCGTCGAACCGGAGGGCCGGGTCCGCGCGGTGCCGCCGGGATTCTGGAAGACACCGTCCTTGAAGTGGGGGGATCTGCGGATACGCGCGAGGCGCTCACCGCTCGGGTCCGCGCCGAAGGCCTCGGGCCGCAGAGCACGGAGCCCGGAGCTCAGGGAACGGAAACCGGACACGGTACCTCCAGGTGGAGTGGGTGAGGCATTCCATTATGGTCGGCGCCTGTGACAACACCCGTGTCATGCGGGCACCGCGCGCACTTTCCAAGGAAAGCCCAAAGAAGCAGGTGTCGAGTCAACCCCGGAGCGTCGGCGTCCATTCCTGTCGGCATGTGCATGCCCGCAAAACCTGAGCGCCGGGCCGCCCCCGGCAGTCGCAAAATCTGAGCACTGGGCCGCCCCCGGCCGGCCGCCCCTACTGACGATCGGTTCAGCACGTTGACAGCGGACACTCCCGCTTTCAATACTGACTCACGGTTCAGTAATCGCGTGCCGGTGAGCATCCCCCGCGGCCTGATGGAGGCACCATGTCCGACCTCCCCACCGAGCTGGTCCCACTGAGCGACGAGCAGCGCGACATCGTGGAGCTGACGCGTGCGTTCGCCCGCGAGGAGATACGGCCACGCGCGCGTGCCGTCGACGAGGCCGACGTGGAGACCCCCTGGGACCTGTGGCGCAAGGCCGCCAAGGTGGGCATCACCGGCTTCATGCTGCCCGAGGAGTACGGCGGGAGCGGTTTCACCGACGTCTTCACCCAGTGCCTTGTTCAGGAGGAGCTGTGCGTCGGCGACCTCGGCATCGGCAATCTGCTCTGCTCCAACGGCTTCTTCGCGGACCCCGTCCTGGAGCTGGGCAGCGAGCGGCAGAAGCGCGACTGGCTGACCCCGCTCGCCGGCCCGGACACCCCCATGACGGCTCTGGCGACCACCGAGCCGGGCGCGGGCTCCGACGCCGCCTCCATCGTCAGCACCGCCCACCGCACGAAGGACGGCTACCGGATCAACGGCCAGAAGGCGTGGATCTCCAACGCCGGCGAGGCCGCCCAGTACGTCGTGTTCGCCAAGACCGACCCGACCAAGCGCGCACGTGGCGTGTCCGCGTTCCTGCTGCGCAACGACACCGAGGGCGTCTCCTTCGGAGAGCCGATGAAGAAGATGGGCCAGCGCGCGATCGTGTGCCGGGAGATGTTCCTCCAGGACGCCTTCGTCCCCGAGCAGCACCGCCTCGGCGCTGAGGGGCAGGGCTTCCACGGCCTGATGCGGACCTTCGACATCTCGCGCGCGGTGCTGGGCGCGGCGGCGACGGGCGTGGCCCGGGCGGCGTACGAGTACGCGCGCGACTACGCCCGCGAGCGGCGCCAGTTCGGCAAACCGATCATCGAGCACCAGGCGGTCGCCTTCCGCCTCGCCGACATGCGCACGCGCGTGGAGCAGGCCCGGTTGATGACCTGGCGTGCCGCACGCCGCCTGGACGCCGGTCTGGAAGCCACCACCGAGGCGGCGATGGCGAAACTGACGGCGTCCGAGACCGCCGCGTACTGCACCTGGGCGGCCGTGCAGACCCTCGGCGGCTGGGGCTACTCCCGGGAGTTCCCGGTCGAGCAGTGGATGCGCGACGCCAAGCTGGAGGAGATCGAGGAGGGCACCTCGGACATCATGCGGCTCGTCATCGCCCGGAGCCTGTGATGGCACACGATCTCCCGAACCCCGATACGGCGCCCGCGGCGGACGCGCTCCTCAGCGGCGGCCAAGCCCTCGTACGCGCCCTCGCCGGCCACTTGGTCACCCAGGTCTTCGGCATACCCGGCACCCACAACCTGGAGATCTACCGGCACCTGGCGGCCTACGGCCTACGGCATGTGACGCCCCGTCACGAACAGGGCGCCGGTTACGCCGCCGACGGGTACGCGCGCGTGACGGGACAACCCGGAGTCGTCCTGACGACGACGGGGCCTGCTCTGCTGAATGCCGCCGCGGCCGTCGGGCAGGCGTACTCCGACAGCGTGCCGATGCTCGTCGTCTCGCCGGGCATGCCGCTGCGCCACCCGCGCCTGTCGACGGGCCTGCTGCACGAGATGCGCAGCCAGACCGAGGCGCTGCGCGGCGTGGCCGCCTTCAGTCATCGCGTCTCCTCGGTCGCCGAGATCGAGACGGCCGTGGCGCGCGCCTTCACCCTGTTCCGCACCGGCCGGCCGCGGCCCGCGCACATCGAGATCCCGCTGGACCTCCTGGAGGCGACCGAGGCACTCGGCTCCGTCCGGCTCGCCCCGCCGCTCCCCCGGGCGACACCCGACCCGCATGCCCTACGACAGGCCGCCCGCGCCCTCGCCGACGCACGGCACCCGGCGCTGATACTCGGTGGCGGCGCACGTGACGCCACGCGCGCCTGCCTCGCCCTGGCCGAACGGCTGGCCGCGCCCGTCGTCACCACCGCCAACGGCAAGGGCATCGTCCCGGAGACCCACCCGCTCTCGGTCGGTGTCGCACTGCACAGCCCCGGCGTGCAGAAATGGCTCACCGCGCGGGACGTCGTGATCGCCGTGGGCACGGAGCTGGCCGAGTCCGACTTCTGGTCACCACCACCGGCGCTCGACGGCACCCTGGTGCGCGTCGACATCGACGCGGACCAGATGTACGGCGGCACTCCGGCGGACGTCGCCCTCGTCGGGGACGCGCGTACGACCGTGCAGGCGCTGCTCGCTGAGATCCCGGCAGCCGAAGAGGTCCACCACGCGCGCGTACCCGCCGAAGCCGAGGTCGCCGCCCTCCGCGCCGCCCGTGACGCCGAGACCGCCTCCCGCGACGCCCGCTGGCTCCCGTACCTCAAGGCGCTGCGCTCCGTCCTCGCCGACGACGCGATCATCACCTCCGACAGCGCCCAGTGCTGCTACTACGGCGCACTCCCCCACCTCCCGCTGAGGCCGCCCGGCCGCTACCTCCACCCCACCGGCTTCGGCACCCTCGGCTACGCCCTGCCCGCCGCGATCGGCGCCAAGAGTGCCGCCCCCGACCGGCAGGTCCTGGCGCTCGGCGGGGACGGCGGGCTGCAGTTCACCGTGCAGGAGATGGCGACCGCGGTACAGCTGCAACTCCCGTTGCCCATAGTGGTGTTCGACAACGGCGGGTACGGCGAGATCCGCGCCGAGATGGCGGGGCGCGGCGACACACCCACCGCGGTGGACCTCCCGCCGGTCGACCTGCCGGCCCTGGCCCGCGCCTACGGCGGGCACGGCACGCGCGCGTGCACCGCCGAGGAACTGCGCCGCGCCGTCGCCGCGGCCCTGGACACGCCCGGCCCCACCCTGATCACCGTTCCCGAGGAGACTTCATGACCACCCCCCTGATGTCGCTCACCTGGACCGATCACCTCACCGGCCGCCAGGGTTTCCTGGTCGTCGACCGGCTGGTGCGCGGCGTCTCCAGCGGCGGTCTGCGCATGCGCGAGGGCTGCACTCTCGACGAAGTCACGGGGCTGGCGCGCGGCATGACCATGAAGGAGGCGCTGCACTACAACCCCGAGGGCCGCTACATCCCCCTCGGCGGCGCCAAGGGCGGCATCGACTGCGATCCCCAGGACCCGCAGGCGTACCCGCTCCTGGTGCGCTATCTGCGCGCCATGAAGCCGTACATCGAGCGCTTCTGGACCACCGGCGAGGACCTCGGCCTCACCCAGGACCTGGTGGACCGGGCCGCCGCGGAGGCGGGGCTGATGTCGTCCATCCAGGCCGTCTACCCGCTGCTGGACGACGAGGTGTCCGCGAGACGGCGGCTCGCGGACGCGTTCGCGGTCGAGGTGGACGGCATCGGGCTGGACGAGCTGGTCGGCGGCTGCGGGGTCGCCGAGGCGGCGCTGGCGGCCCTGGACCTGGCGGGCGTGCCGCACGCGGGAACCCGGGTCGCCGTGCAGGGACTTGGCACCATGGGCGGCGCCACGGCCCGCTTCCTCACGCGCGCCGGGCTCACCGTGGTGGCCGTCGCCGACATCAAGGGCACGATCGCCAACCCGGCGGGCCTCGACGTCGAGGCGCTGCTGGCCGCACGGGACGCCTACGGCACCGTGGACCGCGCGGCGCTGCGTCCCGGCGACCGCGAACTGCCCGGCGACGCCTGGCTGTCGGCCGACGCGGAGGTGCTGGTGCCGGCCGCGGTCTCGTACGCCGTCGACACCGCCAACCAGGAGCACGTCACCGCCCGCTGGATCGTCGAGGCCGCCAACATGCCCGTCCTGCCGGAGGCGGAGGAGCTGCTGGCCGCGCGCGGCGTCACGGTACTGCCCGACGTGGTCGTCAACTCCGGTACCAACGCCTGGTGGTGGTGGACCCTGTTCGGTGACATCGGACCGCGCGCCGACGAGGCGTTCGCGCACACCCGCCGCTCGATGCGCACCCTGGTGGAGCAGATGCTGGCCCGCGCGGAGGCCGACGGCACCACCCCGCGCGCCGCCGCACACGCCATCGTCGCCGACCGGCTGCCGGTGATCGCCGAACGCTTCGGGTGGTACCGGTGACGGCGCTGCGCCCACCGCTGGCGGGCGAGTTGTTCGACCCCGCCTCGGTGGCCGTCGTCGGCGCCTCCGACAACCCCGAGAAGTGGGGCTACTGGCTCGCGAAGGGGGCCCTGGCGGGGCGCGGACGCCGCGACGTGCACCTGGTGAACGGGCGCGGCGGCAGCCTCGGCGGAGTGCCGTTCCGCGCCGGCCTGGACGACGTGTCCTGCGAGCACGTCGTCGTCGCCGTGCCGCCCGCGCATGTACGGCCGGTGGTCACGGAAGGACTCGCGGCCGGCGCGCGCTGCTTCACCGTCATCACCTCCGGCAGCGACCCCGCCGAGGAGCAGGCGCTGGCGACACTGGTGACGAGCGGCGGGGCCCGGCTGCTCGGCCCCAACTGCATGGGCCTCGTCGACACGACCACCGAACTCCGGCTCAGCTGGGGCGACTTCCCGGCCGGCGCGGTCGGCCTGGTCTCGCAGAGCGGCAACCTCGCCCTGGAGATCGGCCGCCACCTCGCGCGCGTGGGCCAGGGTTTCTCCCGCTTCGCCTCCCTCGGCAACCAGCGCGACATCGACGCGACCGACGCCCTGGAGACGCTGATCGCCCATCCGCAGACGCGCGTCGTCGCGGCCTACGTCGAGGACTTCCGCGACGGCCGCCGCCTCGCCCGCGCGCTCTCCACCGCACACACGGCAGGCAAGCCGGTCCTGCTCCTGACGGTCGGCCGCAGCGCCGCCTCCACGGGGGCCGCAGCCTCCCACACGGGTGCCCTGGTGAGCCCGTACGCGACCGTGGCGGCGGTGTGCCGCGACAGCGGGGCGCTGCTGCTGGAGTCTGCGGGCGAGCTGGTGGACACGGCGATGTGCCTGCTGTCCGGTCCCGGAACGGGCTCCCGGAGCGGTGCGCGAAAGCCGGCCTCCAGCCCCGCCTCCAACCCCGCCAACAGCCCCGCTTCCACCGCCCTCCGCGTCGCCGTCGTAGGCGACAGCGGCGGCCAAGGCGCCCTCGCCGCCGACGCGTTCACCGTCCGCGGCGCCGATGTACCCGTCCTGTCCCGGCATAACACCGCCCGGCTCGCCCACCTCCTTCCGCCCGGCGCAGGTTGCCGCAACCCGGTCGATCTCGCAGGAGCCGGCGAGGCCGATCTCGGCGTCTACGCGCGCGTGGCGGCCGAGTTGCTGGCGGGCGACGAGGCCGAAGCCGGCGTGATGACCGGGTACTTCGGCGACTACGCCGGTGCCAACCCGGCCCAGACCGCCCGCGAGTGCGAGGTCGCCGGCCTGCTCGCGGACGCCGCGGACGCGACCGGCGGCCGGCTCGTCGTGCACACCACGGCCCGCGACACGCCCGCCCTCGCCGTCCTGCGCGGCCGCGGCATCCCCGTCTACGAGCGCATCGAGCAGGCGGCGACCGCGCTCACCGCAACCGCCCGGCTCGCCACGGCAGTTCCCCACTCGCCCCCGGCGGCGCCGACGGCGCCGTACCGCATCCACGACGGCGGCTACGAGAGCGTCCGCGACCTGCTCGCCTCCTACGGACTGACCTTCCCCGCCGCCGAGTTCGTCACCGGGGCCGAGGAGGCGGTCGAAGCGGCACACCGTGTCGGCCATCCCGTGGCACTGAAGGCGATGGGTCTCGCCCACAAGACCGAGGCGGGCGGAGTGGCCCTGCACCTCGCCGACGACGAGGCCGTGCGCGCCGCGTTCTCTCGCATGCGCGCCGCCACGGGCGCCGAACGCTACGCCGTGGAGGCCATGGCCACGCCCCCGTACGCCCACGAACTCATCGTCGGGGTCCGCCGCGACCCCGCCTTCGGCCCCGTCGCCCTGGTCGGGATCGGCGGCTTCACGGCCGAGCTCCTCGCCGACACCGCCGTAGCCCTCGCCCCGCTGACGCAGGCACGCGCGCGTGCCCTGCTGCTCGAACTGCGGCACGCACGCCTGCTGACCGGCTGGCGCGGCGCCCCGGCCGTGCACCTGGACGCGGCGGCGGCCGCCGTGTGCGCCGTGGCCCGCGCGGCTGCCGAGCACGCCGAACTCGCCGACCTCGAGGTCAACCCGCTGCTCGTGCACCCCGGCGGAGCCCTCGCCCTGGACGCGCACGCCGTCCTGCGTGACCCCGAAGCGCCATACCCTGCCGGGAATTGAGACGCCGGGCCGGCCGGAGCAGAGTCGAAGGCATACACAGCTCACCCCCGCACGAGGAGCAGGCATGCCCGCCATCGACGCACAGGATCTCGCCGACCGCTACATCGCCCTGTGGAACGAACCCGACCCGGAGACCCGCCGCAAGACCGTGCACGACCTGTGGGCGGAGGACGGAGAACACATCCTCCTGCCGCCGCAGCAGATGCACGAGCAGGCGGTGGGCCTCGGCTTCACCAGCGCCGCCCTGGAGGCCAGGGGCCATGACGAGCTGCACGCGCGCGTGACGCGCGCGTACGAGGACTTCGTGGGGCCGGGCACCTACGTCTTCCGGGTCCAGGAGGCGGCCCGGCAGCTGCGGGACGTGATCACGTTCCGCTGGGAGGCGTTCCATCAGGAGGAGGGCCAAGTGACCGGAGGCGGCCGGGACTTCCTCGTCCTGGACGAGACCGGCCGCATCCGTTTCGACTACCAGTTCCCGGACTGACCTTCTGCGCCGTCTCCCGCTACCCCTTCTCCCGCCGGGTCCGGGCCCCCAGTGCGTAACAGACCAGCCCGATGCCCACGAACAGCACCAGAGGCACGACCTGGCTGAGCGTGTACTGCAGCCGCTCCCCGGCGAAGGACGCCGGCAGGGAGTCCGCCGGATCCCCCGCCGTACCGAACCAGCCGACCCCGAAGCCCGGCCAGATCAGCACGATCACGGTGAAGGCCACGAACGCGGTGGCGAGCCCGCTCACCAGACGTGCCCCGGCCCGTCCGCCCGGAACGGCGTACGGGCGGGGCACGTCCGGGTACTTACGGCGCAGTACCGCGAGACTCGGGAAGGTGACGACGTAGGAGATGAACGTCGTGCAGATGGTCAGGCCGAGGCCGGCCGCGAAGTACTTCTCGCCGTCGCCGCCGGTGAGGTTGAGGGCGATGACGAACAGGGCGGAGGCGAGGACGGCGGAGAGGAGGTTCACGCGGACCGGTGTGCCGTGCTTCTCGGAGATGCGGCCGAGCCAGGCGGGTCCCGCGCCGTCCGCGCAGGCCACCGCCTGGGCGCGGTGGGCGCCCATCGCCCAGGTGACGCCCGAGGTGAGCAGGCCGACGACGAGCCCGGCCGCCGCGATGCCGCCGCACACGGAGCCGAAGCCGGTGAGCGTGACGGTGCCGTCGGCCGCGATCGACCCGCCGTAGACGGTGAAGACGGCCTTGCAGGCGTCGATGAACCCGCCGAGGCTGCCGATGCGGTCGCCCGGCAGCACGAAGAGGATGCCGAGGATCGGGCCGCCGTACAGGAGCAGGGAGGCCAGGCCGGAGCGGAAGATGGCCAGCGGGATGTCGCGGCGCGGGTTGCGCATCTCCTCGGCGGCCGAGCTGGGCAGTTCGAAGCCGACGTAGTTGAAGATCAGGACGGGGACGAGGGCGACGAAGCCGGCGTAGGTGGGCGTGAATTCGCCGGCGGGCAGGGCGTGGACGCCGTTGCGGGCCGCGTAGATCACCACCGAGACGAGGAAGAAGCCGAGCAGCACGATGCGGGCGACGGCGCCGGCGATCGGCACCCACTTGCCGATCCGCACCGACTGCACCACCGCGAGCGCGCCGCCCCAGATGAAGGCGAGGCCGGCCGCGTACTTCCAGCCGCCGGGCAGCGGGGTGAAGAACTCCTCCCAGGTCGTCAGCGCGATGATGCACAGACTGCCGCCCACCCAGACCGGGTTGGAGATCCAGTACAGGAACTGGTTGACGCCCGCGGTGAGCCGGCCGAAGGCGAGCCTGGTCCACACGTAGGGGCCGCCCTGGACGGGGAAGGCGGCGCCCAGTTCGGCGACCAGCAGTCCGTACGGCAGGAAGAAGGCGACCGCCAGGATCGCCATCCAGGTCAGACCCTGCGGGCCCTGGGCGGCGACCGAGCCGATGGTGTCGAGGCCGACGAGCGTGCAGATGAGGAAGAACAGGACGTCGAGGCGGCGCAGATCCTTGCGGAGCAGGGTGCGCTGCTCACCCCAGCCCGCGGAGAGGTCCGGACTCTCGGGGCCCTGCCGGGGGCCGGATGTGGTCGGTGTCTGGGTCACGGCGGACTCCTACTCACGACGACTACTGACTGAATGAGCAGTCAGTAGTGCGGGAGTGTGGCCCCGGCCGCGCGGGGGTGTCAAGAGGTCGTCTGGGGCGGCGGCGCCCGGCGTCGGTAGGGTCGGGCGTCATGACCGTTCAACTGTGCGTTCTGCTGTGGTCGCGGCCGGGTGCCGCAAAGGCTCTGGCCGCCTACGAGGACAGGGTGCTGGCCCTGCTGGGCGAGCACGACGGCCGGCTGGTGCAGCGCGCCCGGGCCGACGGGGCCGACGGCCGGCCGGACGAGATCCAGCTCATCGAGTTCGCCTCGCAGGCCGGCTACGACGGCTACATGGCCGACGCACGCCGCACCGCGCTGGCCGCCGAGCGCGACGCGGCGGTCGCACGGACCGATCTGTACCCGGTGGAACTCGCCAAGTGACGGCCTGGCCCGGCACCGCACGCGGCAACGGAATAGGGTGACCGCGTGGCGAGAGTGCGGTTGAGCGTGGCCGAGCGGCGTGAGGAACTGCTGCGGGCAGCCATCGAGCAGATCGAGGCGCGGGGCGTGGCGGCGGTCAGGATCGCCGACGTGGCCTCCGCTCTCGGCGTGAGCAACGCCCTGGTGCTGTACCACTTCTCGACGAAGGAGAAGCTGGTCGCCGCCGCGTTCACGTTCGCGGCCGAGGACGACCTCGCCCATCTGCGCAAGCTGCTCGGCCGCCGTACGACGGCCCTGCGGCGACTGCGCTCGGCGGTGCGCTGGTACGCGCCGACGGGCCAGGCCAAGGGCTGGCGGCTGTGGATCGAGGGCTGGGCGGCGGCGCTGCGCGAGACAGCGCTGCAGGACGTCACGCGCGATCTCGACAAGCAGTGGAAGGCGGCGCTCGCCGAGGTGATCGCCGAGGGCGTGGCCGCCGACGAGTTCCGCTGCCCGGACCCGCACGGCGCGGCCCTGCGCCTGACGGCCCTGCTCGACGGGCTCGCCGTGCAGATGACGTCGTACGCCGGTGCGATCTCCCGCGCGCGGGCGCAGGAGTGGGTGGACGAGGCCCTGGCGCGCGAACTGGGCCTGGAGCGGAAGGCGTTGACGGCCTCCGAGCGCTGAGCCCCCGCCCGGGGCGGGGGCTCAGGTCACCCTGGTCGGCCTCCGCGGCCTCAAGCCACCTTGGAGATCCGCATCTTGATGTCGTTCGGCGACAGCGTCCCCTTGGCCGTGACGTGGTCCCCGGAGGACTCGCCGCGCAGCCGGCGGCCGATCCAGGGCACCAGGTACTCGCGCGCCCAGTGCACGTCGTCCCGGCGGATCTCCAGGGCGCCGCGGTGCGGGAGCGGCGGCCAGGGCTGGTCCGGGTCGGCCGGCACCTGAAGGCCGAGGACCTGCCCGGCCCGCAGCGCCACGCGCGTGTGCCCCTCGGGCGAGAGGTGGAGCCGGTCGCCGTCCCAGGCCCGGCGATCCTGCACGGTCTTGAGGGACCACAGGTCGAGCACCGGACAGCCGTAGCGGTCCGCGATGGCCCGGACATGGCCGTTGTAGGTGGCGATCTTGCCGCGCAGGTGCTTGAGCACGGGGACGCCCCGGGTGTCGAACCCGGTCGTCACCATGACGGTGCCGGCGACGTCGGTGAGCCGGACGACGGCCCGCTCGAAGCGCTCGGCGACCTCGTCGGGGTCGGTGCCGGGCCGGATGATGTCGTTGCCGCCCGCGCAGAAGGAGATCAGTTCCGGCTTCAGGGCGATCGCCTGGGGCACCTGGTCCGCCACGATCTGGTCGAGCAGTTTCCCGCGCACCGCCAGGTTCGTGTAGCCGAAGTCGCCCTCGGGTCGGCGGTCCGCGAGGAGCACCGCGAAACGGTCGGCCCAGCCGACGAACGCCCCGTCGGGGCCGGGGTCGCCGACGCCCTCGGTGAAGCTGTCCCCCACCGCAACGTACGACCCGATCACTGCTCTGCTGTCACTCTTCGAATCGTCTGCCACATCGACCGATGATCCACCTTCGAATGTGACCTACGCGACCGTAAGAAAGCGTCAGAAGGGCTTGACGGGCGGTGAGATAAGACACTTCTAAAGTGTTCGCCAAGCTCGGAATAACCACCTGGCCGGCGCTGTTGCCGTCTCAACTGCCGCACCTGTGCGCGGACATACCGAAGGCCGGACCCGGGGATCGAGGGTCCGGCCTTCGGTGGCGTGTCAGGCAGGTTGCCGCCGGGGGGTCAGCCGACGGTGACGCCCTTCGAGCGGAGGTAGGAGACCGGGTCCACGTCGGAGCCGTAGTTCGGCGTGGTGCGGATCTCGAAGTGCAGGTGCGGGCCGGTCACGTTGCCGGTCGCGCCGGAGAGGCCGAGCTGCTGTCCCGCGGTCACGGCCTGGCCGGCCGAGACGGATATCTGGGACAGGTGGCCGTACTGCGCGTAGTGGCCGTCGGCCAGCTTGATGATGACCTGGTTGCCGTACGCACCGCCCCAGCCGGCGGAGACGACCGTGCCGGTGCCGACCGCCTTGACGGTGGTGCCGGTCGGGACGACGAAGTCGACGCCGGTGTGGTAGCCGCTGGACCACATGCTGCCGGCCACCTTGTAGCCGGTGCCGATGGCGGAGCTGTTCACCGGGAGGGTGAAGCCGCTGCCGGTGGTCTCGGAGGCCTGCGTCGCGGTGGTCTTCTTCACCGTCGACTTCTTGACGGCCGACTTCTTGACGGCTGGCTTCTTGGCCGAGGCCTTCGGGGCGGCCGAGGACTTGGTGGCGTCCGGAGCGGCCTTCTTGCCGAGCGTGAGCTTCAGGCCCGGGTGGATCAGCGACGGGTCGTCGCCGACGGCCTGGCGGTTGTCCGAGTAGACCTTCTTCCAGCCACCGGCCACGTGCTGCTCATCGGCGATCTTCGAGAGATAGTCGCCGGACCGTACCGAATAGGTCCGAACGCCGTTGTGATTCACGGCACTCTTCTTCTCGGTGGCCTTCTTCTCGGCACCCGGAAGGGACTGGACGGCCTTTTGCGAAACCGACTGGGAAACGGAGTCCGCAGTGGCGGCGTGGGCGCCGGTGGCACCCATCAGCGGGAGCGCGAGCGCGGCGCCACCGGTTCCGGCTACGGCGATGGTGCGGGTGAAGCGCAGGGACTTCGGACGGCGGTGCTTACCCTTCGCGGGCATGACGAATTCCTCTCCGGCGCCTACGAGGTGAGCTGTCGGGTGCGGACTGGAGATGCCCGGCCGCGCGTTTGACGCGGCTTTACCCCAAGCCGTTCCGGGAACCGGAACAGGCGGTCATACCTGTGGGTCCCCCGTTCCTGCCGTTCACGGGTGAGTTGTGCGGGCACCGGGCAGCGGCAGGATTGGGCGTCCGTCCGGATCGGTGGCGAACGTAAGCGACGAAGACGCAAAGGGACAAGTGACGGTTCCCTGTGAAAGCGTTTCTGTTGATCCTTAATGGGAAATAGTGGTGACCCTGCGTGGATTACGGGAGCGTCTTCCCGTCGAATTCCCTTGTGAAGCACGTGAATTACGTGAACATGACGGACCACGTTCGGTCACGGATATGACGCTCCTCACGCGCCTTCCCGCCAGGAGGCCTTATTCCGGAGCGAGTTACACCAATGCCCCAATACGGACACAACGCTCACATGCGGCGCAGCCGGAAGACCGCCGCGTCGAGATCGCCTCGCAGGCCGGTGCGCAATCCGTGATGCAGAAGTACGGCACCTCTATGGATTTCGCCCGTTTCAGGGCATTCGTACGAGGCTGCCGGGTCGAGACCCTTCAGCCGCAGCGCGGGCACGGGCTCGCCGTAGCTCTGCGCCTGGAGCCAGGCGAGGACGACCGCCTCGTCCCCGCGCACGTACTGCACCGCGCTCAGCCCGCCCGTCGGCGGCCGCAGCCGGTACAGGTCGCCGTGCTGCACCAGAGGGCGGATCTCCTTGTAGAGGGCGACCCACTCCCCCGCCTCGGCCAGCTCCTCCTCGCTCCAGCGGGTGAGGTCGCCGCCGACGCCGAGCACGCCGGCCATGGAGCTGACGAAGCGGAAGCGCAGCGAGCTCACTCGGCCGTTGAGCTGGGTGTTGGGACTGTCGGTCACCCAGGCGGCCATCACGCGCGCGGGGTGGATCTGGCTGAAGCCGTGCTGGATGGCGAGCCGGTCGAGCGGGTCGGTGTTGTCGGACGTCCACACCTGGTCCGTGCGGCTCATGATCCCGAGGTCGATGCGGCCGCCGCCGCCCGAGCACGACTCGAAGGCGACACCGGGGTGGGCCGCGCGCAGCCGGTCCAACAGCGCGTACAGGGCGTGGACATGGTCGGTCCACAGCCGCTGCGGATAGGGCTCGCCGGGCCAGCCCGCATCGGTGAAGGCGCGGTTGAAGTCCCACTTCACGTAGTCGATCGGGGCACTGGAGAGCAGCGTGTCGAGCTGCTGCCACAGATAGTCCTGGACGTCCTCGCGGGCCAGGTTCAGTACGAGCTGATTGCGCAGTTCCGTCCTCTTTCGTCCCGCTTGGAACTGGACCCAGTCGGGGTGCTCGCGGTACAGGTCGCTGTCCGGGTTGACCATCTCGGGCTCGACCCAGATGCCGAACTGCATGCCGAGGGAGTGCACATGATCCGCCAGGGGCTTCAGCCCCTTCGGGAAGCGGTCGGGGTTGGGCGTCCAGTCGCCGAGTCCGGCCCGGTCGCTGGTGCGTCTGCCGAACCAGCCGTCGTCGACGACGAACAGCTCGACGCCGATCGCGGCGGCCCGCCGGGCGAGGGCGGACTGCTGCTCCTCGGAGATGTCGAACTCCGTGGCCTCCCAGGAGTTGAACAGCACCGGCCGGTCCCGGTCCGCGTGCGGGATCACGTACGCGCGCTGGTAGGCGTGCCAGGCGCGGCTCGCACCCCCGAAGCCGCCGTCGCTCCACAGGCCGGCGAAGACAGGTGTCGTGTACGACTGTCCCGACTCCAGACGCAGCAGTCCGGAGTCGTCGTGCCCGGCACCGCCGGTGATCTGCACGCGCGCGTCCGGCAGCTGTGCCACGGCTATCCGCCAGGAGCCGGACCAGCCGAGCGCGCAGCCGTAGACCTCGCCGTGCTCCTCGGTCGCATCGGTGTCGAGGGCGACCCAGGGCAGATGCTGGTGCCCGGTGTGGCCGCGGCGGCTGCCGACGACCTTCTCGCCGTAGGTGAGGGGCGAGGCGGCCGGCCGGGACTCGGCGGCCCAGCGCCCATGCAGCTGTGACAGCCGCCAGCCCACACGCTCGGGAAGGGTCCAGGTCGCCGCATCGGCCCGCAGCAGCTCCAGCGCGGGCCCCTCGTTGCCGAGGCTCACCCAGCGCTCCACGACGTCGTGCCGGATCCGGTAGTGCAGCGTGATCGTCAGCCCGCCGTCGCGGAAGCGCAGCCGCAGCCCGCCGTCGGCGCCGGGCTCGGAGTCGTGGGCCTCGAAGTGCCACTCCGTTCCGCGCCGCTCCTCGGTGCGGACCGACAGGGCGGGACGCACGAAGCGGGGGCCGCCCTCGACCGGGTACTCCTCGCGTCCGTCGAGCGGGGACTCGAAGGGCCAGTAGTCGGGCAGCGGGCGCACGGCGAGGGCCTCGGCGTCGGCGAGCGTGATCCTCGGGCCCCAGTGCAGATGCAGCAGCTCGTCGTCCTCGGTGAGGTGCACGGCGTAACTGCTCGCCGGCCCGCTCAGGAGCCACGTACGGCCGTTGTCGGCGATCTCCAGCATTCCAGCCCCCACACATCCGAACAGGTGCGCTCAATTGCCAACATCATCAAGGGCGGTGAGGCCTGGTCGCAACGCCTGTGGACAACTCATTGCCTCAGGAATCCATGTCGTATGGTCGACTGAGCGCCCGTCGACGAGTCGCGCCGTTCGGGTGGAGTGGGAGGAGCACCCGTGACGCAGCAGATTCCGTCGACCGAACCCGAGCTCGCCGGTGTCCGCAATTTCCGTGACGTCGGCGGGCTCCCGACCACGGACGGACGGCGGGTGCGGCGCGGAGTGCTGTTCCGCAGCGGCCACCTCGCCCACGCGACCGACGAGGACGCCGCCTTCCTGTCCTCCCTGGGCCTGCACACGATCTTCGACTTCCGTAACGCGGCGGACCAGAAGCTGGAGGGCCCGGACGTCGAGCTGCCGGGTGTCCTCAATGTGAACCTGCCGCTGACCGACCCGGCCGACGGCGCCGAGTTCTGGCAGATGGTCCGTGACGGAGAGATCGAGCAGCTGCGCGGCATCCTCGGCGACGGCCAGGCCGCCGGCCGGATGATCTCCTCCTACCGCACGATCATCAAGGAGCGCACCACCGAGCACGCACGCGTGCTGCGCTCGCTCGCCGGGGACAGCGTGCCCGCGCTGATGCACTGCGCCGCCGGCAAGGACCGCGCGGGTCTGTCCATCGCCGTGACGCTGCTCGCCCTGGGCGTCGAGCGCGAGGCCATCGTCACGGACTACCTGGAGTCCAACGCCAAGCACCGCCGCTACAAGGTGCACCGCAGCAGCTCCTCCGGCGCGGGCTACGCGCCCGAGGTGATGGAGCTGCTCAGCCCCCTGTTCGAGGCCCGCGCCGAGTATCTGGCGGCGGCCTTCGAGACGATCGAGCAGACCTGGGGCGACGTCGACACCTACCTGGAGCAGGGACTCGGTCTCACTCCGGAGCTGCGCGCGAGCCTGCGCGAGCGCCTGCTGGACTGAGCCGGGCCGCCCTTCGCGGACGGGCCCCTCCCCTGTGGCGCCCTACCTCACGCCGTAGTGCCCTACTTCGCACCGATCTCGAACAGCAGGTAGATGAAGGCCGCGAAGAGGTGCCCCACCGCGATGTAGATGATCAGGCGCACCCACAGGGCGCGGGGGAACTTCTCCTCCATGTTGCTGTTGCTCATGGCATGTCTCCGGTGATCGGGCCCAGGCACAACGTGGCCGTGGGACTCTGCAGCAAGGTGTGGACGAACAGGAGCTCGACGCCGTCGGGATCCTGGGCGGCGATCCGGTGCGGCGTCAGCGATCGAAGTGCGCGCTGTCACCGGGGCCCAGCAGATGGGTGGCGTCCCCCAGACGCAGACGCAACCGCCCCTTGAGGACGTACAGCCACTCCTCACCGGGGTGCACACGCACGATGTCGCCCTGCGAGCCGTGCGGCACATGCACGCGCAGGGCCTGCATCCCGCGGCCGGAGGCACCGGCCTGCCAGTAGGTCCAGCCGCCCGCGGCGGTCGGCTCCATGTCGCCCGCGCGCACGACGGCGTCCCGCTCCGCGACCGTCTCTCCCAGCAGGTCCGAGACCGTCGTACCGTAGATGCGGGCGAGGGCGAGCAGTACCGGCAGCGAAGGCTGGCGCTGCCCGGTCTCCAGCCGGGAGAGATGGGCCGGCGACAGCCCGGCCGTGCGGGCCGCGGCTTCCAGGGTGAGGGAGGCCCGGCGGCGCAGCGCGCGGAGCTGGGGTGCGACGGCAGGCAGGACTTCCTCCGGCCCGGCCGGGTCGCCGCCCGGCGGGGCGGGTTCAGGCTCGGTCTCGGGAGAGCTCATGCTCTCCATTCAGCCGCAGCTTTGCCTCTGCGGCAAATTTCTTGCCTCAGAGGCAAAAGCCTTAGCATCGGCGCTGCGGCGCTACCGGTTGGCCACCGCCTGCTTCATCAGTGTCTTGCCGAAGTCCCACATCAGGGTGCCACCGCTGTGGGCGTCGTCCATGACCGCCGTGAAGGCGTCGACGAAGCGGTCGACCTCGGCCTCTCCGACGACCAGCGGCGGGATCAGCTTGATCACCTCAAGGTGATCACCGGAGACCTGGGTCAGAATGCGGTGGCGCTGCAGCAGCGGCACCACGACCATCTGAGCGAACAGGCCCTTGCGCGCGGCCTGCAGCATCGTCCAGCGGCTGCGCAGCTTGAGCGACTTGGGCCGGCCGAACTCGATGCCGATCATCAGGCCCCGGCCACGGACGTCGGCGAGCAGCTCGTACTTGCCGGTCAGCGCCGACAGCCGGGACTTCAGCTGCTCGCCGGTCGCGCGCGCGTTGGCGACGATCTGCTCGTCCTCCATGACCGACAGCACCGCGAGGCCGGCCGCCATGGCCTGGGCGTTGGCCCCGAAGCTCGCCGAGTGGACGAGGACCCGGTCCATCGACGAGTAGACCTTCTTGAAGATCCAGTCCTTGCCGAGCGTGGCCGACACCGGGACATAGCCGCCGGACAGCGCCTTGGCCACGCACACCAGGTCCGGCTCGACGCCCTCCTCGTGCTGGTAGGCGTAGAAGTCGCCGGTCCGGCCGAGGCCCGTCTGCACCTCGTCCGCGATCAGCAGCGCCTTGTGCTTGTGCAGGAGTTCCTGGGCGGCGCGCAGATAGCCGGGCGGGGCCGCGTGCACGCCCTTGCCCTGGATCGGCTCGACGATCAGCGCGGCGACGTCGCCCCGCTTCAACTCCCGCGCCAGAGCGTCAAGATCACCGAGGGGTACGGCGGTGTCGGGCAGCAGCGGGGCGAAGCCGTCGCGGAAACCGTCCTCTCCGTTGACCGACAGGGAGCCGGTGGTCAGGCCGTGGAATGCGTGGTCGCAGTACAGGACCCGGGGCCTGCCGGTGGCGTAGCGGGCGAACTTCAGCGCCGTCTCCACCGCCTCGGTGCCGCTGTTGCCGAAGAAGACGCGGTCCAGGTGCGGGCTGTGCGTGAGCAGCTTCTCGGCCAGCAGCCCGGGCAGCGGCTGGCAGTCGAAGCGGGTGAGGTCGGCGAGCTGGGCGTCGAGGACGTCGTGCAGTGCCTTGCGGACGACCGGGTGGTGGCGGCCCAGGCCCATCACCCCGAACCCGGCGAGCATGTCCAGGTAGTCGTTGCCGTCCACGTCCCAGAAGTGGGCGCCCTCGGCGCGCTCGTAGACCTTGTCGAAGCCGATGGTGTGCAGCATGCGCGGGAGCTGCGGGTTGAGGTATCTGCCGTGCAGCTCGTAGCGCTCGGCTCCGCGCTCGGCCAGGAGAGCGCCGAGGTCGAACTCCTTGGTCATTCAGCCTTCTCCTTGAGGGTGGCGTCCGGCTGCCGCCCGACGGCCAGGGTGTTCTCCGCCTCCTTGACGGCGAGGCTCGCGCTGATCCGGCCGGCCACCTCGACGGGGGTGAGGCCGATGTCGGCGAGGACCTCGCCGCGTTTGGCGTGGGCGAGGAACTGTTCGGGGATGCCGAAGCGGCGTACGGGGACGTCGACCTCGGCGTCGCCGAGTGCGAGGGCCACCGCCGCGCCGACTCCGGAGGCGCGGCCGTTGTCCTCGACGACGGCCACCATGCGGTGTTCGGCGGCGAGGCCGGGCAGGGCGGGGTCGACGGGCTTGACCCAGCGGGGGTCGACGACGGTGCAGGAGATCCCGCGGGCCTCCAGCAGGTCGGCGGCCTGCAGGCAGACCGGCGCCATCACGCCGACGGCGACGAGCAGCACGTCGGGTGTGCCCGCGCCGCGGTGCAGGACGTCCAGGCCGCCCAGCCGGTCGATCGCCGGGATCTGCGGTCCGACGTTCTCCTTCGGGAAGCGGACCAGGGTGGGGGCGTCGTCGACGGCGACGGCCTCGCGGAGCTGGGCGCGCAGCTGGTCGGCGTCGCGCGGGGCGGCGATTCTCAGGCCGGGGACGACCTGGAGGATGGACATGTCCCACATGCCGTTGTGGGAGGGTCCGTCGGCTCCGGTGACGCCGGCCCGGTCCAGGACGAACGTGACGCCGCAGCGGTGCAGGGCGACGTCCATCAGAAGCTGGTCGAAGGCGCGGTTGAGGAAGGTGGCGTAGACGGCGACGACCGGGTGCAGGCCGCCGGTGGCGAGGCCGGCCGCGGAGACGGCGGCGTGCTGTTCGGCGATGCCGACGTCCCAGACGCGGTCGGGGAAGCGTTCGGCGAACTTCCCGAGTCCGACCGGGTGCAGCATGGCCGCCGTGATGGCGACGACGTCCTCGCGCTCCGCGCCGATGGCGGCGATCTCGTCACGGAACACCGAGGTCCAGGAGGGGCCGGACGGGGCGAGGGGCTCGCAGGTGAGCGGGTCCATGACGCCGACGGTGTGGAAGTGGTCCTCCTCGTGGGCGAGGGCGGGCTCGTAGCCGCGGCCCTTCTCCGTGAGGCAGTGGATGAGGACCGGACCGTGGAAGCGTTTCGCACGCCGGAGTGCGGATTCGACGGCGCCGATGTCGTGGCCGTCGATCGGGCCCACGTACTTCAGGCCCAGGTCCTCGAACATGCCCTGCGGGGCGAAGGCGTCCTTGAAGCCCTTCTTGGCGCCGTGCAGGGATTCGTAGATGGTGCCTCCGACGACGGGGGTGCGCTGCAGGACGTCCTTGCCCCAGGCGAGGACCTTCTCGTAGCCGTCGGTGGTGCGCAGGGTGGCCAGGTGGTTGGCGAGGCCGCCGATGGTGGGCGAGTAGGAGCGCTCGTTGTCGTTGACGACGATGATCAGTGGCCGGTCCTTGGCGGCCGCGATGTTGTTCAGTGCCTCCCAGGCCATGCCGCCGGTCAGGGCGCCGTCGCCGATGACGGCGACCACGTGCCCCTTCTCCCCCTGCACCTGGCGGGCCTTGGCCAGGCCGTCGGCCCAGCCGAGCGCCGTGGAGGCGTGGCTGTTCTCGACGATGTCGTGCTCGGACTCCTCACGCGAGGGGTAGCCGGACAGGCCGCCCTTGCCGCGCAGCTTGGAGAAATCCTGACGGCCCGTCAGGATCTTGTGTACGTAGCTCTGATGGCCGGTGTCCCAGACGATGCGGTCGACGGGCGACTCGAAGACCCGGTGGAGTGCGATGGAGAGTTCCACCACCCCCAGATTGGGCCCGAGATGTCCGCCGGTCCTGGCGACTGCCTGCACCAGGAACTCCCGGATCTCCTCGGACAGTGCGCCGAGTTCCGCCTCGGCCAGCGCCTTCAGGTCGCGTGGTCCCCGGATGTTCTCCAGAATCGTCACGCTCGGGCCCCCTCTCGGTCCGTGCCTTGCTTCAACTCACAGTCACTGCCGGTTTCCCCGTGACGGTGGGGGCGCCCGATGCGGCCCCGTCCTGCTCCATCTGCTCGGCGATCTTCATCGCCTCCTCGATCAGGGTCTCCACGATCTTCGACTCGGGTACGGTCTTGATGACCTCGCCCTTCACGAAGATCTGACCCTTGCCGTTGCCGGAGGCGACCCCCAGATCCGCCTCCCGTGCCTCGCCGGGACCGTTGACCACACAGCCCATGACGGCCACCCGCAACGGCACTTCCATGCCGTCCAGTCCCGCCGTGACCTCGTCGGCGAGCTTGTAGACGTCCACCTGCGCCCGCCCGCAGGACGGACATGAGACGATCTCCAACCGGCGCTGCCTGAGGCCCAGGGACTCCAGGATCTGGATGCCGACCTTGACCTCCTCGGCCGGCGGCGCGCTCAGCGAGACCCGGATGGTGTCGCCGATGCCCTGTGCGAGCAGCGCCCCGAAGGCGACGGCCGACTTGATGGTGCCCTGGAAGGCGGGGCCGGCCTCCGTCACGCCGAGGTGCAGCGGGTAGTCGCACTGGGCGGCGAGTTGCCTGTACGCCTCGATCATCACGACCGGGTCGTTGTGCTTGACCGAGATCTTGATGTCGCGGAAGTCGTGCTCCTCGAACAACGACGCTTCCCACAGCGCCGATTCGACGAGCGCCTCCGGTGTCGCGCGGCCGTACTTCTCCAGCAGCCGCTTGTCGAGGGAGCCCGCGTTGACGCCGATGCGGATCGGTGTGCCGTGGTCCTTCGCGGCCCGCGCGATCTCCTTGATCTGGTCGTCGAACTTCTTGATGTTGCCGGGGTTCACCCGCACCGCCGCGCACCCGGCCTCGATGGCCGCGAACACGTACTTCGGCTGGAAGTGGATGTCGGCGATCACCGGGATCTGCGACTTGCGGGCGATGGTGGCCAGCGCGTCCGCGTCGTCCTGCGTGGGGCAGGCGACGCGGATGATCTGGCAGCCGGAGGCGGTGAGTTCGGCGATCTGCTGCAGGGTGGCGCCGATGTCGGAGGTACGGGTCGTCGTCATCGACTGCACCGAGACCGGGGCGCCGCCCCCGACCGGGACCGGCCCGACATGGATCTGCCGCGACGCACGCCGCTCGGCGATCGGCCGGGCCGGCATGTCGGGAACACCCAGGGCGATGGTGGTCACGACGTCACTCCCGGTTCCCGGACACCGTCTCGCGCATGGCGCGCAGGGACTCCTTCAGCGACCCCATGGTGGCCAGGACGGCGGTGGGCTCGTAGCCGCAGTGCGCCATGCAGTTGGCGCAGCGCGGGTCCTTGCCGCGGCCGTACTTGTCCCAGTCGGTGTCCTCGATGAGCTCGCGGTAGGTGGGCACGTACCCGTCGCTCATCAGGTAGCAGGGGCGCTGCCAGCCGAAGAGGGAGTAGTTCGGGATCGCCCACGCGGTGCACGGGAAGTCGACCTTGCCCTCGAGGAAGTCCAGGAAAAGCGGCGAGTGGTTGAGGCGCCACTTCTTGCGGTTGCCGCCCGCGAAGGCCTTCTTGAACAGCTCGCGGGTCTGCTCCACGCCCAGGAAGTGCTCCTGGTCGGGTGCCTTCTCGTAGGCGTAGGCGGGCGAGATCATCATCTCGTCGACCTTGAGGTCGTCGTTGAGGAAGTTGAGCACCTCGATGATGGTCTGCGGGGTGTCGGTGTTGAAGAAGGTCGAGTTGGTGGTGACCCGGAAGCCGCGCCGCTTGGCCTCCTTGATCGCCTCCACGGCCTCGTCGAACACGCCCTCCTTGGCCACGGACTCGTCGTGCCGCTCACGCAGTCCGTCGATGTGCACGGCGAAGGCGAAGTACGGGGACGGCTTGAACTTGTCCATCTTCTTGCGCAGCAGCATGGCGTTGGTGCACAGGAAGACGTACTTCCGCTTGGCCACCAGCTGCCGCACGATCTCGTCGATCTGGGGGTGCATCAGGGGCTCGCCGCCCGCGATGGACACCATCGGCGCACCGGACTCCAGCACCGCGCCGACCGCCTGGGCGACCGGCATGCGCTGCTTGAGCACGCCCGCCGGGTGCTGGATCTTGCCGCAGCCCTCGCACTTCAGGTTGCATGCGAAGAGAGGTTCCAGCTCCACGATCAGCGGGAACTTGTCCCGCTTGCGAAGCTTCTGTTCAGCCAAGTACGTAGCGACCTTGATGGACTGGCGCAGCGGCATGGCCATCTGGCTCACCTCCGAGGGAGCAACAAAGAACGGTGCCATTCGAAAAAAGCCGGAAGAACGGCACGGAGTACGCGGAAAGCTGATATTCCACCGCGCACCGTGCCGATCCGGACGAGTTCATGTTCTGGAGCGTCCACGACCACCCGTACGGCCGCAACCGGGCGCTCGCCGGTGCGGACGGCGCTCAGAAGCGTCGCCGCGGATTCCATGTCGACCGCGATTGCGCCGGTCGTGAGCAGATCGGATCGTTCGTGACCGCGAACGACATGGTCGGAGCCGGCGAGGGGGCCGGTGTGCACGGTCCGTCCGGGCACCGCCCGCGCGAGCTCCTTGACGAGTCGGTCGGTCCCCACGCACCGAACGGTTCCGTCCGGATCGCGGGTCTCCTCGGCGACGATCAGATCACCGGGGTGCATCCCGGGCGCGAGCCCGGCGCAGAAGCCCGTGGCGAGCACGGCGGCCTCGCGCAGGGCCGGCTCGGCCAGCCGGCGGGCGACCGCCTGCTCGGCCGCCTTGGGGCCCATGCCGGTCCGTAGAACGGTGACCGGCCCACCGGACCCACTGCGGTCGCTCGTGCGCAGGGCGAGGTGCTCGATACCGAGCGCGCAGGCGATCAGCAGCGGGGCCGGGGCGGGCTGTGCGCTCATCGACCCCCCTTGCCGGCGGCGGCCACGACACGTGGCTCGCCGTGCACGTACCGGCCGAGTGCGGTCAGCGGGAAGACCTGCCGGTAGAGGTGGTAGTTGATGGAGAAGTCCCAGGGGAAGCCGGTCCCGGTGAAGTACGGCTCGTCCCAGGAGCCGTCCTCGCGCTGGGTGGCCGCCAGCCACTCGATGCCCCGCTCGACGGCCTTGGAGTCCTTCTCGCCGGCCGCCAGCAGCGCCATCAGCGCCCACGCGGTCTGCGAGGCGGTCGAGGCGCCTCGGCCGCTCCACTCCTTGACGTACTTGTAGGAGCGCAGGTCCTCGCCCCAGCCGCCGTCGTCGTTCTGCACCTTCTCCAGCCAGGACACGGCCCGCCGGATCGCCGGGTGCGAGCCGGGCAGGCCCGCCGCCGTGAGTGCGGGTACGACGGAACCGGTGCCGTAGACGTAGTTGACGCCCCAGCGCCCGAACCACGAGCCGTCCGGCTCCTGTTCGGCCAGCAGCCACTCGATGCCGCGCCGGGTGCGCGGGTCGTGCGAGAGGCCCTCGACGGCCAGCATCTCCACCACGTGCGCGGTGACGTCCGCGGACGGCGGGTCGATGACCTCGCCGAAGTCGCAGAACGGCAGCCGGTTGGGGAAGGGGCTGGTGTTGTCGACGTCGAAGGCGCCCCAGGCACCGTTCTTCGACTGCATGCCGAGGTTCCAGCGCACCGCGCGCCCGATCGCCCTCTCCACCCGCTCCGGGTCGTGGTGCCTGACCCGGCGCAGCGCGAGAGCCACCTCGGCGGTGTCGTCGATGTCGGGGTAGTTGTCGTTGTGGAATTCGAACGCCCAGCCGCCGGGCGGCAGTTGGGGCCGCTTGACGGCCCAGTCGCCCGGCCGCACGATCTCCTCGCCCAGCATCCAGTCCGCCGCTCTGACGAGCTGCGGATGCTCGGCGGGCACGCCCGCGTCGGCGAGCGCGATGGTGGCGAGGCAGGTGTCCCACACCGGCGACTGGCAGGCCTCGATCATCCGGGACCCGTCCTCGCGCCATACGGCGAACCGGTCCAGGGAGGCCAACCCCTCGCGCATGACCGGGTGTTCGAGGTCGTAGCCCAGCAGGTACAGGGCGATGACGGAGTACACGGCCGGCGGCTGGATGCCGCCCCAGCAGCCGTCGTTCTCCTGCCGCTCGATGATCCAGCGGGCGGCGGAGTTCATGGCCGCCTTGCGCAGCCGGCGCGGCACGACCTTGCGCGCCTGGTGCAGCATCTTGTCCAGGCGCTGGAAGGCGCCGTCCCAACTCGCCACCGGGGCAAAGGGCTTGGCCGGATTGGGGCTGCTCGCGTCGGTGTGCAGCTCGTCCAGCGGGAAGGGCGCGGGCCGCACCGGCCGCTTGGCGGAGACGATCGTGAGCGGCACGATCGTCTGCCGGGCCCAGCAGCCGAAGTCGTAGATGTTCAGCGGCATCCACTTGGGGAAGTAGATGAGTTCCGGCGGGAGTTCGGGCAGGTCCTCCCACTTCCACCAGCCGAACAGGGCGAGCCAGATCCGGGTGAAGACGCGGGCGGCCGCGATGCCGCCCTGCTCGCGGATCCACGCCGAGGCCCTGGCCATGTGCGGGGCGTCCGGTGTGTCGCCGGCCAGGCGCAGGGCGACGTAGGCCTCGATGGTGGTGGACAGTTCGCCCGGCCCGCCGTAGAAGCTGGCCCAGGTGCCGTCCTCGCGCTGCTCGCCGCGGACGAAGAGGGCGGCGGCACTCGCGGTGGCCTCGTCCAGGATGCCCAGGAACTGGCGCAGGAGCAGGTCCTCGGCGTCCATGGTCACGTTGGTCTCGAGGTCGCCCTTCCACCAGCCCTCCGCGTCCTGCGTCGAGAGCAGGAAGTCGGTGGCGCGTTGTGTGGCGCGTACGGCGATGTCGTGTACCCCGGCCGCGGCGGGGCTCGTACTGGCGGTGTCGCTGGCCGAGGCAGGCCGGGGCGGGAGGGCCCCGGCGCTTCCGTCGGTCGTCGCTGTCATGGCTTCCCCTTCGTGCAGTCGTGCAAGTCGTGCTGCTGTGGGTCCGCCGTCGGCCGGTGACTGAAACCTTTTCGCAGGCACCGGCCGGCGACTACGCGAGGACTGTTCGACCGATAGTGATCATCTCTTTCGTACGACGACGAAGTCGGCGAGCGCCGCGAACTGCGCCCGTACCCGGTCCGGCATGTCGATGGCGTCGAGGGCTTCGATGGCGATGGTGTGCTGGCGGCGCGCTTCCTCGGCCGTCCATCGGCGGCCGCCCGCCTCCTCGATGAGGGCGGCGCGGGCCGCGAACTCCTCCTCCGAGAAGTTCTCGAAGTCGCTGCTCTTGGCATCGGCGGCGAGGATCTCGCCGAGCCGCTCGGAGGCGGGACCGCCCGCGGCGAGTGCGGCCACGACCGGCAGGGACTTCTTGCGCTGGCGCAGGTCGCTCCAGGTCTGCTTGCCGGTGGAGACCGGGTCGCCCCAGATGCCGAGGAGGTCGTCGACGGCCTGGAAGGCGAGGCCGAGGTGGTAGCCGTACTTCTCCATCGTGTCGGCGGTGCGGTCGTCCGCGCCGCCGAGGACGGCGCCGATGGAGGAGGCGCAGGCCAGCAGCGCGCCGGTCTTGTTGCCCTCCATCTCCAGGCACTCCTCGACGCTGACGCGGTCGCGGTGCTCGTAGGAGATGTCCTGGGCCTGGCCGTCGATCAGGGCGCGGGTGGCGGTGGTCAGGCGGCGGGTGGCGCGGCCCGCCTCGACGGTGCCGAGCTCCAGCAGCACCTCGTTGGCCAGGGCGAACAGGGCGTCGCCGACGAGGATCGCCTGCGCTGGGCCGTGCACCTTCCACACCGTGTCGCGGTGGCGGCGCTGCTCGTCGCCGTCCATCAGGTCGTCGTGCAGCAGCGAGAAGTTGTGGACGAGTTCGACGGCCACGGCGCCGGGGATGCCGGCCTCGGGCGCGGCCCCGGTGACCTCGGCGGACAGCACCGCGAGGGCGGGGCGCACGGCCTTGCCGCCGTCGCCGTCGGCGGGGTTGCCCTCGGCGTCGATCCAGCCGAAGTGGTAGGCGGAAACGGTGTCCATGGGAGGGGCCAGGCGGTCCACCGCCGCCTTCAGTACCGGTGTGGCAAGGGTCCGGCCGCGCTCCAGGAGCGCGGTCACGTCCACCGCGTCGGCAGCCGTCTCGGCCGGGGGCACAGTGGGCACAGTTTCTCCTTTTGGTGCGGTACCGGGGGTGCGGGGGCCTGCCGCCTGCTGCTCGAGCATCAAGCCGCCTCCTCGAGGTCGAAGAGGTCGCTCGGGCGTGGCCGGCCCAGGGCGCCGAGGGCGGCATCGGCCGCGCTGACTCCACTGCGGACCGCACTCTCCATGGTCGCGGGCCACCCTGTGGCGGTCCACGCTCCGGCCAGACAGAGGCCGGGGGCCTTGGTGCGGGCGCCGGGCCGCAGCCGCCCGACGCCGGGGGTGGGGGCGAACGTCGCCGTGCGCTCCCTGGTCACGAAGAAATCCTTCACTTCGGCCCCGTGAGTACCCGGAAGCAGACGCTCCAGCTCGGGGACGTAGCGCTCACGGAGCAGGGCGACGGGTGCGTCGATCTCGTCCTGCGCGGCCGACTGCGACAGCGCGAGGTACTGGCCCTCGCGCAGTCCGGAGGCCTCGGTGCGGTCGAAGACCCACTGGATCGGGGTGCCGAGGGCCGCGAAGAACGGGCGGCTGAGCACCTTGCGGTCGTAGACGACGTGGATGTTCAGGATCGGCGCGGTGGCGATGTCCAGCAGATTTTCCGGGGCGTCGAGCGCGCCGGCCGGCAGCAGGTCATGGGCCTCGCGCTGGGGTACGGCGAGCACGACGGCGTCCGCCTGCAGCGTCTCGCCGGGAACCTGAACGCTCCAACGCCCGTTTTCGTCAGTAGAGATGGAGGTGACGCGTGTACGGACCTCGGTACGCACGCCCGCGGAGTCGAGCGCCTTGCGGGCCAGCCGGTCATGCAGTTCACCCAGCGGGACATGCGCCCAGCCGATGTCGGCCGCGCCCGGGTCGGACAGCAGACCGGTCTTGAACACCATCGCGGCGAGCGAGAGCGAGGCGTCGCCCGCGACCGCGTTGAGGGTGGCCACCCCGACCAGGTCCCACAGGGCCTCGACGGCACGCGCCGACTGACCGTGCGCGGTCAGCCAGCTGCCGAAGTCCTGGGTGTCCAGGCTCGGATCGGCGAGGTCGAGCCCCTTCAGCGCCAGTGCGGCCCGCCCCACCTTGGCCCGCTCGGCGAGGGAGAGATGCGGATACGTCGCGAGGCTGCGCCCCAGATGCAGGGGGACCGGCAGCGCGTCGCGCCGCAGTCTGCCCAGGCGCCGGCCCGCGGGCTTGTCGACGTCGAGAACGGGCACGTCGAGACGATCCTGCAGTGGCGCCAGCGCCGCGCCCTCGATGCGGTCGAGGAACCAGCGGTAGGCGGTGCAGCAGCGCAGATAGACGTGCTGTCCGTTGTCGACGGTCAGATCGCCGCGCTGGAAGGAGAAGGCCAGGCCGCCCAGCCGGGGCCTGCCCTCGATCAGGGTGACCCGGACCCCCGCGTCGGCGAGCGCGAGCGCGGCGGTGATGCCGGCGAGCCCGCCTCCGATCACGACGGCGTCCCTTCCGGGACGCCCCGGCATAGCCGCGAGCGGCTCGTCGGAGCGCGTGTCGTCAGTCATCGTGCCCCCTCCCCTGCGCGGCCGCCGCGATGATTGAACGGTGCACGGCAGGCCGTCGCAGTCAGGGACGCCGTCCCTGCCCGCAGGGTTGCGTGCCGCATTTCACCGCTGGAATCACCTTGGCCCGTTTTGTCCATCAGGCGCGCCTCCTGACGGTCCTCCGGGTCACATGCCGGGCGTCGAGGCCCGACAGGCCGCGTACGGCGACGTAGGCCTTCTCCCGGCCGGGCAGCGAGACCCGGCCGCGCAGCACGGCCTCCGGGTCGCGCTCGATGCGGTCGAGCAGGCGGCGGTAGATGCCGGCCATGGCGGCGACGCAGGCTCCGCTGCGCCGGTCGAGCATGGGGAGCAGCCGGTAGCCCTCGGCGAAAAGGGCGCGGGCCCGCCGCACCTCGAAGTGCACCAGGCCCGTGAAGTCGGAGCCCTCGGGCGGCGTCGGGCCGCTGAAGCCGGCCGAGCAGCCGAACTTCGCGAGGTCGTCGGAGGGCAGATAGGTACGGCCGCCCTCGGCGTCCTCCCGGACGTCTCTCAGGATGTTGGTCAGCTGCAGCGCGAGGCCCAGGGTGTCGGCGTACTCCGAGGCCCGGTCGGCGCCGCGCGCCCCCGGCTCGGTGCCGAACACGCCGAGCGAGAGCCGGCCGATGGCACCGGCCACGCAGCGGCAGTAGACCTTCAGGTCGTCCCAGGTCTCGTAGGTCTCGCCGCGGACGTCCATCAGCACGCCGTCGATCAGCTCGTCCAGGCCGCCCAGCGGGATCGGGAAGGTGTCGGCGGCATGGGCGAGGGCGACCGCGACGGGGTCGGTGTCGTCCTCGGCGACCGCGCCCTCCCGCACCCGCACCAGAAGCTCGCGCGTGTCCTCGAGCCTGGTCGCCTTGACGTCGTCCGCCAGCACGCCGTCGCCGATGTCGTCGACGCGCCGGGAGAACGCGTACAGCGCCGACATCGCGCGCCGCTTCGGCGTCGGCAGCAGCCTGATGCCGTAGGCGAAGTTACGGGCCTGCTGCCCGGTCACGGCCTCGCAGTAGCTGTAGGCGGCGAGTACCGGCGCGGACACGTGTTGTTCCGACTCCACGGTCCGGATCACCCCTCTCCTCGCAGGGTCACGCCCACCTCGCGCAGCAACCGGCCCTTGCCGGGCTTGGGCGGGCCGGGAAGTACGTCGTATCCGGCGGCCGCGATCGCGTGGATCGCCGCCCTTCCTCCCGCCACGAACCCTGCGAGCAGCAGCTTCAATCTGCCGTGGACGCTACCCACCAGAGGGGCACCTTCATTCAGGAGATCCCGGGCGCGTTGTGCTTCGAATGCGACCAGTGCGCGCACCGATGCGCCCGCGGTGGGTGTGGCGAGATCCGTCTCTTGCACATGAAAGTGTTTCATGTCCGCGGCGGGCAGGTAGATGCGGTCCCGACGCAGGTCCTCGGCGACGTCCTGGAGGTGCTCGACGATCTGCAGAGCCGTGCAGATCGCGTCCGAGAGGCGGATGCGTTCGGGGCTCGAAGTGCCCGTGACCGACAGCACCAGACGTCCGACGGGGTTGGCCGACAGTTCGCAGTAGGCGAGCAGGTCGTCGTAGGTCTCGTAGCGGCTGACGAGCTGGTCCTGGCGGTTGGCGGCGATCAGGCCGAGAAAGGGCTCCGGGGTCAGCGCGTGGCGCCGGACCGTCGGCTGCAGGCGGCGCAGCAGGGGGTGGCGCGGAGTGGAGTCGAAGACCCGGTTCAGGTCCTCCTCGAAGGCGTCCAGAAGCAGCAGCCGGTCCTCGGCCTGCGAGGGCGACACGCCGAGCAGACCTGCGTCGGCGCCGCCGGGGGCCAGATCGCCGTCGCCGATGTCGTCGACAAGGCGGGCGAAGCCGTACACCGCCATGAGGTCGGCGCGCCAGGCCCGGGGCAGGAAGAAAGGCGCCACGGGGAAGTTCTCGCCCGCGGCCTTGTCGAGGGTGCCGCGCTCCGGATCAGCGGTATGCGGCGTGCCGGTTCCCGTCACCGGTGACTGCCCGTGGCGGGGACGGCACATGCTGGGCTGAGCTGGGGAGTTTCCGTAGCCATTGCCGTCACATCTCCCGTTCTACACTGCCGACCCAATGCACACTATTTCGGACACGCCAACCGGCCGTCCGCGCGGCCGTCCCCCTTGAGGGTGTCGCGCATTATCGCCCCACTTGCCGCCTTTCGGGACCGCTACAGCTTACGTTGTACAACGCAGCGCGCTTCCCTGGGGTGTCCTGCACATCACAACAACACACCGATTGGCGTCAAGATTCCTTGGGCGGGACCGAGTTGACGTTTCCTTTGCAGACGCGGGGCCCCGCCGGAACAGTTCCGGCGGGGCCCCGCGAAGCGTGCTGGGCCGGTCGGCCCATGGGTGGGTGGACTACTTGCCCGTGAACTTCTCGTACTCCTTGAGGACCTCTTCGGTAGGCCCGTCCATACGGAGCTCGCCGCGTTCCAGCCACAGGACGCGGTCGCAGGTGTCACGGATCGACTTGTTGTTGTGGCTGACCAGGAACACCGTGCCGGCCTCCTTGCGCAGCTCACGGATGCGCTCCTCGGAGCGCTTCTGGAACTTGCGGTCACCGGTGGCCAGTGCCTCGTCGATCATCAGGACGTCGTGGTCCTTGGCCGCGGCGATGGAGAAACGCAGACGGGCCGCCATGCCGGAGGAGTAGGTGCGCATCGGCAGGGTGATGAAGTCGCCCTTCTCGTTGATGCCCGAGAAGTCGACGATCCCCTGGTAGCGCTCCCTGATCTGCTCGCGGGACATACCCATGGCGAGCCCGCCCAATATGACGTTGCGCTCGCCGGTCAGGTCGTTCATCAGCGCCGCGTTCACACCCAGCAGCGAGGGCTGGCCGTTGGTGTAGACGCGGCCCTTCTCCGCCGGGAGCAGGCCGGCGATGGCGCGCAGCAGCGTCGACTTGCCGGAGCCGTTGGAGCCGATGAGGCCGATGGCCTCGCCGCGGTAGGAGACGAAGGAGACGCCCTTGACGGCGTGCACCTTGCGCACCCCGCGCTCCTCGCCGCGCTTGAGGATGCGGCTGAGGGCGGCGGTGGCGCTGCCCTTGCCGCTCTTCGCGCCGTGCACGCGGTAGACGATGTGCAGTTCGTCGGCGATGACGGTGGGGATCCGCTCGCCGGTCTGGTCGTCGCGTTCCTCAGCCACGGCCGTACCTCTCCTCCGCCTTCCAGAAGTACACGAATCCGCCAAGGGCGACCAGGACGGCCCAGCCGGCCGCGGCCGCCCAGACATGGTCGGGGAGGTTCTCGGCGCCGTAGCCGTCGATGAGCGAGAAGCGCATCAGGTCCATGTAGATGGAGGCCGGGTTCCACTGCAGGACGGTCGCCGCCCACTGCGGCTTGTCGGCCAGCATGATCGGGATGGAGAACATCACGCCCGACGCGTACATCCACGTACGCATGACGAACGGCATCAGCTGCGCCAGGTCCGGGGTCTTGGCGCCCGCCCGGGCCATGATCAGCGCCAGGCCGCCGTTGAAGAGGAACTGCAGCGCGAGTACCGGGACGATCAGCAGCCAGGACAGGTCCGGCATGCTTCCGAAGCCGACCGCCACCGCGAACAGCACGACCATCGAGAACAGCAGCTGCTGGAGCTGCTGGAGCGCGAAGGAGATCGGCAGGGAGGCGCGCGGGAAGTGCAGCGCGCGGACCAGGCCGAGGTTGCCGGAGATCGCGCGCACGCCCGCCATCACGGAGCTCTGCGTGAAGGTGAACACGAAGACGCCCGTGACCAGGAACGGGATGTACACGTCCTTCGACATGCCCCGGCTGGCGTTCAGGATGACGCCGAAGATGAAGAAGTAGACGGCCGCGTTCAGCAGCGGCGTCGCCACCTGCCAGATCTGGCCGAGCTTCGCCTGGCTGTACTGGGCGGTCAGCTTCGCCCGCGAGAAGGCGAGGATGAAGTGACGCCGGTCCCAGAGCTGGCGGACGTACTCGACGAGGGAGGGCCGGGCACCGCTCACGGTCAGGCCGTACCTGGCGGCGAGCTGCCCCGCCCCAAGGCCCTCGTCGGTCGGTACGGCCGCGCCCAGGGCGACCGTGCCTTCGTGCGTTGACTCACTCACTGGTGGAAACTTTCGTCTTCGGGATGCGCCGGTGCGGGCACGGGCAGAGCTCGGGACCCGGGCCGGGCCCGCGTCGCTCTCAGGAAAGAGCTTGTCAGATCACAGGAGGCCGGCCCAGTCGGGTCAGCCGCCACACCGTACGCCATTTCATGGGCCTGCGCGGCCCGCACGGGGTGGTCCAGCCTTCCCGGAACCCGCCGAACCAGGCCCTCAGGGCGGACCGTGAGGGGCGGCGGACGAGGGTGAGCAGCAGCCACACGCCGAGATACACCGGGACCAGGGGCGCAGGGAGGTTGCGGCGGGCCAGCCAGACTCGGTTGCGGGCGACCATGCGGTGGTAGACCGCGTGCCGCGAGGGCGCGGTCGTGGGGTGGTACAGCACCATGTCGGACCGGTAGTCGATCATCCAGCCCGCGTCGAGGGCCCGCCATGCCAGGTCGGTTTCCTCGTGCGCGTAGAAGAACTCGTCCGGCAGGCCGCCGACCTCGGCGAAGACCTGGGTGCGCACGGCGTTGGCGCCGCCGAGGAAGGTGGTGACCCGGGAGGAGCGCATCGGGTCGGCGGCGCGCAGCCGCGGCACGTGCCGGCGCTGCGTGACGCCGGTGTCCGGGTCGGCGATGCGGAAGCTGACGATGCCGAGCTTCGGGTCCTCGGTGAAGGCCTGCCGGCACAGCTCGGCGGTGTCGTGGCCGGCGAGCAGGCCGTCGTCGTCGAGGAACAGCAGGATGTCGACGTCGCGGCCGCTGGGGCCGAAGGCCTCGATGCCGACGTTGCGGCCGCCGGGGATGCCGAGGTTCTCGGGCAGCTCGATGGTGCGTACGCCGCCGGGGACGTCCGGCACGGGCGAGCCGTTGCCGACCACGACGACCTCGACCGCCTCGCCGTCCTGCTTGGCGACCGACTCCAGCAGGGCGCGCAGCTCCTCGGGCCGGTTGCCCATCGTGATGATGACCGCGCCGACCTTCATGGCGCTCACTTCAGCCTGCTGGAGGCCAGGATGGACACGAGGTGCAGCAGGGTCTGCAGCAGGGCGATGCCGGCCATCACCGCGACACCGAGCCGGGAGTAGAACAGGTCCCCGCGCGCCTGGTCGGCGAACGCCAGGACCAGGATCACCAGGGACGCCTCTATGCCGAGGATCAGCCGGTGGAACTTGAACGCGGCGGCGGCCCGGCGGGCCAGCGCCATGCCGGAGGAGCGCATCTCGGCGGCCGCCTCCTTGACCGGGGGCATTCCGGCCTGGTGGCGGGCGACGCCGACCAGGTCGGTCTCGGCCTTGATCAGGATCGCGCCGAGCGCGGCCAGCGTGCCGAGGAATGCCCACAGCCAGTCGATACGGCCGCTGCCGAACAGGTCGGCGGCGCGCAGCCCGAAGCCGACCAGCACGGCGGCGTCAGTGAGGTAGGCGCCGACCCGGTCCAGGTAGACGCCGTTCATGGAGTACTGCTTCTTCCAGCGCGCGATCTCGCCGTCGACGCAGTCCAGCAGCAGATACATCTGCACGCAGACCACGCCGAGCACCGCGCCCCAGATCCCCGGCACCAGCAGTGCCGGGGCGGCGAGCACGCCGAAGACGGTCATCAGGTACGTGAGCTGGTTGGGCGTGACCCTGGTGTTCACCAGGTAGCGGTCGACCCGCAGGGACACCTCGCGCATGTAGAGGCGCCCCATCCAGTGCTCACCGCTGCGCCGGTCCTTGACCCCTGCGGGGTGGACGACCGGACGGAGTTCAGCTACCGATGGCCTTGACATAGTCGGCGTATGTGTCCTTGATCTGGTCGGTTGTCAGGTCGAGGTGTTCGAGGATGGTGTAGCGGCCGGGCCTGGTCTCCGGGGCGAACTCCACGGCGCGGACGAACTCGTCCACCGTGAAGCCGATCTCCTCCGGCAGCACCGGAAGCCCGTGCCGGCGCAGCACCTCGGCCATGTAAGCGGCCTCCTCGTGCGCACCACGCAGATGCATGGCGAAGGCGGCACCGAGGCCGCACTGCTCGCCGTGGGCAGCTGCCCGCTTGGGGTAGAGCAGGTCGAACGCGTGGTTGATCTCGTGGCAGGCGCCGGAGGAGGGGCGGGAGTCGCCCGACACGGACATGGCGATACCGGTGAGGACCAGCGCCTCCGCCAGGACCTGCAGGAAGCCGTCGTCGCCGACCCCGCCCGGGTGCCGTAGCACCGCCTCGCCGGCCTGGCGGGCCATGGCGGCGGCGAGGCCGTCGATCTTCTCGCCCTTGACGCGATTGGCGAGCTCCCAGTCGGCGACGGCGGAGATGTTGGAGATCGCGTCACCGATACCGGAGCGCACGAAGCGGACAGGCGCCTCACGGATCACGTTGAGGTCGATGACGACTGCGATCGGGTTCGGCACACCGTACGATCCGCGGCCCGCGTCGTTGTCGAGAGTGGCGACCGGCGAACACAGGCCGTCGTGCGCGAGGTTGGTGGCGACGGCGACCAGCGGGAGACCGACGCGCGCCGCCGCGAACTTGGCACAGTCGATGATCTTGCCGCCGCCGAGCCCGACCACCGCGTCGAAGTGGCCGGCCTTTATGTCGCCGGCCAGCTGCACCGCGTCGTCGATGGTGCCGCCGCCGACCTCGTACCAGGTGGCGCCGGGCAGGGTCGGTTCCAGCCGCTCGCGCAGGCGGGCGCCCGAGCCGTTGCTGACCGCGATGGCGAGCTTGCCGGAGTGCGAGATCCGCTCGTCGGCGAGCACGCACGCCAGGTCGTCGAGGGCACCCGGGCGGATGTCCACGACCACCGGTGAGGGAATCAGCCTCGTCAGTACAGGCACGCGATCTCCCGTCCGCGGGCGAGATCGTCGTGATTGTCGATCTCGACCCACTTGACGTCGCCGATCGGCGCCACGTCGATACGGAAGCCGCGGTTCACGAGCTCCTGGTACCCGTGCTCGTAGAACTGCTGCGGGTCGGTCTCCCAGACCGCCTTCAGCGCGTCGGCCAGCTCCGGGGCGGCGTCGCCCTCGATGAGGGTGACGCCGATGTACTCGCCGGTCGCCTCGGCGGGGTCCATCAGCTTGGTGATCTTCGTCATGCCCTTGCCGGGGTCGACGACGACCTTCATCTCCTCGTCCGCGAGGTCCTTCACCGTGTCCAGCGCGAGGATGATCTTCTTGCCCTCGCCGCGCGCGGCGAGCAGCGTCTTCTCGACGGAGACCGGGTGGACGGTGTCGCCGTTGGCGAGGATCACGCCGTCCTTGAGGGCGTCACGGCCGCACCACAGGGAGTAGGCGTTGTTCCACTCCTCGGCCTTGTCGTTGTCGATGAGGGTGATCTTCAGGCCGTACTTCTGCTCCAGGGCCGCCCTGCGCTCGTACACGGCCTCCTTGCGGTAGCCGACGATGACCGCGACCTCGCTCAGGCCGATCTCGGCGAAGTTGCCGAGGGTCAGGTCGAGCACCGTGATCGAGTCCTCTATGCCCGCGGGCCCCACCGGCACCAGCGCCTTGGGCAGGGTGTCGGTGTAGGGGCGCAGACGCCGTCCGGCGCCGGCCGCCAGCACGAGGCCGATCATGCGGGTTCTCCTTCGTCGTGTACGGCGGGCGCCCCAGCGGACACCCAGAAGCGGATGCTCTCGACGAGCACCACCAGGGCGACGGCCACGGCGAGGACCGTGAGCGCGACCTTGAACTGCGATGCGGTGAGCAGCGCGGCGAGGACGGTGACGAGCAGCGTCTGGCCCTCGTGCCCCCCGATGGCGCGCACCAGCCAGGCCGGGGGCGCTCCGGCGTTGCCGCGGATGCGGTAGACCGTGTCGTAGTGATGGTAGGCGACGGCCGCCACCAGGCCGAAAGCCGCAGGAAGGACTCCGTTCACCCCGGATTTGGCCGCGAGCAGCAGGACGGTGCCGTACTCGGCCGCCCGGAAGAAGGGCGGAACGAGCCAGTCCAGGGCGCCCTTGAGGGGCCGGGAGACGGCGACGCCGGAGAGCAGGACGTAGGCCACGGCGCCCAGCACCGTCGGCCAGCCGGCACCCCAGACTGCGGCAGGGATCACCACGGCCAGCCCGGCGGCCGCGGCGCTCACCGGCGCCGGGACGCGTGGGGCGATACGCGCCACCGCCTCCGCGAGCGGACCGCTGTCCGCGAGGTCCGCCAGCGCCTGCGCGGCCCGGTCGGTGCGCGTGGCCTTGCGGGTCAGCGACCTGAGCACCCGTCCCGCCGTCGTGTACGTCGCGGCGAAAGCGCAGCCGACGAGCAGCACGTAGAAGGTGATGCGCGGGGTGGTGACCGCGGTGAGGACGGCGATCATCGCCCAGCGCTCGCCGATCGGCAGCACGATCATGCGCCGCAGCCACACCGTCCAGCCGACGCTGTCCAGCCGGCCCGAAAGGGCCGCCGTGGGGCTGGTGTTGGCGGTGGCGTCGTGGTTGGCCTCGTTGAAGGAGAAGTCGACGACGTGCCGGCAGGTCTGCAGGACCATCGCGCCGAGGGCCAGGGCCCACACGTCGTCGCCGCCGCGGGCCGCGCCGAGGGCGAGGCCGGCGTAGTAGGCGTACTCCTTGGCCCGGTCGAAGGTGGCGTCCAGCCAGGCGCCGAGCGTGGAGTACTGCAGGGAGTAGCGGGCGAGCTGGCCGTCGGTGCAGTCCAGCACGAAGGAGCAGAGCAGCAGGATGCCCGCGGCGACGTAGCCGGCGCGGGTGCCGGTGGCCGCGCAGCCCGCCGCGATGAGCGCGGTGAGCAGCGAGGCGGTGGTGACCTGGTTCGGGGTCAGGCCCCGGCGGGCGCACCAGCGGGCGATGTAGCGCGAGTACGGGCTGATGAAGAACGTGGTGAAGAAGCCGTCGCGGGACTTCACGGCCGACTTCAGGCGGACGGCCTCGTCGTCGACGGCGGCGACGGCCTGCCGGGCCTCGTTGCGGGCCTGCGGGTCGGCCGGTACCTCGGCGACCAGGCTGCCCAGCTCGGGGCGGTGGACGTCGGCGCCGTCGGCGTCGAGGGCGGTGACTATGCGCTCGGCGAGGTTGTCGACGGCGACGGCCGCGCCGCCTCCCGCGGAGTTCTCGCGGGCCATGGCCCGGGTCAGCGCCTGGCGGCCGGCCGCCTGCGCGGTGACGGCGCCGGAGACCGCGGCGAGCGGGAAGCGGGGGTCGGTCAGGCCGAGGCGCAGGGCGTGCACGTGACCCACGAAGCGGGTGTCCACCACGGCGACCCGCTCGTCACCGGGCACCTGGGCCAGGAGCGTCTCGGCGTCGGCGACGCCGGCGGCGACCCGGACGTCGAAGCCGAGGGACCGCAGGTCGTCCTCGATCGACGATCCGGGGACCGGCTGACCGGTGAGGATGGCGGTCGACAACCGAACTCACTCCCTGGGTGCCGACGCGCGGGCGCCGGTCATGTGCACGGTGGGGACGCCCCTTGGCTGCACCAGGCGGGCGGCATGTCGGCAGAGGTTATCGGATGCTCGGAGAGCACCGTTCACCGCCCGTTAACGAGCCGATCAACGCCCTCTCCACTGGCCTTTGCCACGATCATCATCGGGGATTCGAGGTCCCGCCGACAAACCGCGCCGGCCGGAACAGGGGCATCCGGGACATTGGGGATCGTCATGGGGCGTCGGCATAGGGTGGGCGACCATGACATGGCTGATCACAGGCGGAGCGGGATACATAGGGGCCCATGTGGCGCGGGCCATGAGCGGCGCCGGGGAACGCGTCGTCGCGCTCGACGACCTCTCGGCCGGACACCCCGCGCGGCTGCCGGCCGACGTCCCGCTCGTCGAGGGCTCCTCGCTCGACGGCGCCCTCCTGAAGCGGGTCTTCGCCCGGCACGAGGTGACCGGCGTCGTCCATCTCGCGGCGCGCAAGCAGGTCGCCGAGTCCGTGGCACAGCCCACGCGCTACTACCGGGAGAACGTCGGCGGTCTCGCCACGCTCCTGGAGGCGGTGGCCGAGGCCGGTGTCGAGCGGTTCGTGTTCTCCTCCTCGGCGGCCGTCTACGGCAACCCGGACGTGGACCTGATCACCGAGGACACCCCGTGCGCGCCCGTGAACCCCTACGGCGAGACGAAGCTCACCGGCGAGTGGCTGGTGCGGGCGGCGGGCCGGGCGCACGGCATCGCGACGGTGTGCCTGCGCTACTTCAACGTGGCGGGCGCGGCCGCACCCGAGCTGGCCGACACCGGCGTATTCAACATCGTGCCGATGGTCTTCGACCGGCTCACCCGCGACGAGGCCCCGCGGATCTTCGGCGACGACTACCCGACGCCGGACGGCACCTGCATCCGCGACTACATCCACGTCGCCGATCTGGCCGAGGCGCACCTGGCGGCGGCGCGCAGGCTGGACGGCGGCGCGAGCGGCGACCTGACGGTCAACATCGGCCGCGGCGAGGGCGTCTCCGTCCGGGAGATGGTCACCGTCATCGGTGAGGTCACCGGCGACCGCCGTGCCCCCCTCGTCGAGGCCCGCCGCCCCGGGGACGCGCCCCGCGCGGTCGCCTCGGCCGCCCGGGCCGCCGAGGAACTCGGCTGGAGTGCCCGGCGCGGGGTGCGCGAGATGATCGAGTCGGCGTGGCAGGGCTGGCGGCTGCACCACGGCATGTGAGACATCCCGCTTCCGGGAACCGGACGGGCGCGCGTCGCATGGGGCGGGAGCCCGCCGGTGAGCCGGGTGGTGCGCCCCCGGGGCGGAATGCAGCCGTCCGGCGCGAGGGCGCGTCCTGAGCCCCACAGCCCCGCCCGGACGGTTCCCCGCCGATCGCACCGGGCACGATCAACTACCGGGCCCCTCTTCCGGTCTTCCACCGGTGACGGCCGTCGCCCGTGCCCTGCGCGGGACATGCGGGCGCACCGTGAAGTGCCGGGAGTGCCCGATTCGTGCGGCACACTTGGGGCGCGAAGACCGATGCGAAGGATGGGTATGCCGATCACACCTGCCACCGCGACGCACAGTCCGTCGAACGGCACCGCTGACGCGATTCTGCTGGAGCTGGTCGACGAGGACGGCGTCACGATCGGCACCGCGGAGAAGCTCGCCGCCCACCAGCCGCCAGGGCGGCTGCACCGCGCCTTCTCCGTCTTCCTCTTCGACGAGCACGGCCGGCTGCTGCTGCAGCAGCGGGCGCTGGGCAAGTACCACTCCCCCGGTGTGTGGTCCAACACCTGCTGCGGGCACCCCTACCCCGGTGAAGCGCCCTTCGCGGCGGCGGCCCGGCGCACGTACGAGGAGCTGGGCGTCTCCCCCTCGCTGCTCGCCGAGGCGGGCACGGTGCGCTACAACCACCCCGACCCGGCCTCGGGCCTGGTCGAGCAGGAGTACAACCACCTGTTCGTCGGCATGGTGCAGGCCCCGCTGCGGCCGGACCCGGAGGAGGTCGGCGAGACCGTGTTCGTGAGTCCCGCGGAGCTGGCGGAGCGGCACGCCAAGGACACCTTCTCGGCCTGGTTCATGACGGTGCTGGACGCGGCGCGTCCAGCTGTCAGGGAGCTGACCGGCCCGTCGGCCGGCTGGTGATGTTCAGAGCACCCGCACGGGTTTGAGCGGCAGGGCGGCCCAGATCACCTTGCCGCCGCTCGCGGTGTGCTCGACGTCGCAGACGCCGCCCGCCTCCCGGGCGACCTCGCTCACCAGCAGCAGCCCGCGGCCGCCGGTGCGGGCGTGGTCGGTCTCCAGGGCGGTCGGGCGGTAGGGGTGGTTGTCCTCCACCGACACCCGCACCCACTCGGCGCCGACGGCGACCTCCACGGCGAGCATCGGCGACAGCAGCGCCGCGTGTTTGACGGCGTTCGTGGCCAGTTCGGAGACGATCAGCAGCAGGCCGTGGACGAGGTCGTCGGAGATGGGCACCCCTTGGCGGTACAGCAGGTCGCGTACGGCGTGTCGCGCCTGCGGGACCGAGGCGTCGACGGCGGGCGCGGTGAACCGCCAGACGCCTTCGTACGGCAACGGGCCCGCCGGCTCCGGATCGCCGGGCCCCTCGGCCCCACCTCCTGGGCGTGGGCCGGACCCGCGCCCCTGGTTGTCCATCGTCAGGTCGCCACCCTCGCGCTCGATTGTCACCACACGTCGAGTGTTGGCAACGACCCGCTCCGTTCCGGATGACTGAACAGAAGTCAGCGACAATCGAGCGTTTATGACCGTTGGCGTATGACACGGTCAGTTGTGGGACTACTCCTGTCACCGTCCAGCAGACTTCGCGAACTTTTCGGGTTGTACGGGTTTGACCGCGTGCTCGCCCCACCCGTCCCGCCCTTGGTGATCACGCGTCCGGCGGGGCGGCTAGCATCCGGCCCATGGAGCCCCAGCTGCTGCACGACGTCGCCGATTCGGTCGCCACCGTCGTCATCCACCACCCGGCCAAGCGCAACGCCATGACGGCCGCGATGTGGGCCGCGCTGCCGCCGCTGCTCGACACCCTCGCCGCCGATCCGGGCGTACGGACGCTGGTGCTGACCGGCGAGGGCGCGACGTTCTGCGCGGGCGCCGACATCTCCACGCTGCGGGGCTCGCCGGAGGAGGCGCAGACGCTCGCGGTGCGCGCCGAGGAGGCTCTGGCCGCCTTCCCCAAGCCGACCCTGGCCGCGGTGCGCGGGCACTGCGTCGGCGGCGGCTCGCAGCTCGCGGCCGCCTGTGATCTGCGCTTCGCCGAGGAAGGCTCCCTGTTCGGGGTGACCCCCGCGAAGCTCGGCATCGTCTATCCGGCCTCCTCCACCCGGCGGCTGGTGTCGCTGGTAGGCCCGGCGACCGCGAAGTACCTGCTGTTCTCCGGCGAGCTGATCGACACGTCACGGGCGCTGCGCACCGGCCTGGTCGACGAGGTGCTGCCCGAGGGCGAACTCGCCAAGCGCGTCACGGAGTTCACCCGCGTCCTGGCCTCCCGCTCGCAGCTGACCCAGGCCGCGGCGAAGGAGTTCGCGGACGGCCGCGCCGACCGGGACGCCCACTGGAGCGAGCAGGCGCGCGGCAGCGGCGACACCGCCGAGGGGGTCGCCGCCTTCCTGGAGCGCCGTCAGCCGCGCTTCACGTGGTCGGTTCCTTTCCCAGGATGAACCGGCTCATCGACCGGATCAGCTCGACGACGTCCGCGGGCGCCTTGGCCGGGGAGCCGGCGTCGTAGGGCGGCTGCGGGTCGTACTCGATGCCCAGCTGTACGGCCTGGGCGACGACGTCGCCCGACATCCGGCCGAGCAGCGCGAGCCCCATGTCGATGCCTGAGGAGACCCCGGCGGCGGTGACGTACTTGCCGTCGACGACCACCCGCTCACCCGTGGGCTCGGCACCGAACCGCTTCAGCTCCTCCAGGGCCAGCCAGTGCGAGGTCGCGCGGCGGCCGTCGAGCAGCCCGGCGGCGGCGAGCAGCAGGGAGCCGGTGCACACGGACGTCGTCCAGGTGCTCGTACGGTCGGCGCCGCGGATCCACTCCAGGAGCGCCGCGTTCTCCATCTGCGCGCTCTGCCCCGGTCCGCCCGGGACGATCACGACGTCGGGGTGCGGTACCTCGTCCAGGGTCCTGTCGGCGGTGAGCGCGAGATTTCCGCTGTCGGTGCGGACGGGGCCGGTCCGCTCGGCGACGAACACGGTCTCGGAGTCGGGCAGGCGGCCGAGGGTCTCGTACGGGCCGACCGCGTCGAGCGCGGTGAAGCGGTCGTAGAGGACGATCGCGAACTGCATGGCTTCCCCTGTGTGGTGTGGGTGCTCAGTGGGCGGGTGCCGGGCGGAACCGGCGCCGGTATTCGGCGGGCGCCGCGCCGAGCGTGCGGACGAAGGCGCGGCGCATCGCCTCCGGGGTGCCGTAGCCGCAGGTGCGGGAGATCTCCTCGATGCCGTCGGGGGTTTCCTCCAGCAGGCGGCGGGCGTGTTCGAGGCGGACGCGGTCGACGTAGCGGCCCGGCGTCATGCCCGTCTCGACCTGGAAGGCGCGCGCGAAGTGGCGCGGCGAGAGCCGGGCGCGGGTGGCGAGCCGGTCCACCGACAGGTCCTCGCCGGGGTGCTCGGTGATCCTCCCCCTACGCCCTGCGGGCGTGGGGGGACCCCCAGCTGGATTTCGCGCAGCGGCTCGCGCTGTGCCGTCTGCGCGGACAGCTGGGCGCTGAACTGGGCCTGGTTGCCCGGCCGGCGCAGGAAGACGACCAGGTGGCGGGCGATGGACAGGGCGACGTCGCGGCCGGCGTCCTCCTCGACGAGCGCGAGGGCGAGGTCGATGCCGGACGTGACACCGGCCGAGGTGGCCAGGTCGCCGTCCCGGATGAAGATCGGGTCCGGATCGACCTCGACGGCCGGGTGGTCGCGGGCGAGCCTGTCGCACACCGACCAGTGACTGGTGACCCGGCGGCCCTCCAGCAGGCCCGCCTCGGCGAGCAGCAGCGCCCCGGTGCACACGGAGACCAGGCGCTCGGCCCGCGGGGCCCGCTCGCGCAGCCATGCGACCAGGTGCGGTTCGATGCGACGGGTGCCCGCGCCGCCCGGGACCAGCAGGGTGTGCGCGGCCGGGGCGTCGGCGAAGGAGTGGTCCGGGACCAGGGTCAGGCCGCTGGAGGTGCGCACGGCCCGGCCGTCCCGGGAGACCGTGCGGATGCGGTACGTCCCGGGGCAGTGCAGCTCGGCGCCGTTGAACACCTCGACCGGGCCCGACACGTCGAGGCTCTGCACGTCGTCGAAGAGGGCGACCAGGACGGTTCGCATGCCTTCGATTCTTGGCGCTCCGCGCGATGGCCGCAATGACGAGGACCCCACCTTTCCTGCCATCGCACGATCGCCCCTGGAGCCACGTACCAACCAGTCGGTAACCTGCTGGTCATGACTACTGCCGCCCTCGACGCACGCGCCGGCCGCCGCTGCCACAACGTGCTCAACTCCCTGCACGCGACGCACTACTTCTCGCCCGACCTGGGCGAGGAACTCGACGCGCTCGGCATCACCCACCCCAAGGCCCGCAACTTCGCCGTCCGAGCGGCCGCCCTGGGACCGGTCGCTCCGGGCACGGTGGCGGCGGTGTTCTACAACTACAAGTACGAGCTCGTGGCCAGGCACGTGCCCGCCGTGTGGGAGACCGCCTCGCCCGCCCGGGCACTCGCCGCACGCGCGCGTGCCGCCGACTCCACCCTGCGCCGTCTGCTGGGCGAGGAGACCCTGGCGTCCGCGGAGATGGCCGAGGCCGCGCGGCTGGCGCTGCGGGCCACCGAGGCCTGTACGCGCCCGGCCCGGCCGCTGTACTCCGCCCACGCCGACCTGCCCGTCCCCGAGCAGCCGCACATGGCGCTCTTCCACGCCGCCACGCTGCTGCGCGAGCACCGGGGCGACGGCCATGTCGCGGTCCTGATGTCCGCGGAACTGGATGGTCTGGAGGCCGTGGTCACCCACACCGCGACCGGCAAGGGCATGACGCCGAAGTGGGTGTTCGGCACGCGCGGGTGGAGCCAGGAGGAGTGGGACGCGGCCTGCGGCCGGCTGCGCGAGCGCGGACTGGTCGACGCGGCGGGTGAGTTGACCGAGCAGGGTGTCATGCTGCGCGCCGAGATCGAGGCGGAGACGGACCGGCTGGACCGGGCCCCCTACGAGCACCTGGGCGCGGCGGGCGTCGAGCGGCTGACGGAGCTGGGCAAGTCCTTCGCGGGGGCCGCCGTCGTCGCCGGGGCCTTCCCGGCAGATCTGATCGGCAAGGACTGATCGAAACCGGGTACCCGGACGTCTCCCGGTCGTGGTGGCCGGGAGACGAAAGGGGAAAACCGTGTTCCGAGCCATAGCTGACGTACTGCGCCAGATCGGTGGCGCCATCGCCACCGTCGTGACGCTGCCCTTCCGGGCCCTGGCCCGCCTCTTCGGCGGAGCCTCGTCCACGGCGCGCGGCCGCGGAGCCTGATTCCGCCGTTCCGGGCCGCCGGGGTGCCGCCCTGATCCCCGAGTGTCACCGCCACCTGCCACAATTGCGGCGCAACCTCAGTGAGAAGGCGGTACGGGATCGTGACGACACCCGGGTCCGGCACAGTCGGGACCATCGAAGGCAGGATCGCCGAGGAGCTCGGCGTACGGGAGCGGCAGGTGCGGGCTGCCGTGGAACTGCTCGACGGCGGTTCGACGGTGCCCTTCATCGCCCGTTACCGCAAGGAAGCCACCGAGATGCTCGACGACGCGCAGCTGCGCACGCTCGAGGAACGGCTGCGCTATCTGCGGGAGCTGGAGGAGCGGCGGGCCGCGATCCTCGACTCGGTGCGCGAGCAGGGCAAGCTCACCGAGGAGCTGGCGGCGCAGATCCGCGCCGCCGAGACCAAGGCCCGGCTCGAGGACATCTACCTGCCGTACAAGCCCAAGCGGCGCACCAAGGCGCAGATCGCCCGCGAGGCCGGACTGGAGCCGCTGGCCGAGGGGCTGCTCGCCGATCCGAGCGTCGAACCGCTCGCGGCCGCCGCCGCGTTCGTCGACGCCGACAAGGGCGTCGCCGACGCGCAGGCCGCGCTCGACGGCGCCCGCGCGATCCTCACCGAGCGCTTCTCGGAGGACGCCGACCTGATCGGCGAGCTGCGTGAGCGCATGTGGGTGCGCGGGCGCCTGGCCGCCAAGGTCAAGGACGGCAAGGAGGAGGCGGGCGCCAAGTTCGCCGACTACTTCGACTTCGCCGAGCCGTTCACCGACCTCCCCTCGCACCGCACCCTCGCGATGCTGCGCGGCGAGAAGGAGGACGTCCTCGACCTCGTCCTGGAGCCCGAGGAGGCGACCGACGGCCCGTCCTCGTACGAGGGCATGGTGGCCCACCGGTTCGGGATCGCCGAGCGCGGGCGCGCCGCCGACAAGTGGCTGCAGGACACGGTCCGTTGGGCCTGGCGCACCCGCATCCTGGTGCACCTCGGCATCGACATGCGGCTGCGTCTGCGTACGGCCGCGGAGGACGAGGCCGTGCAGGTGTTCGCGGCCAACCTGCGCGACCTGCTGCTCGCCGCCCCGGCCGGTACGCGCGCCACCCTGGGCCTGGACCCCGGCTTCCGTACGGGCGTCAAGGTCGCCGTCATCGACGCGACCGGCAAGGTGGTGGCCACCGACGTCATCCACCCCCACGTCCCGGCCAACAAGTGGGACGAGGCGATCGCCAAGCTGGCCCGCCTTGCCAAGGAGCACGCGGTCGAGCTGATCGCGATCGGCAACGGCACCGCGTCGCGCGAGACCGACAAGCTCGCCGGTGAACTCATCACCAAGCACCCGGAGTTGAAGCTCACCAAGGTGATGGTGTCCGAGGCCGGCGCGTCGGTGTACTCCGCGTCCGCCTTCGCCTCCCAGGAACTGCCCGACATGGACGTGTCGCTGCGCGGCGCCGTCTCCATCGCGCGCCGGCTGCAGGACCCGCTGGCCGAGCTGGTGAAGATCGACCCCAAGTCGATCGGCGTCGGCCAGTACCAGCACGACCTGTCCGAGGTGAAGCTGTCGCGCTCGCTGGACGCCGTGGTCGAGGACTGCGTCAACGGCGTGGGCGTGGACGTCAACACGGCGTCCGCCCCGCTGCTGGCGCGCGTCTCCGGCATCACCTCCGGCCTCGCGGAGAACATCGTGGCGCACCGCGACGCCAACGGCCCCTTCACGTCCCGTACGGAGCTGAAGGGCGTGGCGCGGCTCGGCCCGAAGGCGTACGAACAGTGCGCGGGCTTCCTGCGCATCCGCGGCGGCGACGACCCGCTGGACTCCTCCAGCGTGCACCCCGAGTCGTACCCGGTCGTGCGCCGCATGGTGAAGACCTCCGGCCAGGAGGTCGCGGCCCTCATCGGCAACACGTCGGTGCTGCGCTCGCTCAAGCCGGGCGACTTCGTGGACGAGACGTTCGGTCTGCCGACCGTCTCCGACATCCTCAAGGAGCTGGAGAAGCCGGGCCGCGACCCGCGTCCGGCGTTCAAGACCGCCACCTTCAAGGAGGGCGTCGAGAAGATCTCCGACCTGTCCTCCGGGATGGTCCTGGAGGGCGTCGTCACGAACGTCGCGGCCTTCGGCGCGTTCATCGACGTCGGTGTCCACCAGGACGGCCTGGTGCACGTCTCCGCCATGTCCAAGACCTTCGTCAAGGACCCGCATGACGTCGTCAAGTCCGGCGACATCGTCAAGGTGAAGGTCCTCGACATCGACATCCCCCGCAAGCGGATCTCGCTCACGCTGCGGCTCGACGACGACGCCGCTCCCCAGGATCAGCAGGGTGGCGGCGGTGAGCGCCGCCAGCGCGGTGGGCGTCCGCCCCAGCAGCGGCAGGGCGGCGGGGCCTCACGGCAGGGCGGCGGGGCCTCACGGCAGGGCGGCGGGGCCTCACGGCAGGGCGGCGGGGCAGCGCGCCAGGGTGGCGGCTCGCGGCAGGGCGGGGGTTCACGTCAGGGCGGGGGGTCGCGGCAGGCGCCGCCGGCCAACAGCGCTATGGCCGACGCGTTGCGGCGGGCCGGGCTGCTGGATCCGAAGAACGGCAAGCGCTGATCCAGGTCATGACCGTGGGGAGCTGCGGGTCCGTCGTGGTCGGCCGCGCAGTTCCCCGCGCCCCTGAAGGGGCCTGGGTCAGTCGGGTGGGTCACTCTGTGTCTGCAGGCGTTGCCAGCAGCGGTGGACGTGTTGTTCGGCCTCCCGTACGGCGGGAGGCGCGAGATCGTTTGCCGGCGCGGCGTCCGGTGTCCGGTCGCGGCGCAGCGGGCGGACGTTTCGCGCGTGGTCCGCGTGCCGGGCCGCCACCCGGGCGACGAGTATCGCGGCGATGACCGCCGCGGCCGTCAGTGTGGTGGCCGTGTGCTGGTCTGACATCTGTGCGGGCTTTCGTGGACTACGGGGCAGAAGGGGCCGGTGCGCCGTCGTACCGGCCCCTTGTCCTTGCGTTGGGTCAGCCGGGCCAGGTGCCGGCGGCGCCCAGGGCCAGGCCGGCCGGCTTGCAGGCGATCTTGTACGCCTTCACGGCGTCACTCCTTCCTGCGGCAGACCAGCCAGGCGACGGCCAGCGCCGCGCCGGCCGCCAGCAGCAGGCCGCGGTTGTCCTGGGCGACACGCGCGCCCTGGGCCGTCCTGGCCCGTACCTGCTCGGGGGCCTTGTCCTGCCACACCTGGGCTGCCTGGGCCGCCTTGGCCCTGGCCTGCGTGGCGGTGCGGGCGGCCTTGTCCTTGACCGGGTCGGGCAGCTTCTCCTGTACCCGGGACGCCGCCTCCGCGGCCTTGGCCCTGACCTCCCCGGCCTTGACGGCGGCCTGCTCCTTCAGCTCGGCGGCCTTCTCCTGGGCGCGGGCCGGGATGTCGGCCTGGACCGCGAGCGCCTCCACGGTGTCACCCAGCTCGTGACGGGTCTGCTCGACCTGCTCGCGCAGCTCCTCCGGGCTCTGGGCGGTGGGCTCGTCATGCGGCGGCTGGGTCATCGGTGCGCACTCTCCTTGATCTCGGCCACATCGGCCTTCACGTTCTCGATGGTCTGCTGCGGAGCGGGCGGGGCGGCCTGGGAGACCTCCTTCTTCCCCGTCAGCGTCATGACGGCGGCGACGACGCCGAGCGCCGCGGTCACGATGAGGGCCGCGGCCCATACGGGCAGCGCCAACGCGATCGCGGCGATCGCCGTGGCCACCAGGGCCTCGAGCATCAGGAACCCGACGAGGCCGGCACCGCCGAACAACCCGCCGCCCTTGCCGTACCGCTTGCCCTTTTCCCTCATCTCCGCCTGTGCCAGGCGCAGTTCGCCACGGACCAGTTCGGTCAGCTGCTGCGAGGCCCGTTGCACGAGCTCGCCCACCGGTTCCGTCCCCGGCTGACCCGGGCCGTGGTGGGGCCGTGTGTCCGACGACATGACGATCACCTCCCGTCTCTCGCTGCTTTCGGCCGGACGGCGCCATGGGACGCCGGCCGGTGCTCGCGCGAGTACCCCGGACAGGCCGGTTCAGGACGGTGAATTCAGCGATGCCGTGGCAGCGTGCCCACCCGGCGGCCTCACCGAGTGGTGTGCAGGCGGGCCGGGGCGTCGGCCTGCTGGAGTTCGGTGAGGAGCTGGTTCTGCCCGGCGAGGAGCTCGGTGAGGATCCGGCGGGCGGCGCGCAGGAGTTCGGCGACGTCTCCCCCGGCGAGCGCGTAGCGGACGGTGGAGCCCTCCCGCATGGAGACCACGATGCCGGAGCGCCGCAGGACGGCCAGCTGCTGCGACAGGCTGGACGGCTCGATGTCGATGTCGGCGAGCAGATCCCGTACGGACACCGGCCCGTGCTGGAGGAGTTCCAGCACCCGGATGCGCACGGGGTGGCCGAGCATGCGGAAGAACTCTGCCTTGACCTGGTAGAGGGGGGCCTGCATGGGCTCGCTCCTGGTCGGGTGGGTGGGACTGCGGCCGCCGTGGTGCGGCGGCGTCGCAGGACACCGCCGCACCGCAGACCGCCTTCGAAGCCGATCCTTCACGCCTCGGACCCGGCGGGAACGCGGATTGGCACCATGCTGATGTGGTGACTTGAAGAGGTCTTCACATCGTGGGCAGACGTGTCCGCCGCGGTCCCCGGGCGCGTCAGATCTGGATCGCCTCCTCCACGCGCTTGAGTTGGTGGCGTGCCATCGCCAGGTTCGAGTTGGACTTGTCGAGGACGAGGTAGAGGAACAGCCCGTTGCCCGAACGGCCCTTCACCAGGCGGATCACGTGGTACTGGCGGTCCAGCGTGATCAGGATGTCCTCGATCTGGCCCTTGAGACCCAGTTGTTCCATGGTGCGGACCTTGGCCCGGATGACATCCGTGTTGCCGGCGGCTGCGACGGTCAGGTCCAGCTCCTTGCTTCCGCCGAGCGTGCCCAGCGCCATCCCGCTGGTGTAGTCGACGACGGCGGCTCCGAGGGCCCCCTCGATGCCGGCCATCATCTCCTTCAGTGACACTTCCACACTCGCCACAGCGCCTCCCATTGCGTGCCGTTGACTGCGCGGACCGGCGCGCGGCCCGCCTCGGTCCCCGGACCGTACGCACGCCGCCGGCACGTGGGGAGCAACTCTTCGGGACTGACCTCCGACGACCGAACGGGGGCGCGAACGGACCGTTCGGAGAGCCGCAACTGCCCTATGAGGACGCGAAGTTGATGCCGCAGATCGCTAGCGCTCCGTCACCTTCCCGGCCGCCACCTCCAGGCGGCGGGTGACGTGGATCGCGTCCAGCATGCGGCGGTCGTGGGTGACCAGGAGGAGGGTGCCCTGGTAGGCGTCGAGGGCGGACTCCAGCTGCTCGATGGCGGGCAGGTCCAGGTGGTTGGTCGGCTCGTCCAGGACCAGGAGGTTGACGCCCCTGCCCTGCAGCAGCGCCAGCGCCGCGCGGGTGCGTTCGCCCGGGGAGAGGGTCGCCGCCGGACGCAGGACGTGGTCGCGCTTGAGACCGAACTTGGCCAGCAGGGTGCGGACTTCGACCGGCTCGGTGTCGGGTACGGCGGCGCTGAACGCGTCGAGCAGGGACTCCGTGCCGTGGAACAGCAGACGGGCCTGGTCGACCTCGCCGACCAGGACGCCGGAGCCGATCGCGGCGGCACCGGAGTCGAGCGGGAGGCGGCCCAGCAGGGCGCCGAGCAGGGTCGACTTGCCGGCGCCGTTCGCCCCGGTCACCGCCACCCGGTCCGCCCAGTCGATCTGCAGGGAGACCGGTCCGAAGGTGAAGTCGCCGCGCCGGACCTCGGCGTCGCGCAGGGTGGCCACGACGGCGCCCGACCGCGGGGCCGACGCGATCTCCATGCGCAGTTCCCACTCCTTGCGGGGTTCCTCGACGACCTCGAGCCGCTCGATCATGCGCTGGGTCTGGCGGGCCTTCGCCGCCTGCTTCTCGCTGGCCTCGCTGCGGAACTTGCGGCCGATCTTGTCGTTGTCGTTGCCCGCCTTGCGCCGGGCGTTCTTCACGCCCTTGTCCATCCAGGAGCGCTGCGTCTGCGCACGGTCCTGGAGGGCGGACCTCTTGTCCGCGTACTCCTCGTAGTCGTCCCGGGCGTGCCGGCGGGCGACCTCGCGCTCCTCCAGGTAGGCCGCGTAGCCGCCGCCGTAGAGGTTGATCCGGCCCTGCGCCAGGTCGAGTTCGAGGACCTTGGTGACCGTGCGTGTGAGGAACTCGCGGTCGTGGCTGACGACGACGGTGCCGGCGCGCAGGCCGGAGACGAACCGTTCGAGGCGTTCCAGGCCGTCCAGGTCGAGGTCGTTGGTGGGCTCGTCGAGCAGGAAGACGTCGTAGCGGGACAGGAGGAGGGAGGCAAGGCCGGCGCGGGCCGCCTGTCCGCCGGACAGGGACGTCATCGGCTGGTCCAGGTCCACCGCCAGGCCGAGCGAGCCGGCGACCTCCTCCGCCCGTTCCTCCAGGTCCGCGCCGCCGAGGCCGAGCCAGCGCTCCAGGCTCGTCGCGTAGGCGTCGTCGGCGCCCGGTCCGCCGTCGACCAGCGCCTGGGTGGCCTCGTCCATCACGCGCTGGGCCTCGGCGACGCCGGTGCGGCGGGCCAGGAACTCCCGGATCGTCTCGCCGGGGCGGCGCTCCGGTTCCTGCGGGAGGTGGCCGACGGTCGCGGTCGGCGGGGAGAGCCTGAGCTCCCCCTGCTCCGGCGCGAGGAGCCCCGCGAGCATCCTGAGCAGCGTGGACTTGCCCGCGCCGTTGGCACCGACCAGACCGATCACGTCGCCGGGCGCGACGACGAGGTCGAGCCCGGCGAACAGGGAGCGGTCGCCGTGCCCGGCGGCGAGGTTCTTGGCGACGAGTGTGGCAGTCATCAGGTCGCCGATCCTAACCGCCGCCGGGCCTGCGCCGCCTCGCCGTATTCACCGGGCCATGGCCTCCACCAGCACACTCCCCGCCGTCCGCGCCACCACGAACGACTCGCCCCTGACCGCCCTGGCGTCCAGCGCGATGCGGTGCCGGCCCGCCTCCAGGACCCCGTCGAAGACGTCGTGGGCGTGGGTGCGGTAGAGCCGGTCCACGCGGTACGCGGTCAGCCGGACCCGGCAGGGCGAGGTGACCTCGATGCCCGCCTCGCCGTCGGCCGCCACCAGCCGGGTCAGCCGGCGCTGCTCCACCGGGCTGCGGTCCAGGGCGTGTTCGATCTGTGCGACGAGCAGCGGGACGATCGGGGCCAGGCCCTCGACGTACGCCACCTCGACCCCGGCCTGCTGGAAGGAGCGGCGCACCTCGGCCCGTTGCTCCGGGCCGATCGCGCGGCCGAAGGCGACCGCTCCGTAGCCGCGCAGTTCGTCGGCGGGGACGCCGTGCGCGTCGTGGGCGATGTCGGCGCCGATGCCGATGGCGCGCAGGGCGGCGGCCAGCTTGGCGAGGAGCGCGACCTTCGCGCCGATGAGCAGGACCCGGCGCCGCGTGCCCGGGGCGCGGCCGTCGAGGAGCGCGGCCAGCGCCTCTCGGTAGCGGTCGCCCCGGAAGCGGAACGGCCCTATGCCGTGGTAGCCGTTGAGCTCCAGATCGGCGTGTTCGTCCGTCTGCCAGGCGAACTCCCGCCAGATGAAGTCCTCGCCGTCCCGCTCGATGACCGCGGTGACCGCGCCGCAGGCCAGGTCCGCGCACTCGGGACAGCCGTAGATCACGTAACGGCCACCTGGAAGCGGTGCCTCCGCCTCCAGCAGGAGGCTGCGGACCTGCTCGGTGAAGATGGCGGGCGGGACGTCCGAGGCGAGCGGGGAGACGGCGTCGAGGTCGGAGAGCTGGAACAGCAGCGGCCGCCCGTCGACGATGAAGTCCACGAAGTCCCGGTGGATCTGGTAGTCACCGTTGGTCAGGACTCCACCGGCGCGCATCGCCGGTGCCAGGCCGAAGGTCGCGTACTCGGCAGACATGCTGTGAGTATTCCCGCGTTCGAAGCTCTCCGAGCACGGCATGACACATTCCGCTACCGTCCCTGGAGGGAGGGCGCATTGAACAACGATGTCATCGTGGTGGGCGGCGGGGTCGTCGGGCTGACCACCGCCGTCGTTCTCGCCGAGCGCGGCGTACGGGTGCGGGTGTGGACGCGGGATCCCGCCGAGCGGACCACCTCGGCGGTTGCCGGGGCACTGTGGTGGCCGTACCGGATCGAGCCGGTCGCCCGCGCACGGGAGTGGGCGCTGCAGTCCCTGGACGTGTACGAGGAGCTGGCGGACGCCCCCGAGGCCACCGGCGTACGCATGGTCGAAGGGGTACTGGGCGAGGCGGATCTCGACCGGGCCGAGGCCTGGGCGGCCGCCCGGGTGCCGGGGCTGCGCGCGTCGACGCCCGGTGAGTACGCCGGGAGCGGGCTGTGGGCGCGGCTGCCGCTCGTCGACATGCTCGCGCATCTGCCGTGGCTGCGGGAGCGGCTGGTGAAGGCGGGCGGCGTGGTCGAGGAGCGTACGGTCGCCGGCTTCGCGGAGGCGGACGCGCCGGCCGTCGTCAACTGCACGGGGCTGGGGGCGCGCGAACTCGTGCCGGACGCCTCCGTGCGGCCCGTGCGGGGGCAGCTGGTCGTGGTGGAGAACCCGGGCATCCGCACCTGGCTCACCTCCACCGGCGCGGACGGGGAGATGGCGTACTTCTTCCCGCAGCCCGGGCGGCTCCTCCTGGGCGGCACGGCCGAAGAGGACGCCTGGTCGCTGGAGCCGGATCCGGCGGTGGCCGAGGCGATCGTACGGCGGTGTGCGGCGCTGCGGCCCGAGATCGCGGGGGCGCGGGTGCTGGGCCACTGCGTGGGGCTTAGGCCGGCGCGGGATGCGGTGCGGCTGGAGCGTGAAGTCCTGCCGGACGGAAGGGTGTTGGTGCACAACTACGGGCATGGCGGGGCGGGTGTGACCGTGGCCTGGGGGTGTGCGGAGGAGGCGGCCGGGTTGGCTTGCCCGGCCGCCTAGCGCTCCGCGGGGTGTGCGGTGGTGGGTCGTTCAGCGTCTGCGGCGGCGTTGTGGCTGGTCGCGCAGTTCCCCGCGCCCCTGAAGGTCGCTGCTCAGCCGATGGGGATGCGGTGGGCCGTGCTCGGGTTGCGTAGGCCCTTCAGGGGCGTTGCCGCGGGTGCGGCCGTGGCGCCGGAGGTGGCTTGGGCGAAGGACTTCGTGCCGCCCACCAGCGGGACGCTCGCCGAGGTGCGGGACAGGTCCAGGGTCAGTGTCGGCCGGTCGGCCGGCGGGTCGATGAGGTCCTTGTCGGTGCCCGCGACGATCAGCGCGAGCCGGTGGCCGGCCGGGACGACGTGGTCGGTGGCCGCGAGGTCCAGGGTGATGGTGTACGCCTTTCCCGGGGTGAGCGGGACGCCCTTCCGGTCGGAGGCATGGTTGCCGAGGTCGGCCCAACCGCGGCTGAACACCGTGTAGTCGACGGTCGTCCTCTTGGCCGCGGTGTTCTTGAAACAGGCGCTGTCACCCGCGGTGCTCGCGCCCCAGCAGCTGCGGTCGGTACCGGTCGTGATGCCCTCGGCGGCGTCCGCGTAGTCCCGGATGGTGTCCGGGCCGAAGTCGACCAGGACGGCGGAGAGATGGGCCGTCCTGGTGGTGGGGGTAGCGGTCACCGTCACCTTGGAGGAGCCGGACAGGCGCAGGCCGTGGGTGAGGGGTCCGGTGAGGAAGCCGGCCTTCTCCGGGGTCGGCGTGGCGATCCTGGCGGCCCAGTCGGTCTCGCTCAACTGCGGGTCGTCGGTGAAGGTCTCGCTGCCGTGGCCCTTGGCGAGGCCGAGGGTGCCGACGCCCGCCTCGGTGCCCCGGCCCGGGCGCAGGGTCGTGGCGGCCGTGCCGCTCGGCGGCCACACCCTCGAGGTGACCCACTGGTCGGGGTGGCGTTCGATGTCGGCCATCGGCTCGTGGTCGATTCCGTTGTCGTAGCCGAGGAGTTCGTGGTCGAACCAGCGGTGCAGTGTGTCGACCCAGGCGCCGCGGCGGTAGTCGAACGGGTCGACGTGGCCGGTCTGGGAGAGCCAGATCTTGCGCTCGACACCGTTCTTGGCGAGGGCGTTCCACCACTGGCCGAAGTGCTTGGTGCGGACGTTGAGGTCCTGCATGCCGTGGGTGAGGAAGACACTCGCCCGAACCTTGCCCGCGTCCTTGACGTAGTCGCGCTCGGTCCAGAACGGCGTCCAGTCACCGGTGCGCGGGGCGCCGTCGACGAGCTTCTTCTGCACCGCGGCGCACTTGGCCTGGGCGTCGGGGCTGTCCACGTAGTTCGACAGCCCGTCGGGGCCCGAGCCGTACAGCGGGGCGCCCTTGGCGAAGTAGTAGTCGTACCAGGAGGAGATGGCGCTGATCGGGACGACCGTCTTCAGGCCCTCGACGCCCGTCGCGGCGACGCCGTTGGCGATCGTGCCGTCCCAGCTCTTGCCGATCATGCCGGTCTTCCCGTTGGTCCAGGTCGCCCTGGCCGTCGCGGTGCCGGTGCGGGTCGTGTACGCCTTCGCCCGGCCGTTGAGCCAGTCGACGACCGCCTTCGCGGACTGGACGTCGGAGCGACCGCCGACGTCCACGCAGCCGTCGGAGCGGTTGGTGCCGGCGAGGTCGACGCCGACGAAGGCGTAGCCGCGGGGCACGAAGTAGTTGTCGTAGAAGAGCGGCATCTGGACGACGTGGCCCTGTGCGTCGTACGTCTTGAGCTGGCTCTCGTTGCCGCGGCCGCAGCAGGAGTAGTACGGACTGGCGTCCATGATGACGGGTATCTTGCGGCCCGCCTGGGAGGGTTCGCGCGGGCGCACGATGTCGACGGCGACGCGGTCGTGCTTTCCGTCGCGGTCGCCGTCGAGCCCGGTGTCCACCCATACGGCCTCGCGGATGGCGTTCGCGTACGAGTAGACGGGCCGGCTCTCCCGCGGTGCCGGGGTGGCCGCGTGGGCTGCCGCCGGGGTGAGGAGGGCTGCCATGAGGACGGCGATGGCCGCCGTCGCGAGCGATCTCCAGGTCGTGAAGCGCATGCGTATCGGCATGCGCGGGACGGTACATCGGTCAACTGCCGTGCAGAAGAGGGCCATGAGTCGCCGTGCGGGACGTGCGTGGCCGGATCGGGCCTTGCCACAAGGTGGTTCATGACGGCCGAATGGCGATCGTGTGACAGGCGGGGCCGTGGACATGCCCAGTGACACAGGGACTCCATAGGCTCCGGACAGACCTCGTGCCCCTACGACTTGGAGCTTTCGTGCACCGCAGAATCATCGCGCCGGGCGCACTCGCTGCGGCCTCCCTGATGCTGGCGATCCCGGCGTCCGCCGCAAGCTACGCCCCTGGCGCTCCGGGCATCGGCGACCCCTACTACCCGGCCTACGGCAACGGCGGATACGACGTCTCGCACTACGACCTGCGCCTGAAGTACCAGCCCACGACGGACGAGTTGTCCGGTACGGCGACGATCCTGGCGAAGACCACGCAGGACCTGTCCAGCTTCGACCTCGACTTCCTGCTGGACGTCAGCGAGGTGCGGGTCAACGGCGCCAAGGCCTCGTTCACCACCTCCGGCCAGCACGAACTGGTCATCACGCCGAAGACGCCGCTGGCCAAGGGCACGCCGATCACCGTGGTCGTGCGCTACAGCGGGGTTCCGTCGACGAAGAGCGCCTACGGCTTCAACACCTGGCACCGCACGCCGGACGGCGCCGTCGCGGCGGACGAGCCCGAGTCGGCCTGGTGGTGGTACCCGAGCAACGACCACCCGCTCGACAAGGCCACCTACGACGTGTCGGTCGCCGTGCCCGACAGCACCCAGGCCCTGTCCAACGGCACGCTGCAGTCGACGAGTTCGCAGCTCGGCTGGACGCGCTACAACTGGCGGCAGAACAAGCCGCAGGCCACGTATCTGACCACGCTGGCGGTCGGCAAGTTCGACATCACGACCAGCACCTCCGAGGGCGGGGTGCCGGTCGTCAACGCCTACAGCAAGGACCTCGGCGACAACGACGGGGCCGCGCGGGCGAGCGTGGAGCGGACCGGGGAGCTCGTCGACTGGCTCAGCGGCTACTTCGGGCCGTATCCGTTCAGCTCGGCGGGCGGCTACGTCCCCAACACGACCACCGGGTACGCGCTGGAGACACAGACCCGGGTCTACTACAGCCCGAAGCAGTTCGCGAACGGCTCCAACGCCTCTGTCGTCGTGCACGAGTTGGCGCACCAGTGGTACGGCGACAGTGTGTCGCTGAAGGGCTGGAAGGACATCTGGATCAACGAGGGCTTCGCGCGGTACGCCCAGTGGCTGTGGTCCGAGCACGAGGGCGAGGGCACGACGCAGGAACTCGCCGACTACGTGTACGCCTCGCATCCGGCCGACGACGCGTTCTGGAAGGTCGAGCCGGGTGACCCCGGTGCGGACAACCAGTTCGACATCGCTGTCTACGACCGCGGCGCGCTGGCTATCCAGGCCCTGCGCAACGCTGTCGGCGACGACTCGTTCTTCGCCATCCTCAAGGGCTGGCCGCAGGAGCATGCGTACGGGAACGCGTCGGTCGCGGACTTCGAGGCGTATGCGGAGAAGGTGTCGGGCAAGTCGCTGAGTTCGCTGTTCGACACGTGGCTGTTCCAGCCCACGAAGCCTGCGGTGCCGGCGGCCAAGGGTGTGGCGATCGCCAGGTCCGGCGTTGTGCAGCCGAAGTCGTGGAAGAAGATCGCTGCGACCAACTACGTGCACTAGGGAATTGCCGGGTTCGGTAGTGGGGGGCTGCGGGCCGGATGTGGCCGGTCGCGCAGTTCCCCGCGCCCCTAAAGGCCCGTCGCCCGCGCCAAGAGGTCGTCGCGGCCTATCGGCTCCGTCTCCGTCGACGCGACCGTGCAGGCGTGGGCGCCGGCGATCGTGCCGTACAGGGCGCTGCGGCGGGGTGTCTCCCGGTTGAGCCAGCCGTGGAGGAAGGCCGCTGCGAAGGCGTCTCCCGCGCCGTTGGAGTCGAGGATCGGGGCCGGGGGCGCGGCGGGGGGTATGTGGGTGAGTTCGTCGTCGGCCAGGAGGTAGGCGCCCTTCGCGCCCGCCGTGGCGACGACCACCTCGACGCGGCCGCGATCGGCGATGCGGCGCATGGTGCGTTCCGGGTCGGAGAGGGCGGTGGTGGAGAGGAAGACGACGTCCGCGGCGTGGGCGAAGGGCTCGTGGTACGGGTTCTCGCCGTCCCAGTCGTGGAGGTCGGTGGAGACCGTCGCGCCCGTCTCGCGCAGGAGGGGCAGGGTGTCGGCGCAGGGCTGGGTGATGGTCACGTGGACGTGGCGGCTCGCCGCGGCCAGGGTGCGCACGGTGTCGTCCGGGAAGCGGTCCTCGATCAGCGTGCGGCTCGCGTCGTACAGGGACAGGCGCCTGCCGTCGGGGCTGACGAGGTTGACGGCGCGCTTGGTCCCCACGGGCTGCGGGATCGCCGTGAGCGCGATGCCCTTCTCGCGGTGCAGGGCGCGCACCAGGCCGCCCTCGGGGTCGTCGCCGAGCATGTCGAGGTGGTGCACGCGCAGGCCGAGCGCGCCGAGTCCCAGGGCGACGAAGTCGCCGGTCTGGCCGGCCCGTGTACGGATGCCCTGCTCGATCATGTAGCTGTCGGCGTACGGGAGCGGCAGTTGCGGCACGTACACGATCGTGTCCACACCCGCGCCGCCCAGTACGAGAACGTCGATGTCGCGACTCATTTCCCGCCCTCCCGTGGTCGTACACGGTGACCTTGACACCGCGCCTCACCAGTCGCTCCGTGATCTGCAGTTCGCCGGACCGCACCTTACCGGCGGAACGCCCTCACCCGCCGGGCACAGGGGGCGCCCTGAAGGGGCACGGGCGCGGCTACTCGGTGAGCTCCGTCAGTTCCTGGTTCTCCGTGCGGGCCACCCGGCGTCGTACGCCGAACCAGCCCGCGACCAGCATCACGGCGATGACAGGGATGAGGAGGAGGGTCTTGCGGCCGACGTCGGGGTCGTTCCACATCAGGCCGAGGACGGCGACGAGGAAGGCGATCGTGGTGATCTCGGTGACCGGGCTGCCGGGGAGGCGGAAGGACGGGCGGGAGAGCAGGCCCGCCTTCGCGCGGCGGACGAAGACCAGGTGGCAGATCATGATGATCACCCAGGTCGACACGATGCCGAGCGAGGCCACGTTCAGCACGATCTCGAAGGCCTGGCCCGGCATGAGGTAGTTGAGGCCGACGCCGAGCACGCACACCGCGCAGGTGAGCAGGATGCCGCCGTAGGGGACCTGGCTGCGGTTCATACGGCCGGTGAACCTGGGCGCCGAGCCGGCCATGGCCATCGAGCGCAGGATGCGGCCCGTGGAGTACAGGCCCGAGTTCAGGGACGACATCGCGGCCGTCAGGACCACCAGGTTCATCACGTCGCCCGCGCCGGACACGCCGATCTTCGACAGCACGGTGACGAAGGGGCTCTCGTCCGCCGAGTAGACCGAGCCGGGCAGCAGAAGCGCGAGGAGGACGACCGAGCCCACGTAGAACAGGCCCACGCGCCACATGATCGAGTTCACCGCGCGCGGGACGACCTTCTCCGGCTCGGCGGTCTCGCCCGCCGCGACGCCGACCAGTTCGAGGGCGGCGTACGCGAAGATCACGCCCTGCATGACCAGGACGACCGGCATCATGCCGTGCGGCAGGACGCCGCCGTGGTCGGAGATCACGCTCGTGCCCGGGGTGCGGCCGCCCACCTCGTGCCGGGTGGCCAGCAGCCAGATGCCGATCAGCATGAAGCCGACCAGGGTGGCGACCTTGACGATCGCGAACCAGAACTCCATCTCGCCGAAGATCTTCACCGAGATCAGGTTCACGGCCAGGACCACGGCGAGCGCGATCAGGGCCAGCACCCACTGCGGGATGCTCGTGAACATGCTCCAGTAGTGCGTGTAGAGCGCGATGGCGGTGATGTCGGCGATACCGGTCGTCGACCAGTTCAGGAAGTACATCCAGCCGGCGACGTAGGCGCCCTTCTCGCCCAGGAACTCACGGGCGTAGGACACGAAGGACCCGGAGGACGGGCGGTAGAGGACCAGTTCGCCGAGCGCCCGGACCACGAAGAAGGCGAAGACGCCGCAGACGAGGTAGGCGATCGCGAGCGCGGGGCCCGCGCTGTGCAGGCGCCCTCCGGCACCCAGGAAGAGTCCGGTGCCGATCGCGCCGCCGATGGCGATCATGTTGACGTGGCGGTGCTTGAGGCCCTTGCTGTAGCCGGCGTCGCCCGCGTCCGCGGGCGTCGGGGCCGCGTCGCCGTGGGGGGCGACCTGTGCCGTGGTGACGGCGTCCTTGCTCACGGGGGTACCACTCTCTGGTGCGCCCGAGCGGATCGCGCTCGGGTTCTCCGGACGTACAGGGGCCCGCGCACTCGGTGGGGGAACGCGGACCAACGCGGCACCTTCCCCCAGTCCCCCGGGCGCATGCGATGGCATAGATCACACAGCGGTGCTTCTCACACACGCCTCACAAGTACCTCACGTGCCCGGACGACCACGCCGTACGGGTTTCACAGTTCTGGTGAGACAGCGATACTGCTGCACATGACGACCGACACCGACAGCGACACCGGGGAGCCGACGCTCACGGTCGACGAACTGGCCGCGCGGGCCGGCATCACCGTCCGCACGGTCCGCTTCTACAGCACCAAGGGGCTGCTCCCCCCGCCGGTGATCGGTCCGCGCCGGGTCGGCCACTACGGGCAGCAGCACCTGGCCCGGCTGGCGCTCATCGAGGAGCTCCAGCACCAGGGCATGACGCTCGCTGCGATCGAGCGCTACATGGAGCAGCTGCCGCCCGACCTCAGCCATCACGACCTGGCGATCCACCGGGCCGTCGTGGCGTCCTGGGCGCCGGACACCGTGGAGACGCTCACGGCCGAGGAACTGCACCGCCGGGCCGGGCGCCCGCTGAGCGAGGACGACACCGAGCGGCTCGCCGCCATGGGGGTCGTCCGGGCCGAAGGGGAGGCCTTCCGCGTCGACTCCGGGCTGCTCCGCCTCGGGGTGCAGCTCCTGGACGTACCGCTGTCCGAGGCGGCCATCCTCGCCTCGCGCAAGGTGCTGATCGAGCACTCGCGCGCGGCGGCGCACGAGCTGTCGCAGCTGTTCCGCAGCGAGGTGTCCGAGCGGGACGAGCAGGACGTGAAGCTGCTGTCGGCGCACATGCAGCCCCTGGTGGTGCAGGCGCTGCTGACGACCTTCCAGCGCTCGCTCAAGGAAGAGGTGCACCAGTGGCTCGCGGACACCCAGCCGGAGTCACAGGAAGGCCGATCCGCCTGACACGTTGAGCGTCTGCCCGGTCCGAAAGCCGCTGCCCTCGTCCACCACGTACAGCAGGGTCGAGACCAGGTCGGGCGGCTCCTGGGAGCGCCGCACGACCTGTCCGGCGCGGACGGCCTCGAAGCCGCCGCCCGCGCCGACCGTCCGCTCGGCGGTGGCGGTGGCGGTGCGCACCATGCTCGGCGCGATCGCGTTGACGGTGACGCCGTACGGGCCGAGCGCCGAGGCCAGCGCGCGCGTGAAGCCGATCAGGCCCGTCTTCGAGGGTGACGTAGGGGGACCATGCCGGGCGGTGCGGTGAACACCGCGGCGCAGACGATGCTGACGACGCGGCCCCACCCGACCGCCCTCAGATACGACAGCGCGGCCCGGGTCACCACGAACGGCGCCGCCAGATTGATGGCAGTCGGCCCTCGGCTGGTGGTGGACGACGGCCCCCACACGCCTCCGCGGTGCGGACCAGGGCGGCGACGGTGCCCTCGCGGCCCACGCCGCCCCCGGCGACGATCGCGGGGCGGGCCGCGGCGCCGAGCGGCAGCGCGGCGCGCTCCAGGCCGGCGGCCGGGCCGAGCGGGGGCGCGGGCCGGGACCTCGACCTCGATGTCCTCGCCGAGCACGTCCATGGGCAGGGACAGGAACACCGGTCCTGCGGGCGGCCGTATGGCGAGGGCGAAGGCGCGGCGCAGGGCCGGCGGCAGGTCGCGGGCGTGCCGGATGTCGAACACCGCCTTCACCGCCGGGGTGGCCAGGCCGATCAGGTCGCCGGAGAGCGTGGGGTCCTGCTGGAGGTGGCGGCCGTCCTGCTGCCCCGCCGCCACGACGAGCGGGGCGCGGGGGCGGCGGGCGTTGAGCCGGCCGATCAGGTCGTTGGCGAGGCCTGCGGCGATGTGCAGGCTCACGAAGGCCGGGCGGCCGGTGCCGCGGGCGTAGCCGTCGGCCATGGCGACGACGGAGCCCTCGTGGACACCGAGCACCTACTCGGGTTCGCCGTGGGCGTCCGCGAGGGCTGCCAGGAAGGGGAGTTCGGCGGTGCCGGGATTGCCGAAGACGCGGTTCACGCCCTCGCCGCGCAGGATGTCCAGGACGGCGAGGGCCGGACGCTGACCCATGGCGGCTCCTCAGGGGGACGGTGGCCGTGCGGAGCGTTCGCAGGTCAGCGTCGAGGGCCCGGGGGGCGGGGCGCAAGACCTACGTACCGCTCAGCGGTACGTAGGCTCTCACCCGCGCACGTTGCTCAGCCGGCGTCCGTGAAGCGCTCCCCCTTCTCCGCCTTCTCCACCAGCAGGGCCGGCGGGTCGAAGCGGTCGCCGTAGCGCTCGGACAGCTCGCGGGCGCGGGCCACGAAGCCGGGCAGGCCACCCTCGTAGCCGTTGATGTACTGGAGGATGCCGCCGGTCCAGCCGGGGAAGCCGATGCCGAAGATGGAGCCGATGTTGGCGTCGGCGACGGACGTGAGGACGCCCTCCTCGATGAGCTTGACCGTGTCGAGGGCCTCGGAGAAGAGCATGCGTTCCTGCATGTCCTCGAAGGGGATCTCGTGACCCGGCTTGGTGAAGTGCTCGCGCAGGCCCGGCCACAGGCCCGCCCGCTTGCCGTTCTCGTCGTAGTCGTAGAAGCCCGCTCCCCCGCTGCGGCCGGGGCGGTCGAACTCGTCGACCATACGGTCGATGACGGCCTCGGCGGGGTGCGCCGGCCAGGTGCCTCCGGCCTCCTCGACGGCCCGCTTCGACTCGTTGCGGATCTTGCGCGGGAGGGTCAGCGTCAGCTCGTCCATGAGGGACAGGACCTTGGCCGGGTAGCCGGCCTGCGCCGCCGCCTGCTCGACCGAGGCGGGCTCGATGCCCTCGCCGACCATGGCGACGCCCTCGTTGATGAAGTGGCCGATGACGCGGGAGGTGAAGAAGCCGCGGGAGTCGTTGACGACGATCGGCGTCTTGTTGATCTGGCGGACCAGGTCGAAGGCGCGTGCCAGGGCCTCGTCGCCGGTGCGCTCGCCCTTGATGATCTCGACGAGGGGCATCTTGTCGACCGGCGAGAAGAAGTGCAGACCGATGAAGTCGCCCTGTCGCTCCACGCCTTCGGCCAGCACGGTGATCGGCAGGGTGGAGGTGTTGGAGCACAGCAGCGCGTCCGGCTCGACGACGTGCTGGATCTCCTGGAAGACCTTGTGCTTGAGCTCGGGGTTCTCGAAGACGGCCTCGATCACGGCGTCGCAGCCGGCCACGTCCTGCGGGTCCGCCGCCGGCGTGATGAGCGCGAGCAGGGCGTCCGCCTTCTCCTGTGTCGTACGGCCGCGGGAGACGGCCTTGGCGCACAGCTTCTCGGAGTAGGCCTTGCCCTTGACGGCCGCCTCCAGGGAGACGTCCTTCAGGACGACCTCGATGCCCGCGCGGGCGCAGGAGTAGGCGATGCCCGCGCCCATCATCCCGGCGCCGAGGACGGCGACCTTGCGGACCTTGCGGGACTCGATCCCCTTGGGGCGGTTGGCGCCGGAGTTGACGGCCTGGAGGTCGAAGAAGAACGCCTGGATCATGTTCTTCGAGGTCTGGCCCGCGGCCAGTTCGACGAAGTAGCGGGCCTCGATGACCTGCGCGGTCTCGAAGTCGACCTGCGAGCCCTCGACGGCCGCGGCGAGGATGTTGCGCGGCGCCGGGTAGGGCGCGCCGCCCGTCTGCTTGCGCAGGTTGGCCGGGAAGGCGGGCAGGTTGGCCGCGAACCTGGGGTTGGCGGGGGTGCCGCCCGGGATGCGGTAGCCCGGCTTGTCCCAGGGCTGCTGCGACTCGGGGTTGGCGTCGATGAAGGCGCGGGCCTTGGCGAGCATCTCGTCCTGGGTGGCGGCGACTTCGTGGACCAGGCCGTTGTCGAGGGCGCGCCGCGGGCTGTACTGGGTGCCCTGGAGCAGCACCTTCAGCAGGGCGTCGGCGATGCCGAGCAGGCGGACCGTGCGGACGACTCCGCCGCCGCCGGGCAGCAGTCCCAGCGTGACCTCGGGGCAGCCGATCTTGGAACCCGGTGCGTCGAGGGCGACGCGGTGGTGGCAGGCGAGGGCGAGCTCGTAACCGCCGCCCAGGGCCGCGCCGTTGATGGCGGCGACCACCGGCTTGCCCAGGGTCTCGATGCGGCGCAGGTTGCGCTTGATCGCCATGCCGCCGTCGAAGAGGTCCTGCGCGGTCTCCGGGGTGACCCGGATGAGGTCGCGCAGGTCGCCGCCGGCGAAGAAGGTCTTCTTGGCGGAGGTGAAGACGATGCCGCGGATGGAGTCCTTCTCGGCCTCCAGGCGGTCGGTGACGGAGGCGAGGGAGTCGCGGAACGCCTGGTTCATGGTGTTCGCGGACTGGTTGGGGTCGTCGAGGACGAGGGTGACGACGCCGGTCTCGTCCTGTTCCCAGCGGATGGTGGTGCTCTCGGTCATGAGGGGATCTCCGTAGAAGTCTCGTGTGGCCGCTGGGGTCTTCAGACGCGCTCGACGATCGTGGCGATGCCCATGCCGCCGCCGACGCAGAGGGTCGCGAGGCCGTAGCGCTTGTCCTGGCGCTCCAGTTCGTCGAGGAGCGTGCCGAGGATCATCGCGCCGGTCGCGCCGAGCGGGTGGCCGAGGGCGATCGCGCCGCCGTTGACGTTGACCTTGTCCAGGGACAGGCCCATGTCCTTGACGAAGCGCAGGACGACCGCCGCGAAGGCCTCGTTGATCTCGACGAGGTCGATGTCGTCGATGGTCAGCCCGGCCTTGGCGAGTGCCTTGCGGGTGGCGGGCGCGGGGCCGGTGAGCATGATCGTGGGCTCCGAGCCGGAGACCGCCGCGGAGACGATCCGCGCGCGCGCGGTGAGGCCGTACCGCTCGCCGACCTCCTTGGTGCCGATCGCCACCAGCGAGGCGCCGTCCACGATGCCGGAGGAGTTGCCCGCGTGGTGGACGTGGTCGATCTTCTCGACCCAGTGGTACTTCTGCAGTGCCACGGCGTCGAAGCCGCCGAGGTCGCCGATGTCCGCGAAGGACGGCTTCAGCTTGGCGAGGGAGTCGGCCGTGGTGCCCGGGCGCAGGTGCTCGTCGTGGTCGAGGACGACGAGGCCGCCGCGGTCCTTGACCGGGACGAGCGAGCGCTCGAAGCGGTTCTCCTTGACGGCCGTGGCCGCGCGCTCCTGCGAGAGGGCCGCGTACTCGTCGACGTCGCGGCGGGTGAAGCCCTCGATGGTGGCGATGAGGTCGGCGCCGATGCCCTGCGGCACGAAGTTGGTGGCGAGGTTGGTCATCGGATCGTTGAACCAGGCGCCGCCGTCGGAGGCCATGGGCACCCGGGACATGGACTCGACGCCGCCCGCGAGGACGAGGTCCTCGAAGCCCGAACGGACCTTGGCGGCGGCCATGTTGACGGCTTCCAGACCCGAGGCACAGAAGCGGTTCTCCTGCACACCCGCGACCGTGTCCGGCAGTCCGGCGGCGATCGCGGCGATACGGGCGATGTCGGAGCCCTGGTCGCCGACCGGGCCGACGACGCCGAGCACGATGTCGTCGATCGCGGCCGGGTCCAGGCCCGGGAAGCGGACCCGGAGCTCATGGATGAGCCCGACGACCAGGTCGATGGGCTTGGTGCCGTGCAGGGCGCCGTTCGCCTTGCCGCGGCCGCGCGGGGTGCGGATCGCGTCGTACACGTACGCTTCGGTGCTCACAAGCAAGCCTTTCGGGGGTGAGGGTGGGCCGGCAGGGGATGAGGGTCGGCCGGCCGAGAAGCTTCAGCCGAGCAGCGAACGGCCGATGATCTCCTTCATGATCTCGGTCGTGCCGCCGTAGATGGTCTGGATGCGGCCGTCGGTGAAGGCCCGCGCGACCGGGTACTCGGTCATGTAGCCGTAGCCGCCGTGCAGTTGGAGGCAGCGGTCGGCGACGCGCTTCTGCAGCTCGGTCGCCCACCACTTGGCCATGGATGCGTGCACGGCGTCGAGCGTGCCGTCCGAGTGGTCCTCGATGCAGCGGTCGAGGAAGGTGCGGGTGACGGCGCACTCGGTGGCCATCTCGGCTATCTCGAAGCGCACGTGCTGCTTGGTGGCGAGCGGGCGGCCGAAGGCCTCGCGCTCCTTGACGTAGTCGGTGGTGATCTCCAGCAGGTGCTCGGCGGCGGCGATCGCCGAGACGGCGATGCTCAGACGCTCCTGGGCGAGGTTCGTCATCAGGTGCACGAACGCGCCGTCGCGCGTGCCGAGGAGGTTCTCCTTCGGCACGCGGACGTCGTTGAAGAACAACTCGGCCGTGTCCTGCGCCTTCTGGCCGATCTTGTCGAGGTTGCGGCCGCGCTCGAAGCCTTCCATGCCGCGTTCGACGACCAGCAGCGACAGCCCGCGCGCACCGCCCTCCGGGGTCGTCTTCGCGACCACGACCACCAGGTCGGCGAGGATGCCGTTGGAGATGAACGTCTTGGCGCCGTTGAGCAGCCAGTGGTCGCCGCGGTCCTCCGCGTGGGTGCGGATGCCCTGCAGGTCGGAGCCGGCGCCCGGTTCGGTCATGGCGATGGCGGTGATGATCGAACCGTCGCAGAAGCCGGGCAGCCAGCGGCTCCGCTGCTCGTCGGTGGCGAGCGAGGTCAGGTACGGGCCGATGATGTCGTTGTGCAGGCCGAGGGCGAGGCCGGCCGCGCCCGCGCGCGTGAACTCCTCGGCGAGGACGGCGCTGTAGCGGAAGTCGGCGGTGCCGCCGCCCCCGTACTCCTCGGGCACGGCGAGGCCGAGCAGGCCCTGCTTTCCGGCCGCCCGCCAGGCCCCGCGGGAGACGATGCCGTCCTTCTCCCACTGCTCGTAGTACGGCAGCACCTCCCTGGCCAGGAAGGCGCGCACCGTCTCGCGGAACGCGTCGTGCTCGGGGGCGAAGATCTGCCGCTTCATTCGGGGCCCTTCATGGGTTCCTGGTCCTTCATGAGGTCGGGTACGTCCCAGTCGCGCGCCACGCCCGCGGTGTCCGCCCCGGGTTGCGCCGGGCCGGTCCGTACGGCCGTCGGGGTCGCGGAGAAGCGCGGCGCCGGCGCGGGCTGGGTGATGCCGCCGTGGTCGGTGAAGGTGCCGCGGGCGGCGAGATGGGGGTGGTGCGGGGCCTCGCGCAGCGACAGCACGGGCGCCACGCACGCGTCGGAGCCCTCGAAGAGGGCCGCCCACTCCTGCTGCGTGCGGGACTTGAAGCGGGCGGCGACCGCGGTGCGCAGTTCGCCCCAGCGGGCCCAGTCCTTGCGGGTCTCGGCGTGCTCGGGGACGCCGAGCAGGTTCACGAACTCCTCGTAGAACTGCGGCTCGAGGGAGCCGACCGCCATGTACCTGCCGTCGGCCGTCTCGTACGTGCCGTAGTACGGGCAGCCGCCGTCCAGGAGGTTGGCGCCGCGCCGGTCCTGCCAGCCGCCGGCGGCGAGCATGCCGTGGATCATCGCGGAGAGGTGGGCGGTGCCGTCGACGATGGCGGCGTCCACGACCTGGCCGGTGCCGCCGGCGCGCGCGTGGTGCAGGGCGGCGAGGACGCCGACGACGAGGTAGAGGGAGCCGCCCGCGTAGTCGCCGAGGAGGTTGGCGGGGACGGCCGGCGGCCGGTCCGGGTCGCCGATCACGCCGAGGGTGCCGGTGAGCGCGATGTAGGCGACGTCGTGGCCGGCGCGCTGGGCGAGGGGGCCGTCCTGGCCCCAGCCGGTCATGCGGCCGTAGACGAGCCCCGGGTTGCGGGCGTGGCAGGCCTCGGGGCCGACGCCGAGGCGTTCGGCGACGCCGGGGCGGTAGCCCTCGATGAGGACGTCGGCGCGTTCGGCGAGGTCCAGGACGCGCGCGGCGCCGTCCGCGGACTTCAGGTCGACGATCACCGAGCGCTTGTTGCGGTTGGTGACGTCGTACGCGGGGTCGATCGCGAGCCCGGCGCCGCCGGGGCGGTCCACGCGGACCACGTCGGCGCCCAGGTCGGCGAGGAGCATGGCGGCGAACGGGCCCGGCCCGATCCCGGCCAGCTCGACCACGCGCACACCGCTGAGCGGGCCCTGCCCGGCCGGCGTCTCTGCCGTTGTCATCAAGCCCCCAGCACTGTGACACAACTGATGTAACACCAGTGATGCTAAGAACCCGCCGCACTGAACACAAGACCTGGGCGAGCAAGCGCTTAGCCAATTGTCGGGGCCATCGGCGGCTCAGCGCGCGTCCAGCTCCGCCGTCAGCCGCTTCGGCGCGATCGCCCGGTAGCTCTCCTCCACCCACTCGCACAGCAGCTCGGCCGTCGGCGCGCCCCGCTCCTGGAGCGGGATGCGGACCCAGCCGGCCTTGCCCAGCCCGTACCCGGAGGGCTCGGCGCCCGGGAAGGTCAGGGCATGCGCGTGGGCGGCCTCGTCCCTGAGCTTCACCGTCACGCCGAGCGGATGGCTGCCGTCGGTGACACCGAGGAAGACGAACACCTTCCTGTTGACCTTCGCGACGGACTCGCCCCAGGGGAACTCCTCGACACCGCCGGGCAGGCCGAGAGCGAATTCGCGCGCCTTCTCCCACTTCTTCAGGGCATTTTCGGTCACGGCCAAGCTCTGCCTCCGGGCTCGTCGTCGGGCTCCGCACTCCTCACGCTAACCTCGGCCACCGACAACGGCGCGTGCAGCGGACCGAGGGGTGTCATGAGCAGGCTGAACAGGGCGGACCGTCCGTACGACATCGTGCTTTTCGGGGCCACCGGCTTCGTCGGGGAGCTCACCGCGGAGTACCTCGCCGCGCACGCGCCCGACGGGCTGCGCTGGGCGATCGCGGGCCGCAGCGAGAGCAAGCTGGAGCGGCTGCGCGGACGGCTGCCCGGCGCCGGGAAGGTCGGCGTGCTGCGGGCGGACGTGTCCGACCCGGCCGGCCTGCGCGAGCTCGCCGAGCAGGCACGCGTGGTGGCCACGACGGTCGGCCCGTACGTCACCTACGGCGAGGATCTCGTGGCCGCCTGCGCCGACAGCGGCACGGACTACCTCGACCTCTGCGGCGAGCCCGAGTTCGTGGACCTCACGTACGTGCGCCACGACGCACGCGCGCAGGAGACCGGCGCACGGCTGGTGCACGCCTGCGGCTACGACTCGATCCCGCACGACCTGGGCGCGTACTTCACCGTCCGGCAGCTGCCCGAGGGCGTCCCGCTGACCGTGGACGGATACGTGACGGCGGACGCCACCTTCTCGGGCGGTACGTTCGCCTCGGCGCTCAACCAGTTCGCCCGGGTGCGTCCGATGCTGGCCGCCGAACGGGACCGCGGGCGGCACGAGCCGCGCCTGGTGGGGCGGCGGGCCGCCGTGCCCACCGGAGCACCGAAGTTCGCCAAGGAGGTCGGCGCGTGGGCGCTGCCCCTGCCGACCATCGACCCGCAGATCGTGCACCGCTCCGCGAAGGCCCTGGAGCGCTACGGCCCCGACTTCCGCTACCGGCACTACGCGGCGGTGCGCCATCTGCCCGTCGCGCTGGCCGGGGTCGCGGCGGTGAGCGGCGTGTTCGCGGCGGCCCAACTGCCGCCCGCGCGGCGCTGGTTGTCGGACCGGCTCAAGCCCGGCGAGGGGCCGGACGCCGAGAAGCGCGCGAAGAGCTGGTTCAAGGTCCGCTTCGTGGGCGAGGGCGGCGGCCGGCGGGTGTTCACGGAGGTCGCGGGCGGCGACCCCGGCTACGGCGAGACGGCCAAGATGTTCGCCGAGTCGGCGCTGTCGCTGGCCTTCGACGACCTGCCGCCGACCTCCGGCCAGGTGACCACGGCGGTGGCGATGGGCGACGCGCTGATCGAGCGGCTGCGCGGAGCCGGCATCACCTTCCGGGTCGCCGCCGGCCGCTGAGGGGGCGAACGGGTCCCGGCCGGGCGCGGGTTCGTCCTAGAGCGACCAGCCGGCCACGGTGTAGATCATCCCGGCGATCCAGCCGACCCCGGCCAGCACGGCGAGGATCAGCACGGCCGTCACGGCACGCTCGACGGGACGGTTGGGGTCGGCGAGGGGCTTCGGGGCCCGGTGCGTCGTCATGCGGCACAGCCTGTCCGCCGGCACACGGCGCCCACATCCGTACGGCTACTCAGTACACGTACTCAGATCGCGACGCGTGCATGCCTACGCCCGCGAGCGCGATGTGAGACTTTCCGACGGCGCAGCCCATGGTCCCGCCCCACTTGGCGGAAGAAGCGCCAACTGGGGCGGCGGTCTGCTACTCGCAGCACCGCGAGGTCGGTCAGTGCCGGATCGTCGCCTCCTGAAGCGCCCGGCGGCACAGCGCGTCCGCCCTGCGCGTGGTCTCCGGGAGCCGGTAGGCGGGGGTCAGCGCCAGGGTGTGGGCGCAGGCGTTCTCCAGGTCGACGCGGTGTCCGACGGAGACGAAGACCGGCTTGACGGCGTCGCGGGTGCGCAGGGCCCGGCCGACCTCCTCGGTGCCCGCCAGCAGCGGTGAGGTGCTGCCTCGCGCGGCACCCGGATCGTCGTGGGCGAAGGTGAACGGGTTCTTGGCGACGCCGATCGTGGGCAGGCCCGTGAGGACGCCTAGGTGGCTGGCGAGGCCGAAGCGGCGCGGGTGGGCGAGGCCGTAGCCGTCGCAGACGACCAGGCCGGGCGGGCGCACCAGGGCGTCGAGGGCGGCGAGGACCGTGGGGATCTCGCGGAAGGCGAGCAGCCCCGGCACGTACGGGAAGGAGATCCGGCCGACCGCCGTGGCCTCCTCGACGACGTCGAGGGTCCCCGCGTCGAGGACCACCGCCGCGGCGGCTACGACGTCCCGCTCGTCGTCGTAGGCCACGTCGACACCGGTCACGTACCCCGCGCCGGGCGGCGGTCCCGCCGCGTCGAGCAGTACGCGCTCGCGCAGCTCGTCCTGGACGGCGCGGGCCTCTTCCTCGGTCGCGGGCCAGCCCGCGGGGATGCTTACGGTCGTCATGATGGGGACGAGCGTACGGGCCCGGAAGGTGCGGCGTAGGCTCGTGATCATGTTCGTACTGGACCTGACCTACACCGCCCCGCTCGATGCCGTGGACGCCCTGCTGCCGGACCATGTGGCGTGGCTGGACGAGCAGTACGGCAAGGGCTTCTTCCTGGCGTCGGGGCGCAAGGACCCCCGCGACGGCGGAGTGATCCTCGCCGTCGCGGAGGACCGGGCGCGCATCGAGGAGATCGTCGCGGGCGACCCGCTCGCCGTCGCCGGTGTGTGCGCGTACCGCATCACGGAGTTCCTCGCCACGAAGACGGCTCCGGAGCTTGCGCACCATCGGCAGGCGATCGGCTGAGCCGCGCGGCTCAGCTCTTCTTGGCGTTCAGGGCGCGCTGCAGCTGGCCCTTGTTCATATTCGAACGGCCTTCGATGCCACGCTGCCTGGCCTCGTTGTAGAGCTGGTCTCGGGTGGGCCCCTGCGAGCCGCTGCCCGACCGCCGGCCGCCGCGCTCGCCGGACGACATGTCCTGCTTGGAGCTGCGGCCGGCGGTCCGGGACTCACCGGAGCGGGCGCGTTCCTTGTTCACGGTGCGCGAGGCGATCTCCTTGGCGCGCCCCGCGCTCTCGCCCCGGTCCTGTGCGCTCTGCTTGATGTGCTCGTACTGGCGCTCACGCTTGGGGCTGGAACCGGCCGGCATGATCGCTCCCTTCGTCTGCGACGGGCCGTCGAGATGCCGTCGACATGCCTGTGACGGACCTTTGACGGGCCTTTGCGGCAGGGAACGAGTACCCGCCTTCCGGCGTCCTACGTCAGCGTTCCAGCCGGGCCACCCGCCCCTGCTCGCCCGCCGCCCAGCAGGTGGGACCGGGTACGCAGTCGACGGTGTCGTACGAGCCGGTGTCGACCGTCCGCCAGGTGCGGCCGCCGTCGGTGGTCACATCGGTGCCCGTGGGGCCGACCGCGAGGGCGGTGGTGCGGCTGTGCGGGAGCCAGGCGGCGCCGGAGCGGTAGGCGGGCGGCGGCTCGGCGGCCGGCTGCCAGGTGCGGCCGCCGTCGGCGCTGCGAGCGGCGGCCTGCGGCGAGGTCTGGTCGGGGCGGTAGTCGCCGCCGACGGCGAGGCCGTGGGTGGGGTCGCGGAAGGCGAGCGCGAAGACGCCCTTGGCCGGGTCGCCGGCCGGGATCGGGGTGTCGGCCGCCGTCCAGGTGCGCCCGCGGTCGCGGGAGTGCAGCACACGCGCGCGTGCACCGCCTCCGGTCGCCAGCCAGGCGTCCGACGGGCCGGAGGCGACCAGGCACTGGCCGCTCGCCGCGAAGCCCGCCTCCCCGTCCAGGGCGGCCGGCATGCCGTCGCCGGGCAGCACCTTCCAGGAGCGGCCGCCGTCCGCGGTCGACAGGATGCGGAACCTGCCGTCCACCGGGTCGCTCATGGCCAGGCCGTGGCGGTGGTCGAAGAAGGCCATGCAGTCGTAGAAGGCCTTGGCGTCGGTGTTGCGGAAGGACTCGGTCCAGGTCGCGCCGCCGTCGTCGGTGCGGTAGACGCGGGACGCCTCGCCCTCGCCGATGGCGAGCACCACGGCCCGCCGCGCGTCGAACGCCTCGATGTCCCGGAACTCCAGCTCGCCGGCGCCCGGCGGCGAGACATCGCGCCAGCTCGCCCCGCCGTCGGTGGTGCGCAGCACGGTGCCCTTGGTGCCGGCCACCCAGGCGGCATCCCGGCCCACGGCCGACAGACCGCGGAAGCGCACGCCGCTCGCGCCGGTGTCCTTGAGCTCCCAGTGGGGTGCCCGATGCCCCTGTGTCTGTGCGGGTGCCTGTGCCTGTGCCTGCGCGGGTGCGGCGGTCGGCGCGGCCAGCGCCGCCGAACACACCGCCCCCGCGGCCACCGTGCGGAACGTAGGTCTCATTCGTCGCGAGCTCCCCATGCGCCTCATGGCGGGCGAAGCTAGTCCACCCTGCGGACACCGTCCAGAGGGCCCGTCCGAACCACAAATGCCCCGCAGTGCACGGAAAGTGGACCCCGTCACTCCTGTGAATGAACGCGGTGACGGAGGTCACTCGGAATCGGGGTGCACGGATTGGCTGATTCCGGCGTCTCTAGCAGTGCCCGGCCCGATCGGCACCTGAGCCCGGCTCGATCTGCCCACCGCCCATCCGTCCAGCCGTCAACAAGGGAGCAAGGCGTTGTCCACCGTCATCGAGCAGCCCGTGGAGGCCCGCCTCGTGGCCGCCGCGCCACGTATGCCCAGCATCCCCGCGACGCTGCACTACGACCGCCGCGATCCGTTCGCCGTCCGCATGACCTTCCCCGCCCCGGCCACGCTGGAGGGCGTGGAGGTCTGCTGGACCTTCTCGCGCGAACTCCTCACGGACGGCCTGGAGGAGCCCGCGGGTGACGGCGACGTCCGCGTGCGCCCCTACGGCTACGACCGCACCGTCATGGAGTTCCACGCCCCCGAGGGCACCGCCGTCGTACACGTCCACTCGGACGCGATAAACCGGTTCCTCTCCGCCACCAACGCCCTGGTGCCCGTCGGCATGGAGCACCTGCAGCTGGACCTCGACCACGACCTCGCGGAACTGATGCGCGACGCGGCCTAACGGCCCCCGCCCATCAGCGTGTTGAGCTCGCCGTAGTCGAGCCCGCCCGCCAGCGAGTCGTACGTCCCCGCGCCCAGCAGCTCCCCTGCGGCGCGCCGGACCAGTGCGTGTGCGGCCTGCGCGATGCCGGAGCCGACGCTCACCCTGGCGACGCCGAGCGCGGCCAGTTCGGCGACCGGCGGTGCGCCCGGGCCCGCCATCACGTTCAGCGGCCCCTCGATCCCGTCGACGAGGAGCTTGACCGCCCCCGGGTCGACGGCCCCGGGGACGAAGATCCCGTCGGCGCCCGCCGCGAGGAAGGCGGCCGCCCGCTCCAGGGTCTCGTCCACTCCCCCGGCGCTCCTGAGGAACGTGTCGATGCGGACGTTGACGAACAGCGGCACCCCGGCCGCGTCGGCCGCCTCCCGGGCGGCGGCGATCCGCTCGGCCTGCTCCGCGACGGGACGCAACGGCCCCGTCCCTTCCTCGTAGAGCGCGTCCTCGATGTTCACGCCGACCGCGCCCGCCTCGATCACCGCGCGGATCGTGCTCGCGACGCCCGCCGCGTCCCGCGCGTAGCCCGACTCGATGTCCGCGCTGACGGGCACCTCCACGGCGGCGGCGATCCGGGCCACTGCGCCGAGGGCCACGGCACGCTCCAGCCGGTCGCCGTCCGCCGCGCCGAGCGCCCACGCGAGACCCGCGCTCGTGGTCGCGACGGCGGCGGCACCGGCGTCCTCGACGATGCGGGCACTGGTGATGTCCCAGGCGTTCGGCAGGACGAGCGGAGTACCGGGGACGTGCAGGGAGCGGAAGGCGAGGGCACGCGCGCGAAGGATCTCGTTCGTCGTCATACCGCCCACTCAACCAGCGGGCACGGGGCGGGGGCTGGCAGAAATCCGACACGTACGCCGGAGGCTCAGACGGCCGGCGTCAGGGCCGAACACAGCTCGCCGAGCACCCCGCCCACCCCGCTGCGCTCGACGAGTTCCTCGACGCGCTCCTTGAGCTGCTCACGGTCGTCCCCGTCCGGGACCAGGCCGCGTACGCCCCCGGCTGCGGCGAGAGCCACGGCGGCGGCCTCCTGCTCGGAGACCTCCCCGCGCCCCTGCCACACGTCCCGCGCCTCCTGCCGCAGGACGTCCACGGCGTCCGCGCGCTCCAGCACGTGCTCCACGCTCGGGAAGACACCGAGCACACGCTTCTTCTCCGCGCGCAGCCACCCCTCGGCGGTCAGCTGCTCCCGCACGGCGTCCGCCTGCACGCGCGCGTGCAGGCCCACCCACGCCCGCCACCGGTGCGGCATCGACTCGCGGACCAGTTCCAGCAGCCCGTCGAGGACGGCGTCCCCGGTGAGGGTGTCCAGGTCGGCCGGGGTGGCGATGCCGTCCTCGTCGGTGAGCAGGCCGCGCCGGACCAGCTCGGTGAGGGCGCCGGCCCGCACCAGGTGCGCGGCGGCGACCTCGGTGCCGGTGGGGTCCCAGGCGAGGAGGCACAGCCGGGCCGGGAGCGAGAGCGAACCGTGGGGCACGAGGTCTCCTTGGTGCGGCGTCGTCAAGATCACGGTAGTTCGTTAATGCGTTGACAGCCGCCAGAGGCGCTCGTACGGTGTAAAGCGCTTCTGTTGCCGTCGATCGGAGAAGGACGTTGCTCCTCTGAGGTCCTGAGACACCGTGTGACACACCACAGGTGTGTGCGCCGCGTGCGACCTCGGCAGTCGAGCCGTCCCGACGGAACGGGGCATTTCTCATGCCCCAGGCCCCCTCATCTCTTCGAGGCCTTCTCCATCTCCGGAACTCCCCTCTCCTGCCGTAGGTCCCCGGTGTCTCGATACGCGTTTGCCCCTGACCGCATCAAGCAACCGCGAGGCCCGCATGTCTCCATCCATCACCTGTACGTCCCTCTCCTTCACGTGGCCCGACGGCACGTCCGTCTTCGAGGGCCTCGACGTCTCCTTCGCCCCCGGCCGGACCGGGCTCGTCGGCGTCAACGGGTCCGGCAAATCGACCCTGTTGAAGCTGATCGCCGGTGAACTCGCCCCGGCCGACGGTGTCGTCCGCGTCGCGGGCGAGGTCGGCCACCTCCCGCAGAACGTCACCCTCGACACCCGTCTGCGGGTCGACGAGGCGCTGGGCATCGCCGGCCGGCGGGCCGCGCTGCACGCCATCGAGGCGGGCGACGTGTCCGAGGAGCACTTCGAGACGGTCGGCGACGACTGGGACGTGGAGGAGCGCGCCCTGGCCACCCTCGGCGAACTCGGGCTCGGCCACATCGACCTGGACCGCACCATCGGCGAGGTGTCGGGCGGTGAGTCGGTGCTGCTGCGGCTGGCCGCCCTGCTGCTCCGCCGCCCGGACGTCCTGCTCCTGGACGAGCCGACCAACAACCTCGACCTGTACGCGCGCAGACGGCTGTACGCGGCCGTGTCCGCCTGGCCGGGCGTCATGGTCGTGGTCAGCCACGACCGCGAACTGCTGGAACTCGTCGACCAGATCGCCGATCTGCGCTCCGGGGAGGTCACCTGGTACGGCGGCAACTTCTCCGCCTACGAGGAGGCCCTCGCCACCGAGCAGGAGGCCGCGGAGCGCATGGTGCGCGTCGCCGAGGCCGACTACCGCAAACAGAAGCGCGAACTGGCCGACGCCCAGGTCAAGCTGGCCCGTCGCAAGCGCTACGGGCAGAAGATGTGGGACCAGAAGCGCGAACCGAAGATCGTCATGGGGGCGCGCAAGCGCGCGGCACAGGAGTCCGCGGGCAAGCACCGCATCATGCACGAGGAGAAGCTCACCGAGGCGAAGGAGCGCCTCGACGAGGCGGCGGACGCCGTGCGGGACGACGACGAGATCCGCGTCGACCTGCCGTTCACGGCCGTACCGCCGGGCCGTGACGTGCTCACCCTGCGGGAGCTGGAACTCGCCTACGGCGCGCGCGTGGCCGGCGGGCTGGATCTGCGCGGCCCGGAGCGGATCGCGCTGATCGGGCGCAACGGCGCGGGCAAGACCACGCTGCTGCGGACGATCGCCGGTGAGCTGGCGCCGGTCTCGGGCGAGGTGCACGCGCACGTGCCGCTGCGATTCCTGCCGCAGCGGCTGGATGTCCTCGACGACGAGCTGTCCGTCGCCGAGAACGTGGCCCGGTTCGCGCCGGGCGCCACCAACAACCGGATCCGGGCGCGGCTGGCCCGCTTCCTGTTCCGCGGCGCCCGCGCCGACCAGCGGGCGGCGACGCTGTCCGGCGGCGAGCGCTTCCGGGCGGCCCTGGCCGCGCTGATGCTCGCCGAGCCGGCCCCGCAGCTGCTGATGCTCGACGAGCCGACGAACAACCTCGACATCGCGAGCGTCCGGCAGCTGACGTCGGCCCTGGAGTCGTACGAAGGAGCACTGATCGTGGCCAGCCACGACCTGCCGTTCCTGGAGTCGATCGGGATCACCCGATGGCTGCTGATGGACGGCGAGTTGCAGGAGACCGCACCGGAGGAGGTCGGATGAAGCGTCCGGGAAGCGCATCTCAGGAGGGGCACATCCTGGCAACGGGGGTTTTGCCCGCGCACATGTGCGCTGCATGATGGCGGTCCGGGTCCCTCTCCAAGGGGCCCGGTCCACCGTCCCGCCGTTACGGAGTCCCGTCGTGCCCAGCAAGAAGGCCCTCGTCCGCCGCCCGAGTCCGCGCCTGGCCGACGGCCTGGTCACGCACATCGAACGGGAGAAGGCCGACGCCGATCTCGCGGTGGAGCAGTGGGAGGCCTATGTCGAGGCCCTGGGCACGCACGGCTGGGAGACCGTCGAGGTCGACCCCGAGGACGACTGCCCCGACTCGGTGTTCGTCGAGGACACCGTCGTCATGTACAGGAACGTCGCGCTGATCACCCGGCCCGGCGCCGACTCCCGGCGGGACGAGACGGCCGGGGTCGAGGAGGCCGTGGCGCGCCTGGGCTGCTCGGTGAACTGGATCTGGGAGCCGGGCACCCTGGACGGCGGCGACGTTCTGAAGATCGACGACACCATCTACGTCGGCCGGGGCGGGCGCACCAACGCGGCCGGCGTCCAGCAGCTGCGGGCCGCCTTCGAGCCGCTGGGGGCGCGGGTCGTCGCCGTCCCCGTGAGCAAGGTGCTGCATCTGAAGTCGGCGGTCACCGCGCTGCCCGACGGGACGGTCGTCGGGCACATCCCGAAGGTGGACCGGCCCTCGCTCTTCCCGCGCTTCCTGTCGGTGCCCGAGGAGAGCGGCGCCCACGTGGTGCTGCTCGGCGGCCAGAAGCTGCTGATGGCGGCGAGCGCCCCGAAGTCCGCGGAGCTGCTCGCCGATCTCGGCTTCGAGCCGGTCGTGGTCGACATCAGCGAGTTCGAGAAGCTCGAAGGCTGTGTGACATGCCTCTCGGTCCGGCTGCGGGATCTGTACGCCTGACGGGTGCCGGCCTCACCCTTGCGGCGCTGGGACCTGCGACTCCCGGACCGTCTTGACATGGCCTCGGGAGCCTTGGGCAGCCCACCTGATCAGGGATCTTTACGGTGTCCTTAACCTACGGCTACGTAACCTACGGTTTCGTAGCCTACGGTTTCGTAGCCTACGATCCCGTAGGTTCCGGCACCGCTCGCCGGCCTGTCCCCGTTGTCGCGTCCCCCTGGAGTTCCCGTGACGATCACTTCCCCGCACCTCGGCAGTCCCGCCGTCTGGACCGACGCCCGGCTGTTGTACGCCTTGGAGGAAGTGGTCGAGAAGGAACTCAACCGGCATCTGGGTGTCGCCAAGGACTGGATGCCGCACGAGTATGTGCCGTGGTCGGACGCCCGCAACTTCCCCGGTCTCTTCGAGGACGGCGAGGCCTGGGACAAGGAGCAGTCCAAGGTCACGGAGATCGGCCGCACCGCGCTCGTGGTGAACCTCCTGACGGAGGACAACCTCCCCAGCTACCACCACGAGATCGCCTCGCTCTTCGGCCGCGACGGCGCCTGGGGCACCTGGGTGCACCGCTGGACCGCCGAGGAGGGCCGGCACGGCATCGTGATGCGCGACTACCTGCTCGCCTCGCGCGCGGTGGACCCGGACAAGCTCGAGCAGTTCCGCATGTCCCACATGAGCGAGGGCTTCGAGTCGGACAACCGCCACTCGATGCTGCACTCGATCGCGTACGTCGCCTTCCAGGAGCTCGCGACCCGCATCTCGCACCGCAACACCGGCCACCAGTCGGGCGACCCGGTCTGCGACCGCATGCTGGCGCGCATCGCGACCGACGAGAACCTGCACATGGTCTTCTACCGCAACCTCCTGAAGTCCGCCTTCGAGCTCGCCCCGGACCTCACCATGCAGGCCGTGCGCGACGTCGTCGTCAACTTCCGCATGCCCGGCCACGGCATCCCCGGCTTCGAGCGGGCGGCGGCCCAGATGGCCATCGGCGAGGTCTACAACCTCCGCATCCACCACGACGACGTAATCCAGCCCGTCCTGCGCTTCCTGAAGGTCCTGGAGATCGACGGCCTCGGCCCCGAGGGCGTCCAGGCCCAGGAGGAACTCGGTCTCTTCATGGGCGGCCTGGACTCGGAGGCCCTGAAGTTCGACGAGAAGCTCGCTGCGCGCAAGGCGCGGATGGCGGCCCGGGCGAAGGCCTGACGACGCACCGAATTGCCGGTGCGGATCACCGCCCGCCTGCGCCTGGATCACCGAGCGCACCCTGGAGCGGCTGATCAAGCTGCACCGGCGCGGGCTGCCGCTGGAGATGGGCACGGTCTGCCTCGGCGACGGCGAGTTCGCGCCCGTGCCGCTCACCGCGCTGATGGACCGCCTCAAGGGTCGCCCGGTCACCGGCCTGCGCGAGCTGGCACGCGACGTGGACGCCTGGGAGGCCCGGCTGCGCCGCGCCGCCGTGCACTCCTCCGAGGGCGGCAACGACAGCGACGTGGTCCACCAGATCCTCGCCAACGCCGAGCTGTCCCAGCTGAAGAGGCACCGCGCCGCCGTGGGCCGCCTGGTCGCCCTGCTGCCGGCGACGCTGCGGGCGACGTATTTGGTGGGCGCGTCGCCGCAGCAACAGCGGTTCTGGACGGAGGTGTTCATGACGCTGCGGCGCTGACACCGGCCGCGGTCAGCGCACCGCGTCGGTTCCGGCCGCGGTGCCCGGGTCGTCGCCGGTCTCGCCGGAGGTGCACGCCCGCCCCGTCTCCCCGGTCACCACTGGGCCTCCCGGTAGTCCTTGAGGAACACGCCGGACACCGGGTCCCCGGCCTCGCCCCGCACGATCGGGTCGTACACCCGGGCCGCTCCGTCCACGATGTCCAGCGGGGTGCGGAAACCGGCCCCGGCCATGCGTTCCTTCTTCGGCGCCGGGTTCTCGTCGGTGATCCAGCCGGTGTCGACGGCGCACATGTGGACTCCCTGCCCGGCGAGTTCGGCGGCGCTGGTGCGGGTGAGCATGTTGAGGGCGGCCTTGGCCATGTTGGTGTGCGGATGGCCCGCCATCTTGTTCCGGACGGCGAACCGGCCCTCGACCGCGGTGACGTTGACGACGTAGCGGCGCGGGTGCGGCGAGGCGAGCAGCAGCGGCAGCAGCCGGTCGCACAGCAGCGCCGGGGCGAGGGCGTTGACGAGCTGGGTCTCCAGCACCTCGGCCGGGTCGAGCGCGCCGAGCCGCGCCGACCAGGAGTTCTCCGGGGAGGGGGCGGGCAGCAGCCCGGCCTCGTCCGCCTCGCGCAGCGCGACCGGCAGGGACGCGGCGCCGCTCTCCAGCCTCCGCATCGGGGTGAAGCCGGGCGCCTGCCGGGCGCCCTCGGGCAATCCGTCGACCTCACCACCGGCGAGCAGGGCGTACGACTCGGGCGGCCGCCGCACGGTCTGCGCGGCGTTGTTGACGAGGATGTCGAGCGGCTCGCCCTCGGCCCGCAACTCCTCGCACAGACCGAGCACTTGGCGTGGATCGCGCAGGTCGACGGCGAGCACGGTGAGCCGGTCGAGCCACTTCCCGCTCCCGGGCTCGGCGCGGAATCGGCGCACGGTGTCGTGCGGGAAGCGCGAGGTGACCAGGAGCTGGGCGCCGTCGCGCAGCATCATCAGCGCGAGCTGGAAACCGATCTTCACCCGGCCGCCGGTGAGCAGCACGCGGCGCCCGCTCAGATCGGTCCTCAGGGCGCGCCGTGCCGTGTTGTCGCAGGCGCAGTCCGGGCAGAGCCTGTGATGGAAGGCGTCGACCTGTCGATAGGGCGACTTGCAGATGTAGCAACTGCGCGGCTTGCGAAAGACGCCCGAGCTGCCGGGGACGGCGAGCGGTGCGTCCTCGCGCCGCTCCCGGGCGCCGGTCGCGGTCGCGGCCATCGCGTCGGCGTCCGCCGCGGACAACTCCGCACCGCGCGTCCTGCGTCGCCGCAGCCGGCCGTCGCGGGCGAAGGAGGCGGGACCTGCTCGGCGCGCAGCCGCACGGGGTCGTCGACGGGCAGCGCGCGCAGCCTGCCCACCGTGCGGTGGAAGGCGGCCAGCTCCTCGTCGCCGATCGCGTCAGTCATGTGTCCCGCCCCGTTCCCGCCCTGCCGTGTCGTGCGGTGGGCCGGGCCGGATTCGAACCGACGTGTCCTTCATGCCATGAAGGTGCGCCTGCCTCTGCGCTACCGTCCCCTGCGCGGTGGGCCCCGGCCGGATTCGAACCGGCGTATCCGCCCTGAGAAGGCGGCGAGTCTGCCTCTGCTCGACAGGGCCCACGGACGCAGCCCGGGGATCGGATTCGAACCGATGTCTTCCGCCTGGGCAAGGCGAGTGCGCCTGCCTCTGCGCTACGCCCGGGTGAGCCCCCGGATCCTAACCGCAGCGGGGCCCGCCGGGCTCATCGGTTTTCGCGCCGCCGGAGCTCCAGGCGCTCCTTCTCCGACAGCCCGCCCCAGACACCGAAGCGCTCGTCGTTCTGCAGGGCGTAGGCGAGGCAGAGCGGCCGCATCTCGCACATGCCGCAGATGCGCTTGGCCTCACGCACCGAGCTGCCCGGCTCGGGAAAGAAGAAGTCGGCCCCGGTCTGCGCGCACAGCGCCTCGGCCTGCCAGGCGAGGTCCGTCGGGGCGGTCATGTCGATGTGCATGGACCAGAGCGTGCCGGGCGGCGAAAAACGTTCGATCAACGCCCGATCAACGCCGCCGCCGGGGGCCTCCGGCCGCCTCGATGGTGGCGCGCCCGCACCCGGCGGCGCACGGCGGCGCGCGGAACGCGTCGCAAACAAGTCCGAACCATGCCCGATACTCCTGGTCACCTCCGCTGCCGCATCCGGGGAACCGCTTCCTCCGCTCCGACCCGCCTGGACGCTCCGGCAGCGTTTGTCAGTGTGGGGTGCAAGACTCGGCAGTGCAGAGAACGGGACCCTTCCGAGGAGGGCGATGATGCTCACCACCCGTTTCGTCAACGGCGCTCCGAACTGGCTCGACGTCGGCACCTCCGACATCGACGGCGCCATCACCTTCTACGGCGGTCTCTTCGGCTGGCAGTTCCAGTCGGCGGGGCCGGACGCCGGCGGTTACGGCTTCTTTCAGCTGGACGGCAGGACCGTGGCCGGCGGCATGCAGACCACCCCCGAGCAGGGCCCGCCCTCATGGACCGTCTACTTCCAGAGCGCCGACGCCGACGCCACCGCCAAGGCGGCGGAGCAGGCGCACGGCAAGGTGCTCATGCAGCCCATGGACGTGATGGGTGAGGGCCACATGGCGATCCTCGGCGACAAGGCGGGCGTGCCGTTCGGCATCTGGCAGCCGGGCCGCACCAAGGGCCTCGACAAGGCCAACGAGACCGGCGCCCTGTGCTGGGTCGAGCTCTACACCCTCGACATGGCCCAGGCGGCCTGGTTCTACCACGAGACCCTCGGCCTGGAGACCTCCGCGGTGCCTTTCCCCGGCGGCACGTACACGTGCATCAACGCCGCGGGCGCCGGAGAGGACGCCATGTTCGGCGGCATCGTCGACCTGGCCGACGACCCCGCCGAGGAGAGCGCCTACTGGCTGCCGTACTTCGAGGTCGCCGACACCGACGCCGCGGTCGCCCTGACCCGGCAACTGGGCGGCGCCGTCCGCGCCCCGGCCACCGACATCGAGGGGGTAGGCCGCATCGCCAAGCTGGCCGACCCCTACGGCGCCCGCTTCGCGGTGATCAAGAGCGCCCCGCAGCAGCAGTAAGGGGTCCCCGGGCCGGCGCCCCGTCGGAGGCGCGGGGAACCGCGCGACCAGCCACGACGCTGCAGCCGAAGGGCAACCTGGTACGTCTCGCCCGGCGGAGCACTACGCCGAGGCGCGCCGTACCAGCGTGGTGGGCAGCACCACGCTGGACGGCGCGCCCGCCTCGCCCTCCGCCGGCGCCCGATGCCCGAGCCGGCGCAGCAGCAGCCGGGCCATCAACCGACCCATCTCCTCGATGTCCTGACGCACCGTCGTCAGCGGCGGATCGCTCTGCTCGGCCACCGGCAGCATGTCGTCGAAGCCGATCACGGCCACGTCCTCCGGCACCCGCCGCCCGTGTTCGCGCAGTACCCGCAGGGCACCCGCGGCGGTCAGGTCGTTGGCGGCGAACACCGCGTCCAAGTCGGCCCGGCGCTCCAGCAGTTCACGCATCGCCCGCTCGCCGCCGGCCGGAGTGAAGTCACTCTCCACGATCAGCTGCGGATCGGCGTCGACCCGCGCGTCCCGGAAGCCTTCGAGCCGGTCCGCCGCCGAGGTCTGGTCGAGCGGCCCGGTGATGTGCGCGACCCGGCTGCGGCCGAGGCCGACCAGGTGCTCCACCGCCTCGCGCGCTCCGGCGCGGTTGTCGCAGTCGACGTACACCGCGTCGCTGCGGCCGTCGCTCCAGCCGGGCCGCCCACCGAAGACGGTCGGCACGCCGGCGTGCTGGATCAGGCCGGGCAGCGGGTCGTCGAGGTGCAGCGAGAAGACGAGCGCGCCGTCGACATGGCCGCCCGCCAGGTAGCGCCCGACCCGGGCGTGGTCGTCGCGGCCCTCGGTCAGCAGCAGCACGAGCTGGTTGTCGTGGGCGGTCAACTCCTTGCTGATACCGCGCAGTTGGAGGGCGAAGAAGGGGTCGGCGAAGACGCGGGTCTCCGGTTCGGCGATGACCACCGCGATGGCGTCGTGCCGCCGCGTCACCAGGCTGCGGGCCGCCTGGTTCGGCACGTACCCGAGCTCCTCCACGGCTCGGCGCACCCGCTCGACGAGGGGTTCGCGCACCCCGTCGCCGCCGTTCACCACCCGGGAGGCGGTCGCCCGGGACACGCCGGCCCGGGCGGCCACGGCCTCCAGCGTGGGTCGCGGCGCTGTCTCGGTCACTTCGGAGCTCCTCATCGGCGGGTGCCGATCAGGATAACCCCAGGCGGGCGGGTTGGTGAGAGCGCTCACAAGCTTGCCACGGGTCAGTGACGACCGGGCTCGTGCCCCGGAATCGTGCCGTCCGCCTTCTTCACCAGGAACAGCCCCACCATCCCCATGTCGGAGTGGCTCTGGACAACCAAGTACGGGTCCGTGCCGCCACCGCGGCCGCGGGCACGGCGACGATCGTGTTCGAGAACAGCGCGGCCACCGGCAACACGATGGGCATGCCGCACACGCTGACGTGAGGACGGTCCTCGACAGTCTGCTCACGCAGGGCGTCCTCGACCAGCGCGAGTACAACGCCGTCCAGAAGGCCGCCCGGCAGTCCGGCACAGGCAAGCCGGGCCGGACGGAGGGCTACCGGAAGATCTTCGACGGCAGGGCGGCGTCCCTCGCCAAGTGGGAGCAGGTGGGCGGCGGTTCGTTCGGCCTGAACGCCGACGGTCGCTCACCAGCGGCACCGCCAAGGACGGTCTGGGCATGCTGTGGTTCCCGCAGCGCAGGTACGGCGACTTCTCCCTCGAGCTCCAGTGGCGTGACGACGCGCCGGGCACGGGCAACGCCAACTCCGGTGTGTTCGTGCGCTTCCCCTGGGTCCACGACCATCCGGAGGAGTCACGGCCGGAGTGTGTCGCCATCAAATACGGGCACGAGGTGCAGGTGCTCGACCGGCCCGACGGCGACATGTACAAGACCGGCTCGATCTACGGCTTCGACCGCGTCGGACTCGCCGGTGCCGGCGTCACCCAGAAGGGCACCTGGAACGACTACGAGATCCGGGTGGTCGGCACTACTCGGTCCACCGCAACGGCGTGCTGCTCAACGAGTTCGACAACACCGGCGGCCAGGAGTTCTCCCCGCCCCGCTCGGACGGCCCGGGCACGGACGGCCGCCGGTTCGCCTCCGGCTACGTAGGACTCCAGGTGCACAGCACGTCGGACGTGATCTCCTACCGGGACATCCGGATCAAGGAGTTGTAGGTTCAGCGGGCGGAGCAGCCGGCTCACCCTTCGGAGGAGCCAGCTCGCTCTTCGGAGGAGCCGGCTCGCTCTTCGGCGGAGCCGTCTTTCTCGCCCGGCTCGGCTGCACCCGCTTGGGCTCCCCCGGCATCTTGGGGTACTCGGGCGGGTACGGCAGATCCCCCAGCCCGTGGTCGTGCTCGTCGCGGCGGGCGAGTTCGAGCAGGGGCTCCAGGGAGAAGCGGTGGTCGTCCATGTCCGCGTGCACGTCGCCGAGTTCGGCGAAGCGCGCGGGCATGGTCGCGATGTCGAAGTCCTGCGGGTGGGCGACGCCGACCTCGTCCCAGCTCAGCGGCGCGGAGACGGGGGCGTGCGGGCGGGGACGCACGGAGTACGCGGAGGCGATGGTGCGGTCACGCGCCGTCTGGTTGTAGTCGACGAAGATGCGCTCGCCCCGCTCCTCCTTCCACCACTTGATGGTCACCTGCTCCGGCATCCGCCGCTCCAGCTCCCGGCCGACCGCGATGGCGGCGCGCCGGACCTGGGTGAAGGTCCAGCGCGGCTCGATCGGCACGAAGACGTGCAGGCCGCGGCCGCCGGAGGTCTTGGGGAAGCCGCGCAGGCCGCCGAACTCGTCGAGGACGGCGCGGAGTTCATGGGCGGCGCGGACGGCGTCGTCGAAGTCCGTGCCGGGCTGCGGATCGAGGTCGATGCGCAGTTCGTCGGGGCTGTCGACGTCGTCACGGCGCACCGGCCAGGGGTGAAAGGTGAGAGTGCCGTACTGGGCGGCCCACAGCACGGCGGCCTCCTCGGTGGGGCACATCTCGTCGGCGCTGCGGCCGCTGGGGAAGGTGATGTGGGCGGTCGGGATCCAGTCGGGCATGTTCTTGGGCGCCCGCTTCTGGAAGAAGGACTCGCCCGTCACCCCGTCCGGGTAGCGCTCCAGGGTGGTGGGCCGGTTGCGCAGCGCGCGCAGGATGCCGGGGCCGACCGCGATGTAGTAGCGGGCGAGGTCCAGCTTGGTGAAACCGCGCTCTGGAAAGAAGATCTTGTCCGGGCTGGACAGCCGGACCGCGCGGCCGCCCGCCTCCAGTTCCACCGCTGCACCCATTCCGCCACGGTAGGCGCCTCCGGTAAACCTCGCATACCGGGCGGCAGGCGACGTATGCGAGCAGAATCGAGACATGGATCTCCCGGTGATGCCGCCCGTGAAGCCGATGCTCGCCAAGTCGGTGGCGAAGATCCCCCCGGGCATGCAGTACGAGGCGAAGTGGGACGGGTTCCGGGCGATCGTGTTCCGCGACGGCGAGCAGGTCGAGCTCGGCAGCCGTACCGGAAAGCCCCTGACCAGGTATTTTCCCGAGCTTGTGGCGGCGCTGAAGGAGCGGTTGCCCGAGCGGTGCGTGCTGGACGGGGAGATCGTGATCGCCCGGGAGGGGCGGCTCGACTTCGACGCGCTCACCGAACGCATCCACCCCGCCGACTCCCGGGTGCGCACGCTCGCCGAGCGGACCCCGTCATCCTTCGTCGCCTTCGACCTGCTGGCCCTGGCCGACGAGTCCCTGCTCGACATGGAGCTCACCGACCGGCGGGCGCTGCTGGAACGGGCCCTTCAGGGCGTCACCGCCCCCGTCCACCTGGCGCCGGCGACCACCGACGTCGACGTCGCGCAGAACTGGTTCGAGCAGTACGAGGGCGCGGGCCTGGACGGCGTCATCGCCAAGCCGCTCACCCTGCGCTACCTCCCTGACCAGCGCGCCATGTTCAAGATCAAGCACGAGCGGACGGCGGACGTCGTCGTCGCGGGCTACCGCTTCCACAAGAGCGGCCCGATCGTCGGCTCACTGCTGCTCGGCCTCCACGACGACCAGGGCCGTCTCCAGCACGTGGGCGTGTCCGCCGCCTTCGCCATGAAGCGGCGCGCAGAGCTCGTCGAGGAGCTTGAGCCGCTGCGGATGGAGGACCCCGCGGGTCACCCCTGGGCGGCCTGGGCCGACGAGGCGGCGCACGAGAACGCCCGGCTGCCCGGCGCGCCGAGCCGCTGGTCGGGCAAGAAGGACCTGTCCTGGGTACCGCTCCGCCCCGAACGCGTCGCGGAGGTGGCTTACGACCACATGGAGAACGGCGCGCGCTTCAGGCACACGGCCCGCTTCCGCCGCTGGCGCCCGGACCGCACCCCGGAGAGCTGCACGTACGCGCAGCTGGAGGAGCCGGTCCGCTACGACCTGGACGAGATCCTCCGTTCCCCCGGCTGAGTCACGCCCGCAGCCGGCTCAGGGAGTCATCAGCACCTTCACGGCGCCGTCCTGCTTCTTCTGGAACATCTCGTAGGCGTGCGGCGCCTCCGACAGCGGCAGCCGGTGCGTGGCGAAGTCGTCGACGCCGAGCGGGTCCTCGTCCGTCAGATACGGGATGATCTCGTCGCTCCAGCGACGGACGTTGGCCTGCCCCATCCGCATCTGGATCTGCTTGTCGAACAGCGTGAGCAGCGGAATCGGGTCGGCCATGCCGCCGTAGACCCCGCTGAGCGAGATCGTGCCGCCGCGGCGCACCAGGTCGATCGCCGTGTACAGGGCGGCCAGCCGGTCGATGCTGAAGCGCTCGGCGAACGGCCCGCTGATCTTGCGGGGCAGGAGGGCCGAGGCCGCCTGGGCCAGCCTGGCCGCCGCACCGCCGTGGGCCTCGGTGCCCACAGCGTCGATCACCGCGTCGGGGCCGCGGCCGTCGGTCTGGTCGCGGATCGCGGCGACGAGCTCCTTCTCGCCGTCGAAGCTCCTGATGTCGAAGGTCTCCACACCTCGCGCGCGGGCCCGGCGCAGCCGATCGCTCACCAGGTCGACACCGAACACCTGCCCGGCGCCGCGCACCTGGGCGACCCGGCAGGCCATGTCACCGATGGGCCCGAGGCCGAGGACGGCGACGCTGCCGCCTTTGGGGATGCCCGCGTACTCGACCGCCTGCCAGGCGGTGGGCAGCACGTCGGAGAGGTACACGAAGCGGTCGTCGGGCGGCCCCTCCGGTACCTTGATCGGCCCGAACTGGGCCTGCGGCACCCGCAGATACTCGGCCTGCGCACCCGGCACCGCGCCGTAGAGCCGCGTGTAGCCGAACAGCGCGGCACCCATGCCCTCGCTCGACACCTGCGTGGTCTCGCACTGCGTCGGCAGCCCCGTCAGGCACATCCAGCAGTTGCCGCAGGCGATCTGGAACGGCACCACCACCCGGTCGCCGACCGCGAGGTCCGGCACCCCGGGCCCGACCTCCTCGACGATGCCCATCGGCTCGTGTCCGAGGATGTCGCCCGGCGTCATGAACGGCGTGAGCACCTCGTACAGATGCAGATCAGAGCCGCACAGCCCGGTCGACGTGATGCGGATGACGGCGTCCGTGGGCTCCTGGATCCTCGGATCGGGCATCTCCTCCACCCGCACGTCCCGCTTCCCCTGCCAGGTCACAGCCTTCATCGCGTGGTGCTCCCTCCGTCGCTTCGGTGCGTCAGGTCCTGCGGTGCGGCCCGGGTACCCGGGCGTCCGCCTCCCGAAGCAGGTTCTGGGGCCAATGGGCGTATTCAACGCGCGCCACCAGAACCGAGCGGGTATAGCCACCGATGAACGTATAAGCGCACAATCATCTACACGGGATGTGGTGGCCACGGTGAACACGAGACGGAAGAAACGCCTGCGACGCACCTCGACGGCGGCGGCGCTGCTCGCCGCCTCGGTGACGGCCGCACTGGCGGCCAGCTGCACGGGACAGCACGGCCCCGCCGACGACGGACGCGGAGAGCTGAAGACGCCGACCCCGCGGCACAGCGCCGTCCGCCCCGTACTCGCCGTGAAGATCGACAACGCGCCCGCGGCCCGGCCCCAGACCGGCCTGGACGCCGCCGACGTCGTCTACGCCGAGCAGGTCGAGGGCGGTCTCAGCCGCCTGATGGCGATCTACGCGACCACGCTGCCGCAGGCCGTGGGGCCGGTGCGCAGTGCCCGCGAGTCGGATCTGGAGCTGCTGCGCCAGTTCGACAACCCGACGCTCGCCTTCTCCGGCGCCCAGCACAAACTGCTGCCGCTCATCGACCAGGCCCCGCTGAACCCGGAGCCGCCCACGAAGGCCACCGACGCCTACTTCCGCGGTACCGGAAAACCCGCACCCCACAACCTCTACCTGCGCCCCGCCGACCTGATGCACTCGGCACCGGGCCCTGACGCCCTCACCACCGGCTTCCGCTACGGCGCCGCACCCGCCGGCGGCAAGGCCGAGACCACGCGCACGATCCACTACCCGGCCGCCGGCTTCACCTTCACCTGGTCCCCGGGCCTGCACCGCTACCTGGTCGCGATGGACGGCACACCCACCGTGACGACCGACGGAAAGCGGGTGGCCCCCGCGACGGTCGTCGTGCAGTACGTGAGGATGCACAAGTCCGCCTTCCACGACGTCCTCGGCAACAACACGCCGTACACCGAGACGGTGGGTTCGGGAACGGCGAGCGTCCTGCGCGACGGGCGCGCCTACGACGTCGACTGGCAGCGCAGGGCGGCCACGGACGGCACCCACTTCACGACGAAGGACGGCAAGCAGGTCAACTTCGCCAAGGGCCAGGTGTGGGTGGTGCTGGCCCAGGCCTTGTGAACGGGGCAGGTTCGGCTCGGTTCGATCCGGCTATGGCCGGTTCGGCCGTGGCCGGTTCGGCCGTGGCCGGTTCGGCCGTGGCCGGTTCGGCCGTGGCCGGTTCGGCCGTGGCCGGTTCAGCTCTGCGCGACGAGGGGTTCCGCCGGGTTGCGGAGCCCCTCGGCGGCGTCGGCGACCCGCCGGATGAGCTCGAAGAACACCGCCTGCTCGTCGGCGGAGAGCGGCGCCAGGAAGACCTGGTTCATCCGGGCGGTGCGCACGGTCAGCTTGCGGTGGGTGCGCAGGCCCTCGTCGGTCAGGCGCAGCAGGAAACGGCGCCCGTCCTGCGCGTCACGCACCTTGTCCACCAGCCCGCGCCTGCCGAGCCGGCTGATCACCTCCGCGATCGTGGACCGGTCGAGCCCCACCCGCTCCCCCACCGTGCGCTGGTCCAGGCCCGGCTCGGCGACGAGCGCGTTGAGGACCGCGAACTGCGGCGAGGTGATCTCCTCCGAGACCATCGTGTTCCACAGCAGGTAGTGGGCCTGCTGAAGCCGCCGGGCCAGGTGCCCGGGGTGGGTGGTGAGGTCCACCGCGGCCATGTGCGCTCCCGAGGTCGAAATCGTTGGTGCACTGACGATACCCGGATACGACGCGAACTGTCTGCACGGCCGCACCTGGTATTGACCTCGCCTTTCGTCAGGGCCTTGACGCCTCGCAGGGACAGTGGCAGCGTGAAGGAAACTTCACCGAAATACTCAGTGCCCTGACTAATTGATGACCGGGTACTCGGACGGGACGGGGCTTCACGGATGGACAAGGTGGTCGCCACGGCCGTTGAGGCGGTGGTGGATGTGCCGGAGGGTGCGTCGCTGGCGGTGGGCGGGTTCGGTTTGAGTGGGGTGCCCAATGTGCTGATCCAGGCCCT
>NZ_JBICXT010000015.1:5337-246639 GCF_043200415.1 Streptomyces sp. NPDC048419 | reverse complement strand
TCAGTGAGCGCAGGAAGGCCAGCCAGCCGGCACCGTCCTCGGCGGTCGCGACGTCGACGCCGAGGATCTCGCGGTGTCCGTCGGTATTCACCCCGACCGCGACCAGCGCGTGGACGTTGATGATGCGGCCGCCTTCCCGGACCTTTTGGGTCAGCGCGTCGACCCAGACGAACGAGTAAGGGCCTTGGTCCAGGGGCCGGTTGCGGAACGCGGCGACCTGCTCGTCCAGGTGCTTGGCCATCGCGGAGACCTGGGACTTCGACAGTTGGGTGACGCCCAGGGACTCCGCGAGCTTCTCGACTCGGCGGGTGGAGACGCCCAGCAGGTAGGCGGTGGCGACCACCGAGATGAGGGCCTGCTCGGCCCGCCGACGTCGCTCCAGCAGCCAGTGCGGGAAGTAGCTGCCTTGGCGCAGCTTGGGAATGGCCAGTTCGACGGTGCCGGCGCGGGTGTCCCACTCGCGCGGGCGATAGCCGTTGCGGTGGTTGACGCGCTCATCGCTGACCTGGCCGTATTCGGCGTTGCAGAGGGCATCGGCCTCCACGGACATGAGCGCGTCGGCGAACGTCTTGACCATCGCGCGCAGCAGATCCGCACTCGCCGCAGCGAGGTTGTCTTCCGCGAGGGCGTGCAGGGGCACACTGTCTGGTGCGGTCATCGTGCTGATCTCCTTCGAGGCTTCGTCACTTCGAAGATCCGCCGGTGGCCGTTCATCTATGCGGGCACCATCCCGATGCCGGAGCAAACCCCCGGATCAGGTCGAACCCGTACACCACTCCCCTGGACGCAACCAAGGGCTCACCGCCTCCCGCAGAACAACGTAGGTGGTCGCCCGCTTCGGCGGGATCCCTCTCATCCGCAAGCGAACCGCTGTCCTGACCGACCGATCATAGCCAGCCCTGGCAACGGGCTGATCCATCGGCTCCTGGCCGGGAAATGCGAGATCTCCAGCGCGGGCAGGGGACTTCAAGTCCACCACCTTCGGAAACTCGCCGATCTCAACAGGCCCGGTCGGCCGGATCGGCCGTCATGGATGACCCTGATGGCAGCGCGGCGACACACGACTCTGGTGGTCTGCTCAGCCTGCCACCACAGCATCCATGCAGGACGCGGCTCAGCTCTTCCCCGGAAGTGATCACTGGAGAGCCGTGTGCGGCCAAAGCCGCCTGCACGGTTCGGGAGGGGGCCGACTGAAAAGAACCCGGCCCATGAGCATCTCGCCGGCGGCCTACCTCACCTATAGCCACCACGATGACGCCGCCATGCGCGAGTTGATGGGAAGCGGCCGTGGCTGACCGTTTTCAGTACTGGCGGGACCTGCTCGACGGCTCGCCCCGCAGACCGGACTGATTACGACGCCGCCATGACGTCACCCCGAACTGAAAATCTCAGTAGCGATTCTTCTGGGCCGGGGTGCCTTTTCCTCTCGGCTTGCATGCCCTGCTATTCGTCTTCCTTTTCGGAAGACGCCGGTTGACCGGTACCCGCAGTCGGTTCTCGGGAAGAAGGAGCCTCGTCTTCGGGAGGCGGGGGTTGAGGAAATTCCATGTCGTCCGGAGGCGGTGGAGGAGGTATCAGACCACCCCGTGCGGTACTCACTGCCGGTGCCCGGGGAGAGGAAGCCTTCTCTTCGGTGCCGGTCTTCTCTTCGGTTCCGTATCCGGCGGCCAGCAGCTTCCCGGCGTGTTCCAATGCCTGGTTATACCAGATTCTGAATTCATCTTCCTGCAGTAGGGCGCTCTGCCTCCACTTGGGCATATCCGCAAACACATTCAACGCATGTGGCACGTCCGTGTCACCAACGTCCATGATGAGCTCGGCCAGTCGTGCGTAAGTTGCACGGAGATTACTGCCCTCGGAGAGTTCGGCGAGGCCTCCGCCTCCGAAACAGGTAGCGAGGTAGAGATTTTCGACACCGTAATAGGTACTCAGTAGCCCATTGCAGGTATGATAAGGCAGCTGACATCCTGTAGAGTCGGTACAGAGTTGATCTTGGACGGCAAGCCACTGTACAGAGCCTCCCGGAGCCTTAAGCGTCTCCATATTCAGGGTCTGTCTGCTGTTCGGCGAACTGCCCGGTGGTCCCATTGCATCGGCCACGGCCTCCATGTCCAATACGAGCTCATGTGGAAGGTCCGGGCTGAAGCTCATGTTAGGAATGGTTGCGCCCTGGTTAAAGGTTGCCTTGACGGGATACAGATGAGGATTCATGGCGATAATCATCGCATCCATCGCCCCAAGTACCTTGCCTGGATCGGCATAGGTATGGACCTTCATGCCCCTGGGGACGAACGTGTCCTCTTCGGGCCGGTCGCCCCCATGCCCCATGAGCGTCACCTCTGGCGGCTGCTCCGCCTTCTCCGGTATAACGAGGGCCCCAAATTTGGGGTGATTTTTAATGGCGTATATCTGAGAACACTCGTCACAGGCCGTTATTGTCATTGGCGGAGTGTCGTCGCCCGGATATTCTGGCAGGCACTTGAGATAGTGCATCATATGAATGGTGTTACCGTGACGAATGACGCCGACGAATTCTCCGATTCGGAATGTTTTGCCGCAAATTAGGCATGCATCCGGCAGGCTCACCTGGTCCTGGGGGGCAGTGACCTGTTTCTTTTCGAAATCCTCCGAGCTGCTTTGCGCCCTCTCGATAACATACCTCGCCCGAATATCTTCTTTTTCATGCAGTTCCCCTCTTTGGAGTTCGGACAAAGTCTGGAATTCCACCCATCCTTTGTCTTCTGGGGGTTCCAAAACGGCCTTCTTGACTTCGTCTTCGAATTTGGCCAAGAATGTGGCCCATTCCTGACGCATCGCAGCGAGTTGGCGAGGCGACGCCCTACCTATGGCAGCAAGGTCCGCAGCAAAGCCTTTTTCGACTGCATCCATCATCTGCTCCCTGGTGAGGGCAGGCGTTTTCTCTTCGGGAGACGGTTTCGGTGCAGGTGTGGTGGCGCTTTCGGCAGTGTCGTCAAAGGCGACGGATGGCGTGGTGGCGCCTTCCGGAGGAGGCGGTGACTTTGGGTCGTCTGGAGTGGGCGAGGCCATGATCCGCCTCCTGTCGTGGTACCGGTGCATGCGGAGTGCGGCGCATGAGGCAGGCGTCTTCGCGTCGTAGCACCCATACAGTCTAAACCTCCCATACCGGACTGGGGGCGTCATGGCTCGTATTTCGTTTCAACGCGCCATGCATGAGGATGCCGTCCTCTCGGGGAGCATTGTGGCCGTCTGGTGCTTCCCAGCGCAGCAACTGCACGACACATCGCGACAGGGCGAACGTTGCCTGATGCGGCACTAGCGGCCTGGCCAGAGGCGGTGCAGGCCGCTAGCGAGACCTCTAGCGCTAGCGGGTCCGGCCTCTAGCGCTAGGTCGCGTCTGCAATGCGTGTCAGCGTTACGGAGCAGTGCTACATGCCTGGTACCGGCTAGCCGTATGTTCGCGGAGCTTCCGGCATGCCTCCGCCATCTCTTCCAATTTGTCGTCATCGACGACGAAGGCCATGAGGTGGCCACCGTTCGAGATGGGCGTCGCACCGCGGACTTCCGAGGCACGGAGGTTGGGCCAGAAGCCACCGTGCGCAAAGCCGGAGGCCACACGCCACAGTGCTCGGGTTTGGGTGGGTTCGAGTCCAGTGCTCGCGGCGGCCTCGTAGACCATGCTCGTGGCCTCGGGCTTCTTCAGTTCGGGGAGACCGAGGCTCTGAGTCACTTGCTTGACTTCTTTCTGGCGCTCCGCTCCCGTCTTGCCTCTCGGCCCCGTGACGTGGTTCGTGTCCGCCTCGTGCTGGTCGCGGTTGCGGATATCATCAGCCGACAGTGACACTCGGTGGCGGCGCCGGGCAGAAGCCACGTCGCAGTGGCGAAGTTCTCAAGGGCACCCCGCAGCAAGGTCCAAGGGCTGTAGGGGTCGATCTGGTGCGCAACCACTACGAGCTTCGTGAAGGCTTCGACGTGTATCAGGCCAGCCGAGAAGGAGGACTGGATGAACTTGGCGGCTCCCCGTGACTTCAGGGGTTCGTCGTCCTTCGCCAGACGGCTGCGCTCCGCCGGGTCGGGCAGCAACAGGAAGCGGTTGTCTCCTCGATGGGCTGCGGCTGCGCTGAAGAGAGGCGCGAGATAGGAGACGTCCCCTCGCCCCGTCGTGGACGTGTTCATGGCGTGACGGTACGCCAGCCTGAGACGTCTCTCGCCTGCCGTTATTCACGGCGCTTGTCCGGCTCGCGTCGCGTGACTGATGAGCGCCGGGGCAACCGTGAGAGACCCTGAGTCGGGACCTGTCCGAAACCTCCGAGGTCAATCAGCAACGACAGACAACGACAACTAACGACGGCCCAACCGCAGGTCAGTTGAGGTGAGCACCCTGCTGACCAGCTCCAAAAACCGGGCGGTCGAAACCCAGGGCAAGAAGAAGTAACCGTTGTGATCATGCCCCCTACCTGCACTTATGGTGCGGGGCGGGGGCATTTCCACGGCGCGCCCACTGTGGGCCCTCAGACCGTCAGCGGTACGGGATGGATCTCGTCCGCCTTGTGGCCCGCCCTCTCGTGGACGCGTTGGACGGCCTCGGCCGAAGGGGCCTCGGCGAGGCAGTAGACCATTCCGGACTGGGGGTCCGCCCAGGCCTTCACGAAGTGGACGCCCTCGTCCTGCTCGATGTCGAGGTCGGCCTGGTGGGCCTGGCGCAGCTGGTCGGCCGTGATGCCGACCATCCCGTGGTGTACGTCCATGAACTGAGCCATGACGCCGCACCTCCTTCCCGGCTTGCGACTTCCGGGTGCGATCGTCTGTCCCCCACTTCTCCATGCTGCGCCCGCGGGGCGGACCAGGCGAGCGGGCGGCGGGCCCCGCCCGCCACGGGAGAAGGGCCCCGGCATGTTCACCGGGGCCCTTCATCGCCGTACGTGGTCGTCACACAGTCGTCGGGCGGTCAACCGCACTGACAGGGATTGCCCGACTGGCACCCGCAGCCGCAGCCCGAGCCGCAGCCGCACGCGCCGAAGAGCGGGAGGCTCTTGATCTCGGCGGGCTGTTCCGTCTCGCGCTCCTGCGTCGGGTCGGGCGGGGTGGGGGCTTCGGCCATGCGTCCTCCTGGAGACCTAGAGGCTGATGCCTCTGCCCATTGCATGCCCGCTTCACCGGGCGCATCAACGGCGCACTGTGGCGCCCGCACGCCCTGCCCCTCCGGTTTACGCCCCCTCGGCTCCCGCCACCGACTGGATCTCCGGCTGGATGTCGCCCTGGAGGTCGTCCGCGTGCTCACCCGTCACCAGGAACACCACACGCTTGGCGACGGCCACCGCGTGGTCGGCGTAGCGCTCGTAGTAGCGGCCGAGGAGGGTGACGTCCACCGCCGTCTCGATGCCGTGCCGCCAGCGGTCGTCCAGCAGGTGCTGGAAGAGGGTGCGGTGCAGCAGGTCCATCTCGTCGTCGTCCTGCTCCAGCTGCATCGCCAGGTCGACGTCCTTGGTGACGATCACCTCGGCCGCCTTCGCCATCAGGCGCTGCGCGAGCTGGCCCATCTCCAGGATGGTGGCGTGCAGGTCGTGCGGGATCGCCCGCTCGGGGAAGCGGAGGCGGGCGAGCTTCGCGACGTGCTGGGCCAGGTCGCCGGAGCGCTCCAGGTCGGCCGACATACGGAGCGAGGTGACGACGATGCGCAGGTCGGTGGCGACCGGCTGCTGGCGGGCGAGCAGGGCTATCGCGCGCGCCTCCAGGTCGTGCTGGAGCTCGTCGACCTTCTTGTCGCCCTCGATGACGCTCTCGGCGAGCTTGAGGTCGGAGTCGAGGATGGCGGTCGTGGCGCGCCCGATCGCCGACCCGACGAGCCGGGCCATGTCCACCAGACCGTCGCCGATCGAGTCAAGTTCCTCGTGGTACGCGTCCCGCATCAGGGATCCCTCTCTTACGTGTTCTTCGGGGCTGCCGGGGCAGGAGCGGGGGCCCACGTCCGTCGTCCTACCGGCGCTTCGCACCCCACGCTCCCACGTTCCGGCTTGCACGCGTCGTTTTCCGCCATCCCAAATGAATCAATACTGGCGCCAAGGTGAACTCTGGGCGACGAGTGTTCGAGGTCGCACCCGGACGGCTGTGGGGATGTCCGACGTCATGCCTAACCTGGTGGCATGGACGTGAACGCGGCGGTCGCCGCAGCGGCAGCGATCGCCGGGGTGCTCACCGGTGTGATCGCCATGCTGGCGTTCCGCTGGAGCGAGCGGGAGCAGAAGCGCCCCACGCGTACCTCCCTGCACACGGACCCGGTGCTTCCGCCTGGTGTGGACACGGTCCTGTCCGTGCTCCGGTCGTCGGCCGTCGTGCTCGACGAGGCAGACGCCGTGGTCAAGGCCAGCTCGGCGGCATACGCCCTGGGACTGGTCCGCGGCGGCCGGCTCTCGGTCGAGCCGATGCTGCAGATGGCCCGGGACACCCGGCGAGACGGGGAGATACGCCAGGTCGAGCTGGACCTGCCGCGGCGGGGGACCGGGCGGGGCGAGGCACTCGCCGTCTCCGCGCGCGTCGCCCCCCTCGGCTCGCGGCTGGTGCTCCTGCTGGTCGAGGACCTCACCGAGGCCCGCCGCATAGAGGCGGTACGGCGCGACTTCGTCGCGAACGTGAGCCATGAGCTGAAGACACCGGTCGGCGCCCTCTCCCTCCTGTCCGAGGCCGTCATGGACGCCTCCGACGACCCGGAGGCGGTCGAGCGCTTCGCCGGCCGTATGCAGATCGAGGCCACGCGGCTCACCAACCTGGTGCAGGAGCTGATCGACCTCTCCCGGGTGCAGAACGACGACCCGCTGGAGGACGCCGAGCCCGTCCGCGTGGACGAGCTGGTCGCCGAGGCGATCGACCGGTGCCGCCACCAGGCCGGCGCCAAGCAGATCACCATGGCCGCCGGCGGCACGGCCGACCTGCATGTCTGGGGCAACAGGGGCCAGCTGGCCGCCGCCCTCGGCAACCTGGTCGAGAACGCCGTGAACTACAGTCCGGCCCGCACCCGGGTGGGCATAGCCGCCCGCCGGGTGACCGCGCCCGGCGGAGAGCACATCGAGGTGGCCGTGACCGATCAGGGCATCGGCATCTCGGAGAAGGACAAGGAGCGCGTCTTCGAGCGCTTCTACCGCGTCGACCCCGCTCGCTCCCGTGCCACCGGCGGCACGGGGCTGGGGCTGGCGATCGTCAAGCACGTGGCCGCCTCGCACGGCGGGGAGGTCACGGTGTGGAGCTCGGAGGGTCAGGGCTCCACGTTCACCCTGAGGCTGCCGGAGGCGGGGGTTGCCCGCGACCGTGCGCAACAACATCCCGACCTGGACGATCTCGACGACGAGGCCGGCCGCACCACCCCCCAGTCATCCCCGTACGAACCGCTTCCCGCCCCGGAGGTCCTTCCGTGACCCGAGTGCTTGTCGTCGAGGACGAGGAGTCCTTCTCCGACGCCCTGTCCTACATGCTCCGCAAGGAGGGCTTCGAGGTCGCTGTGGCGACCACGGGCCCCGACGGACTCGACGAGTTCGAGCGCAACGGCGCCGACCTCGTCCTCCTCGACCTGATGCTGCCGGGCCTGCCCGGTACAGAGGTGTGCCGCCAGCTGCGCGGCCGATCCAACGTTCCCGTCATCATGGTGACGGCCAAGGACAGCGAGATCGACAAGGTCGTCGGTCTCGAAATAGGAGCGGACGACTACGTCACCAAGCCGTTCTCCTCGCGTGAGCTGGTCGCCCGCATCCGGGCCGTCCTGCGCCGCCGCGGCGAGCCGGAGGAGGTGACCCCGGCGGCCCTGGAGGCCGGCCCGGTCCGCATGGACGTCGACCGCCACGTGGTGACGGTCTCCGGCTCCAAGGTCGACCTGCCCCTCAAGGAGTTCGACCTCCTGGAGATGCTGCTGCGCAACGCCGGCCGGGTGCTGACCCGTATGCAGCTCATCGACCGCGTCTGGGGCGCCGACTACGTGGGCGACACGAAGACCCTCGACGTCCACGTCAAGCGCCTGCGCGCCAAGATCGAGCCGGACCCGGGCGCCCCGCGCTACCTGGTCACGGTCCGCGGCCTCGGCTACAAGTTCGAGCCGTAGAGAGCCGCGTACGAGCCGTAAGGCCCGTACGAACGACGAAGGGCGGGGCCTCCCGGAGAGGTCCCGCCCTTCGTCGTACTCACTACTGGCCGGAGGCCGTGGCGCTCGCGGAGGCCGAGTCGGTCGGGGTGGCCGACGTGTTCGGCTTGTTCGCGGGGTTGGTGGCCGCCGTGCCGGTCGGGGTGGGGGAGCCCGTCGCGGTCTTGCCCGGCTTGGCGGTGGGGGAGGCGGGAGCCGACGGGATCTCGCTCGGGCCCCAGTGCTCGAAGTAGCTCTTGGCCGGGACCACGAAGGCCTGCAGGCTCACGTCACCGGTCTTGCTGAACGTGAAGGTGACCTTGCGGACGCTGCCGTCCTGGACCGCCTCGCGGCCGTTGGGCAGCACGGCACTGGCGTTGCCCTTGCCGCCGATCACCACGGAGCCGTGCGCCGGGACGACGAGCTTGCCGCCGCCCTTGGCAGGCTTGACCTGGGCGGTCGCGTTGACGTTCGGCAGGGCGATCGAGTCGACGGTCTGCGCGGCGTCGCCGTTGTTGAAGAGGGTGGCCGAGACCACGGCCGGGCCGGTCGCGTTGCTGTCCGGCTGCGTGACGATCAGTGCGTTCTGCACCTTGATGTCACCGACCTTCACGGCCGCGTTGTCCGGCTTGACCTCCAGGGTCTGGGCGTCGCTGCCGGCGCCGCACGCGGCGAGCGAGGCGATCGAGAACGCGATGACGGCGGCGGCAGGAGCGCCGCGTCGAAGGCTGCTGCTCACGGCGGCGGCAACTCCTTGACTCGAACGTGGCGACCGGTGAAGCCGCCCCAGGTGTCTGTCAGTGGCCCATAGGCTACCGAGCCGTTCCCGGCTCTCCGCACCCGACCCTCCCTCAGGGCGCCGGGATCGCTCACGAGGGGGAGCGCACTCACTCGTCCGCCATTCACATAAGCCGCTTCGGCATACCCCGCACGGCGGGCGCGAAATTTCCGTGCGGGAAATCGCGATCACCCCGGAATTGATCACGCGGGGGAACAACGGGTGACGTGGACGGGGTCCCGTGATCAATTTCGGAATCGGCGCGGAAGCGGCTCCCGGCACCGAACGGAGTAGCGGAAGTCGCACATCTGGAACCAGACATATGCGGACGTTCGTCCCCTTGGAAGGGCCTCCGGATGTGTGTAACGTACGCGTTTCTCCTCCCCCGGAGAGCCGCTCCGACCTGCGAATACCTTCTTCCGCTAGGGCCGCGAAGCACGTTCCTGTCGCTGTTGTCAAGCCCCGAGATATGCCCTGACCTGCGAAAACGCCATTCAGAACCCGCCGTTTCCGTGTTACCCTGGATAGCCACGGAAGGGGTACCTGTCACATGACGTTCAAGGTTGGCGACACCGTGGTCTATCCCCATCACGGGGCCGCGCTGATCGAGGCCATCGAAACTCGCCAGATCAAAGGCGTGGACAAGACCTACTTGGTGCTGAAGGTCGCCCAGGGTGACCTGACGGTACGTGTGCCAGCGGACAATGCGGAGTTCGTCGGCGTACGTGATGTGGTCGGTCAGGACGGGCTGGACCGGGTCTTCGAGGTGCTGCGCGCGCCGTACGCCGAGGAGCCCACGAACTGGTCGCGTCGATACAAGGCAAACCTGGAGAAGCTCGCCTCGGGCGATGTCATCAAGGTCGCGGAAGTGGTGCGTGACCTGTGGCGTCGTGAGCGCGAGCGCGGACTGTCCGCCGGTGAGAAGCGGATGCTCGCCAAGGCCCGCCAGATCCTGGTGAGCGAACTCGCCCTCGCGGAGAACACGAACGAGGACAAGGCCGAGGCCCTGCTCGACGAGGTTCTCGCGTCCTGAACCTGACGCAGGCGCAAGCCCGCTTCAGCACTCAGTACATCGAAATGCCGCGGTGCCCGATGACGTATTTTTTGTCGCCGGGCGCTGCGGCATGTTCGCACTCGGACGCCGTGCCTACAGCTACGTTCAAAAGAGGGCGGTGCCCTTTACTGGCGTGCCGGGCCCGGGCTGCAGGCTGACCAGGGTCACGGAAGGGTCCGGTCAAGGCGTCGCGCCCGGCACTTCCCAGGCCATACCCACGCCTGGACGGCACACAAACCTGACAGGAACCGATGTCTGACGATTCGCGCCCCTCGCCCGCGGAAGCCCGCACGGCTGCCGTGATTCCGGCCGCCGGACGGGGCGTACGCCTCGGCCCGGGCGCCCCCAAGGCGCTCCGCGCGCTGGGCGGCACCCCCATGCTCATCCACGCGGTGCGCGCGATGGCCGCGTCCCGCGCCGTCTCCCTGGTCGTCGTCGTGGCGCCGCCCGACGGCGCCGCCGAGGTCAAGTCGCTCCTCGACGCGCACGCACTGCCCGAGCGGACCGACTTCCTGGTCGTCCCCGGCGGCGAGAGCCGCCAGGAATCCGTGAAGCTAGGCCTCGACGCACTGCCGCCCGACTACGACATCGTGCTGGTGCACGACGCCGCGCGGCCCCTGGTGCCGGTGGACACGGTCGACGGCGTGATCGAGGCCGTACGGGACGGGGCGCCGGCCGTCGTGCCCGCGCTGCCGCTCGCCGACACCGTGAAGGAGGTCGAGCCGGCGGCGGCCCCGGGCGGGCCCGAGCCGGTGGTGGCCACCCCGGTGCGGGCCCGGCTGCGTGCGGTGCAGACGCCCCAGGGCTTCGACCGGGCCACGCTGATCCGCGCCCACGAAGAGGTCACCGAGGACGTCACCGACGACGCGAGCATGGTCGAGAGGCTCGGCAGCACGGTCCTCCTCGTGCCCGGCCACGAGGAGGCCTTCAAGGTCACCCGCCCGCTGGACCTGGTCCTGGCCGAGGCGGTCCTGGCCCGCAGGAGGCTGAACGATGGCTTCTGAAGCGTCCGATCCCCGGCCGCCGGCGGACGTGCCCGTGCCCCTGCCCCAGGTCGGCATCGGCACCGACATCCACGCCTTCGAGGAGGGCCGCGACCTGTGGTGCGCGGGCCTGAAGTGGGAGGGCGAGGGACCGGGGCTGGCCGGACACTCCGACGCGGACGTCGTCGCGCACGCCGCGTGCAACGCGCTGTTCTCGGCCGCCGGACTCGGTGACCTGGGGCAGCACTTCGGCACCGGGCGCCCCGAGTGGTCCGGCGCCTCCGGCGTCACGCTGCTCACCGAGGCCGCCCGGATCGTCCGCGAGGCCGGCTTCCGGATCGGCAACGTCGCCGTACAGGTCGTAGGACCCCGTCCGAAGATCGGCAGGCGCCGGGACGAGGCGCAGAAGCTGCTGTCGGAGGCGGCGGGGGCGCCGGTCTCCGTGTCCGGCGCCACGACCGACGGTCTCGGGTTCCCGGGCCGCGGCGAGGGCCTGATGGCGGTCGCGACGGCACTCGTGGTGCGGGTGGGCTGATCGTCTGCCGCCAGGGGTGGCGGCCCCCGGTCCACGGCGACCGCGCCGCGGCCCGCATGAAGACCCGCCCCACCACCGGAGGCAATGTCACGAAAGCGTCCGCCTTGACGTGAAGGTCGCAAGGCACTACCCCACGCCCACTACCCTTGGAGACGTGACTATTCGCCTGTACGACACCAGCGCCCGGCAGATCCGTGACTTCGCCCCGCTCAAGCCGGGTTGCGTCTCGATCTACCTGTGTGGCGCCACGGTGCAGGCGGCCCCGCACATCGGGCACATCCGCTCCGGGCTCAACTTCGACATCATGCGCCGCTGGTTCGCGTACCGCGGCTACGACGTGACGTTCATCAGGAACGTCACCGACATCGACGACAAGATCATCGCCAAGGCGGCCGAGCAGAACCGCCCCTGGTGGTCGATCGGTTACGACAACGAGCGCGCCTTCAACGAGGGTTACACCGCACTCGGCTGCCTCCCGCCGACGTACGAGCCGCGGGCCACCGGCCATGTCACCGAGATGGTCGAGATGATGCAGGGCCTGATCGAGCGCGGACACGCCTACGAGGCACAGGGCAGCGTCTACTTCGACGTGCGCTCGTTCCCGGGCTACCTGGAGCTGTCGCGGCAGGAGCTCGACAACCTCCAGCAGCCCGCCGGCACCGGCGAGTCCGGCAAGCGCGACCCGCGTGACTTCGCCATGTGGAAGGCCGCCAAGCCCGGCGAGCCGACCTGGGCGACCCCGTGGGGCCGCGGCCGTCCAGGCTGGCACCTGGAGTGCTCGGCGATGGCGCACAAGTACCTCGGCACCGCCTTCGACATCCACGGCGGCGGCCTGGACCTGATCTTCCCGCACCACGAGAACGAGATCGCCCAGGCCAAGGCCTACGGCGACGAGTTCGCCCGGTACTGGGTGCACAACGCCTGGGTCACCATGGCAGGCGACAAGATGTCCAAGTCGCTGGGCAACAGCGTCCTGGTGAGCGAGATGGTCAAGCAGTGGCGCCCGATCGTGCTGCGCTACTACCTCGGCACCCCGCACTACCGCTCGATGATCGAGTACAGCGAGGAGTCGCTGCGCGAGGCCGAGTCGGCGTTCGCGCGCATCAAGGGCTTCGTGCAGCGCGTCGTGGAGAAGGCCGGCGTCGTCGAGCCGTCCCCCGAGGTGCCGCTCGCCTTCGCCGAGGCGATGGACGACGACCTGGGCGTGCCCCAGGCCCTCGCGATCGTGCACACGACGGTCCGGCAGGGCAACTCCGCTCTCGCGGCCGACGACAAGGAAGCCGCCGTGGCCCGCCTCGCCGAGGTGCGCGCCATGCTCGGCGTCCTCGGCCTCGACCCGCTGGACGCGCACTGGGCCGGCGAGACCGACCGCGGCGAGGATCTGCACGGCGTCGTCGACAGCCTCGTACGCCTGGTCCTGGACCAGCGCGAGGCGGCCCGCGCCCGCAAGGACTGGGCGACCGCGGACGCCATCCGCGACCAGCTCAACCAGTCCGGGCTCACCATCGAGGACGGCCAGCAGGGTCCGCGCTGGAGCCTCGGCCCGCGCTGAGCCCGGCCGCCGAGCAGAAGATCGATTGTGCCGCCCGGCTGTCCGGGCGGCACACTTCATAGACGTACGCACATCCGCTTCACGACAGACAGGTAGGTCATGGCCACCAACAACCGCCGCATGTCCGGCAAGAAGGGCGCGCAGGTCGGCAGTGGCGGCCAGCGGCGCAAGGGCCTCGAGGGCAAGGGCCCGACCCCGCCCGCCGAGATGCGCAAGAAGCACAAGGCGAACCGCATCGCGAACGCCAAGGCGAAGCAGGCGGCGCGCCGTCCCGCGCCGCGCGGCCGCGGCGGCAAGTCGTCCTCCGAACTGGTCGTCGGCCGCAACCCGGTCGTCGAGGCGCTGCGCGAGGGCGTGCCCGCCTCGACCCTCTACGTCCAGCAGTTCATCGACAACGACGAGCGGGTGCGCGAGGCGCTGCAGCTCGCGGCCGAGCGCGGCGGCATCAACCTCATGGAGGCGCCCCGCCCCGAGCTCGACCGCATGACCAACGGCCTCAACCACCAGGGGCTCGTCCTCCAGGTCCCGCCGTACGAGTACGCCCACCCCGAGGACCTGGCGAGCGCCGCCTACGACGACGGCGCGGACCCGCTGATCGTCGCCCTCGACGGTGTGACCGACCCGCGCAACCTCGGCGCCGTCGTCCGCTCCGTCTCCGCCTTCGGCGGCCACGGCGTGGTCGTGCCCGAGCGCCGCGCGGCCGGCATGACCGCCGGTGCCTGGAAGACGTCCGCCGGTGCCGCCGCCCGTACGCCCGTCGCCCGCGCCACCAACCTGACGCGCGCCCTGGAGGCGTACAAGAAGCAGGGCATCGTGATCGTCGGCCTCGCCGCCGACGGCGAGGCCGAGGTCGGCGACCTGCCGGCCCTGGGTGGCCCGGTCGTCATCGTCGTCGGCAGCGAGGGCAAGGGCCTGTCCCGTCTCGTCGGCGAGACCTGCGACTTCCGCGTGCGCATCCCGATGCCGGGTGGTGCCGAGTCGCTCAACGCCGGTGTGGCCGCGGGAGTCGTTCTGTACGAGGCGGCTCGGCGGCGCGCCTGACGCAGCCGACGCGGGCGCGAGTGAACACGCGTCCGCACCGTCACCCGTGCGGGTCGATCTGGGTGTCGGGGACAAGATTGACGCGGTCCGGACACATCCGGCACGAGTCAAAGCAGTGTCCTAAACGACCGTCACTCGGTTAGATGAGTGTGGACACCAGAACACCCCGCACACCCACGGGGGACGGCCCGTCGGGATTCGATGACGCTCCCGCGCTGAGCATGGTGAAGGTGCCGAGCGACCCGGCGCAGGTGATCGTCAACCATGCGAGCTTCCGCGTGATGCTGGGCGCCTCGAAGCGCGCCCAGTCGCCGCGGATCGCACGGCACTTGAGCGCCACCCAGGAGGGCGCCCGCCAGCCGGTCGTCGGCACCGCGGCGGGCAGAGCGGGGGCCGCCGCGGGCGCCCGGCGCCGGCCCGTCGTGTGGAGCGGCAGGTCCGCCCCGGACGACACCGGCGCGCACCGCCTGCTCCAGGCCGTTCGGGGCGGCAGCGTCGGGCACGGCGAGGAGCCGTCCGCCGACGCGGGCGCCACCCAGGTCATCCCGCGCGTCGGCGCCGGCGGTTACGACGAGGTCTACCACGAGCTCGAAGCGACCGTGGAGACCCCGATCGTCGGCGCCCAGCGCAAGCACCAGGACGACGACCCCGGCGGCACCCGCCTCCTGCCCGCCATGCGCACCGTCGGCAGCGCCTACGACGAGGAACAGGCCTACGGCGCCGAGGAGTTCGAGGACTTCGACGAGTTCGGCGAGGCCGACGGCACCGACCAGTCGGCCAGACGCCACGGCGACGACCCGGCCCGGCACGCCTACTACCCCGGCCGTCGGATGAACCTCGGCGTCGTCCTGCTCCCGCTGCGCATCTTCCTCGGCTTCATCTCCATCTACGCCGGCATGGGCAAGCTGTGCGACCCCGTCTACTTCGACGGCGGCAAGCGCGGCTCCATGGTCAAGTGGCTCAACACCCTGCATCCGTGGGAAGTCGCCGAGCCGCTGCGCCAGTTCGCCCTGCACCACCCCGTCGGCTCGGGCCTGGTCATCGCCTTCGCGCAGGTCGTCGTGGGCGTCCTGACGGTCCTGGGCTGCTGGCAGCGGGTGGCCGCCGTCTTCGGCGCCCTGCTCTCCGCCGCGCTGATCGTCACGGTCAGCTGGAAGACCGTCCCCGCCTACGACGCCCCCGACATCATCTACCTCGCCGCCTGGTCCCCGCTGATCATCGCCGGCGCCCCCGTCTACTCCGTCGACGGCCGCCTCGCGGGCAACGCCTGGCGGCGCCTCGGCCCGGGCTCCGACATCTGGGAGCTGCGCCGCTACGTCCTGCGCCGCGGCGCCCTCGTCACGGCGGTCGCGACCGGCGTCACGCTGCTCGTCGGCTCGCTGCTCGGCGGTGCTGTCCGTGACGCCGACCGCGTGACCGTCCCGGGCCCCGGCGAGGCCCCGCGCAACGAGCTGCCGGGCTCGCCGCTCCCGCACACGCCGGGCGCACGGCACAGCCACTCGCCGTCGGCCTCGAACTCGCCCACGCAGGGCGCCACCGCCGGCTCCACCCCGTCGGGCGCGGCGGCCACGCCGGGCGCCACGGCGACCGGTGGCAGGCCCAGCCAGAGCCAGAGCCAGAGCACGGCGGGCCAGGCCCCGCCGCAGCAGTCCTCGCCGAGCGGAGGCGCCCCCAGCACCAGCGCCGGTCCCACCTCCGGTGGCGGCGCGGGCGGTACCGGCTCGACCGGCGGCACCGGCTCCGGAGGCTCCTCCTCCGGCGAGCCGGGCCTGGTGGGCGGCCTGTTGGGGTAGCCGAGCCGGTGGGCGGCATCCTGGGCACCCCCACCGGCTGACTCACCGGGTCCATACGAAGGGGCCCCGCACACGGTGCGGGGCCCCTTTCGCAGCTCACGGTCCTGCAGCGCCGCTGAGGGGCACGGGGAACTGCGCGACCAGCCGCCCCCGACCGGCAGCCGAAGAACAACACCCCCGCGAACTGTCAGCGACCCAGCGCGGCCAGCTCCTTCGCCGCCTCGGTCAGATCCTTCGCCGTATCGATGGCGCGCCAGTACGCGCCCTGCGGGATCGGGAAGCCGGCCAGCCGGTTCTCACGCGCCAGATGCGGGAACGTGGTCCGCTCGTGATCGCCCCGCTCAGGGAGCAGCCCGGCGAACTCGGGCGAGAAGACGTACACACCGGCGTTGATCTCGAACGTCGACGGCGGCGCCTCGATGAAGTCCGTGATGTGCCCGAAGCCGTCCGTCTGCACGGCGCCCCAGGGCAGGCGCGGGCGGGCCAGGGCGAGTGTGGCCGTCGCGTCGCGCTCGGTGTGGAAGTCCGCCATGTCGCGCAGCGAGAAGCGGGTCCAGATGTCGCCGTTGGTGGCGTACCAGGGCCGGTCCGGGTGCGGGAGGTGGGCGGCGGCGTACTTCAGCCCGCCACCGCGCCCGAGGGGCTCCGTCTCCACGACCGTCGTCACCTTCACCGGCAGGTCGGCGGAGTCCAGCCAGTCCTGCAGCACCTCGGCGAGATGGCCGCAGCTGATCACCACGTCGGTCACGCCCTCTTCGGCCAGCCAGGCAAGCTGGTGGCCGATGATCGGAGTCCCGGTACCGGGTATCTCGACCATCGGCTTGGGCCGGTCGTCGGTGTAGGGGCGCAGCCGGGTGCCCTGGCCACCGGCCAGGACGACGGCTTGAACGGGGCGGGAGGCGGCGTTCGGATCGGTCATGACCGAACTGTACGGCGCGTCCCGCCCACGTCCGGAGCCGGAAGCCCTTCCTTAATCAGCCGTTACCCTCCTCCGAACCGGCCACGGGGGAGGAGGGACGGGGTCAGACGTGTGCGGCCGCGACGCCGGAGGCGAACGAGGTGTCGCAGACGGGGCGGGCGTAGGACTGGGCGCGCGTGGGGCCGTAGACGCGGACCGCGGCGCGGCCCACGGCGCGGGCGATGGACGCGCAGTGCCGGGCGAGCGACGGGCGCTCCGCCACGGCCTGCTGGAGGTGCGTGAGCACCACGCCCGGATCGTCCTCCTGGAGCTCCGCCAGGAGCTTGTCGCGCAGCACGTCCTGCGGGGCGCGGTGGGTCGCCTTGGCGTCCTTGGTGATGTCGGTCGCGTCCGAGGCGGTGAGGACCGAGTTGGACTGGCTTCCCGTCCAGTTGACTCGGGTGACCGCGAGGGTCCCGGAAAGCACCAGGACGACGGGCAGGACGAGGGCGAGCGTGCGGCCGATACGGCGGGCGGGGCCCCGGCCGCATCGCGTCTGTCGGTTAGTGGAGTGCTTCACGCGAGTGAGAGTAGCGCCAGGTGATGATTTGGCGACATTTAGTCACCGGTTCGGGGGATGAAGAACCGCCTCGGAGGGGGTACGAGGTTGACGCGCACTGCTCGAAATGACCGGTCTGCCGGGGTATTTGTCGACAAGAAGAAGGGCCCCGCAGCTGTTTGCGGGGCCCTCTTCGTCAACCTGGGTGAATTTTCCGGGATGGGCGCTTCGGCGGTTGCCGTTCGGCCCTGTCGCCTCAGTCGGAGAGGCGCTCGCCCGTGGAGGTCGAGAACACGTGGGTCTCGCCCGGCCGCGGCACCACGTGCAGCGTGGCGCCCTTCTCCGGCACCCGGCGGCCCTCGACGCGGACGACGAGGTCCTTGCTCTCGCCATCGACCTGGGCGGCGCCGTACACGTATCCGTCGGCGCCGAGCTCCTCGACGACGTTGACGGAGACCGCGAGACCGGCCGGGGCGTCCTCGGTGTCCTTCGTCAGGGAGGACGCGGCGGCGCCGTTCTCCTCGACGATGTCGAAGTGCTCGGGGCGGACGCCGACGGTGACCGTGCGGTCGCCCTTGTCGGCGGCGGCCTTCAGGGCGTCACGGTTGACCGGGACGACGCTGTTGCCGAACTTCACACCGCCGTCGGTGATCGGCACCTCGACCAGGTTCATGGCGGGGGAGCCGATGAAGCCGGCGACGAAGAGGTTGGCGGGGCGGTCGTACATGTTGCGCGGCGAGTCGACCTGCTGGAGCAGCCCGTCCTTGAGCACGGCCACGCGGTCGCCCATCGTCATGGCCTCGACCTGGTCGTGGGTGACGTAGACGGTGGTGATGCCGAGACGGCGCTGGAGCGACGCGATCTGCGTACGGGTGGAGACGCGGAGCTTGGCGTCCAGGTTGGACAGCGGCTCGTCCATGAGGAAGACCTGCGGCTCACGCACGATGGCGCGGCCCATGGCGACGCGCTGACGCTGACCGCCGGAGAGCGCCTTCGGCTTGCGGTCCAGGTACTCGCTCAGGTCGAGGATCTTCGCGGCCTCTTCGACCTTCTTGCGGATGTCCGCCTTGTTGACGCCGGCGATCTTGAGCGCGAAGCCCATGTTGTCGGCGACGGTCATGTGCGGGTACAGCGCGTAGTTCTGGAACACCATGGCGATGTCCCGGTCCTTCGGCGGCAGGTGGGTCACGTCGCGCTCACCGATGCGGATGGCGCCGGCGTTGACGTCCTCGAGCCCCGCGAGCATCCGGAGCGAGGTGGACTTGCCGCAGCCGGACGGACCGACGAGGACGAGGAATTCGCCGTCCCCGACTTCGATCTCCAGACCGTCGACGGCGGGCTTCTCGGTGCCCGGGTAGATCCGGGTCGCCTTGTCGAACGAAACAGTGGCCATGGTGAAGGGCCCCCTTCTACCGGCAGGAACGTGCCGGACGATCCGTTGTAGGAAGGTGGTGGTGTAGTCCACGAGAGTGAACTGGCTCAGGACGGTACCTGGCGTTCGCCTGATCTGTCAGTACCTGAGGGGCGGTGAACTTCGCGGAAATTTTCGACAGGGGGCCTGTGGGACCTGGGTACACTGCACGGGCACGTACGCGAAGCAGACGTGCAGGCCTCCTTAGCTCAGCTGGTCAGAGCGCCGCTCTTGTAAAGCGAAGGTCGTCGGTTCGAATCCGACAGGGGGCTCGGCCGACGGCAGGCTCGCCCCCTCACGGGAGCGAGCCTGCTGTGCGTCGCGGTCATCCCGCGAGATCCTGCGGCGCGAGCTCGCCGGCCCGCTGCTCGCGGGCCACGGTGACGATGACGTCCCGCAGCCGCTCGACGTACAGCCGCATGTTCTTGTACGCGGCGTCGGTGTCGGGGTAGCGGCAGGTGAACCACAGGCCCTCGTGCAGCCGGTTCAGCCAGACGCACACCTGGTCGCCGTACGACACCCTGACGAGCCCGTAGGCCGCCAGCTCGTCCCAGCGCTCCGACCCGGGGATGCCCCGCGCGTCGACGAACGAGACGATCGAGTACAGGTCGGGCGAGGTCGGCCGGAAGTCCGCGCCGAGCAGGCGCAGCACCCGGGCCAGGGGCATGCGCGCCAGCGACCGGTTGCCCTGCAGCTGGGTGCGCACCGCCTTGAGCGCGGTGAGGAAGTTGGGTGCCTCGTCCACGGCGACCTCGATGGGCGCTCCGCCGACGTACCAGCCCACGGAGTTGCTCCACTTGGACTTCACCCGCGTGTGGAACGGCACGACGGCGCGGTAGACGGGCTGACCGCCGATCTCGTGGACGATGAGGCTCGTGGCGGCGAGGATGCCGACAAGGCTGCCGCCGAAGGGCCGGCAGTACGCCTCGAACGCGGCGGCGGCGTCCGCGTCGACGAGCATCTCCCGCATGAGCTTCTGCGTGGGCAGCGTGCCGCCGGGCTCAAGTCCCAGATCCACGGGGAAGTTGGGCAGTTTCCCGTCGCACCGCTGGATGAACTCCCGCCAGCGGCTGACGATCGCGTGCGTGCCGTCCATGCGGTCCGCGTCCGCGCGCTCGATCTCGCAGAAGTCGACGTAGCTGCCGACCGGCGCCGCCCCCTCGACGGGGCGGCCCTCCAGGGCGGCCGCGTAGAGCTCGTGGATCTCGGCGGGGATGCGCTGGATGGAGTACGCGTCGACATTGCTGTGGTCGAAGCCAATGTACACGCTGGTGCAGTCGTCCCTGATGACCGCCGCGTAGAGGAAGTTGGGCCAGCTCAGGGCGTTGGCGCCGTCGTCGAAACGGTCCTGGAGGTGCTGGACGAGCCGGTCCGCGTCCGGGAAGTCGCCGACCTCCTCGCGGTGCAGCGAGACGGCCTCGGGCTCGAGGGTGAAGCGGTGCATCTCGTCGCCCTCCCAGCGGAAGCCGCTGCGCAGCGTCTCGTGCCGCAGCGTCCAGCCGCGCAGCGCCGCCTCGAGCGCGTCGAGGTCGACCGTGCCCGGGATGTCGAAGGCGGTGCCGAGCCAGGTCGGCACGAACAGGCCGTCCTCCCGCACGGACCGTGCGGTCCTGATGTGTCCTTCCTGGACGTACGCCGGCGGCCGGGGGTCGGCCGGAAGGTCCGCCGCAGCCGCGACCGTCTCCGGACTGAGCGCCCACTCGACAAGCCGTCCGGGCCGGACCTCGCAACGCTGGATGTCGGTCATTCGCACGGGCGTCTCCGTTCGCAGTTGGAGCCCGAATGGGGCGGACCCGATCAAGGGAATGCCGCGACCGCGAAAGTAGATGCCCGGAACATGATGTGTTCCCACTTTTGAGTGGATTGAGTGATCGGCGGTTGTGAGCCAATCGGTCTGCCGGGCATCAGGTAGCGCTAATCAAGGCGCATATCCCCGGGCCCTTCGTACGGACACGGGCTTTTCGGCAGTGCGGGAATACCCATTTGTAACTGATAGTGTTCGTCCAGTCACAGTAGGCAATCAGCCTCGACTTACAGGCAATCAAGGACCGAGGGTTCCATGCGCAAGCTTCAGAAGGCCATGATCGCAGCGGCAGTGGCGGCCGGGGGTCTGTCCGCCATCGGTGCCGGCGCCGGTACCGCCTCCGCCCACGGCTACGGCTACGACGATGCGCCGAAGCCGACCGAGCACTACCGCCCGTACCAGGAGTGCAGCCCGCAGACGGCGGCCGAGGGCGACCTTCCGGTCAGCGTGCTGGGTCTGTCGGAGACCTTCGACACCACGTGCGGCCAGTTCAACAACGCCTTCACCGGCTGACGGCTGCCGCCAAGTCCTGCGCGACGCTTTCCGCGGGCCCCTCGGGGTCACCCCCCGAAGGGGCCCGTCCGTGTGTGGCGGCCCGGAGTGCGAGGCCGCTCAACCCCAGGTCAGCCCTTCACTTCTCAAGCGAATCGGCCCCGAACGGGCGTCCCTCACAAAGGAAACGGATCACATGTTCAGTAGGAAGAAGATCGCGGCCGTCTCGGGGCTCATCTGCGGCCTCGCTGTGACCGGTCTCGGCGTCACCCAGGCGCATGCCGCCGCGGGTCCGGGCACCTGCACCCTCGACCTCCAGGGCAACGTCACCTGCGTGCAGAAGATCACCGGTCAGATGGCCGAGGGCGAGCGCTTCGCCATCCCCAAATCGACGACGTGCGAGCCGATCCAGCCCATGCAGCTGCCGGTCATCCCCCTGGTGAACAACGGGGCCACGCGCATCGGTCCCGAGGTGACCTGTACTCCCGACGGCGCTCCGGCGCCCGTCAAGGACGACAAGAGTGACGACGGTTTCGAATTGCCCGGTGGCCTGCTGGGCTGACCCCTTTTCGTGTGACGGACGGCCGGTATTCGGGGTGACCCGGACCGGCCGTTCTTAATGGTGATGAATGGAAAAAATGTTTATCGCCATAAACCGACACGGCACATAGAAGGCCCCGAAGATCCCAAATGACTACGTTTCGTCTGTATATGCTCACATTAAGTAGTCAAACCAGGGCTTCACGCCCAGTCAGGGAAGGGTCTCACTATGCGCAAGTTTCAGCGGGCCGCGGTCGTAGTCGCAGCGGTCGCGGGGCTGTCCGCTCTCGGCGCCGGCGCCAGCTTCGCCGACGGCTTCGGTGGGGTCACCGCGGTGGCCTCCTCGCAGGCCAACGCCGTGGCCACCAGCGCTGCCCCGTACGGTCCGCAGGCCGCTCCGCAGGCGGCTCCGTACTTCGCGCCGATGAACGGTTTCAACTACGCGCCGCAGATGGGCTACTTCGCCGCTCCGCAGGCCGCCCCCCAGGCCGCTCCGCAGGCGGCTCCGCAGGCCGTCCCGCAGGCGGCTCCCCAGGCTCCGCAGGCGGCTCCGCAGGCCGGCTACGGCTACGCGGCCCCGTACGGCGGCCAGTAAGGCAGCGCCGCACACCCTCACACAGCACCGGCAGCCCGGACGCGCGAAAACCCCTCGGGGTGCGCGGCCGGGCTGCGGCAATTGCAAAGGAACACAGCATGCTCAGTCGAAGGACCGTCGCAACCGTCTCGGGGCTCCTGGGGAGCCTCGCCGTGATCTACGTCGGCGGCGCGCAGGCGCACGCCGCCCAGTCGCCCGGCGACTGCAAGACCACCGCCGAGGGGGAGACGACCTGCGTGCACAAGAGCGAGGTCGTCCACAAGAACAAGAACGGCACGTTCATCGTCAAGCAGGACCAGAAGTGCTCTACCGCGGCCCGGCCGCGGCTGGTGCTGCCCGACGACGAGGCGATGAGCACGGGGACCACGGAGGTCGGCCCAGTGGTGGACTGCTCCAACACCGAGCTCCTGCCCAAGGGTTTCAAGCGCCCCCACGTCGACCGCCCGCACATCCAGCGTCCGCACATCGAGTTCTGACGCGCCGTCGGATTCTGACGCATCATCGGGTCCTGACGCACCATCGAGAATGCCGGATCGGGGACGGTTCCCGATCCGGCATTTCGGTGTTCCGGTGACACCAAAACCTCGGTGCCCCGGCCGAACGGCCGGGGCACCGAGGAAGGGTTTCGACCTTACTTGCCGACGCTGTTGTTGCAGCCCATGCTCGAGCCCAGCGAGGTCTGCTGCGCTCCAGCGTTGCCCTCGCCGTTGAGCAGGTTGCCGCCCAGGCCGTTGAGAATGCCGACCTGGCCGAGGACGTCGACGTTGGCGTCGTGCGACCGGCAGGTGGTGCTCTGCAGGACGCTGAAGCTGGAAGTGCCACGGTGCCCGTCTTCGCCCGAACCCCAGCCGCCCTGATCGGCGTGGGCGGCGCCGGCACCCATGAACCCGACGCTGCTGATGGCAGCGACCAGGACGGCAGCCTTGCGAAGCTTGTGCATGTCATCTCCGGTGGAGTGAAGTGGATGCGATCTGTGACAGATCGACTTCGTGCAGTTACGGAGGCTAATACGAAATATCCATGCAAAACCGTGCGGCGCGCCGAATTCCGGGGAAGCCTCACCGCCTTGGTCGATGGCGATGAATGACCGGCGCACAAATAAGGGGTCCCGGCTCCGAGTTGCCCTCGGTGCCGGGACCTGATTCCCGCTCACGGCCGCCTGCGGCCGCCCGCGTGAATTAGAAGGCGCTGTTGTTGCAGCCCATGCTCGAGCCGATGTGCGTGTCCTGCGCGCCCGGGTTGCCCTCGCCGTTGAGCGCGTTGCCCAGCAGGCCGTTGAGCAGGCCGACCTGGCCGAGGACGTCCAGGTTCAGGTCGTGCGACTTGCAGTTGGAGCTCTGCAGGACGCTGGTGCGCTGGTCGCCGCCCTGGCCGCCGTGGCCTCCCTCTCCTGCCTGGGCGGTGCCGGCACCGACGAGCCCGACGGTGCTGATGGCGGCGACCAGGACGGCAGCCTTGCGAAGCTTGTGCATGTCATCTCCGGTGGAGTGAAGTGAGTGCGATCTGTGGTAGATCGACTTCGTACAGTCACGGAGATTAATGCGAAATATGGGCAAATCGGGCAGCGACGCGCCGTGTTTTGTGTTCTTGTCGTAGAAGCCCCGCGGGGAGTACGGCGCTCTAGTGGGCCTTGGCGAGGGCGTTCGCCTGGCTGTTGCCCTGGCCGCAGTTGACGCCCTTGGTCTCGGCGGCGGCGAGCAGCGCGACGGGGAGGTTCGCGTTGAGCAGGTTCTGCGGGCTGCACTCCTGGTACGGGCGGAAGAGGTTGTTCTGCTCCACCGGGGCGGACTGCCCCGGGGCCGCCGGCTGCGGGGTGAGCTGGGGGCTGAGCTTCGGGTTCACCTGCGGGTTGAGCTGCGGGCTGACGTCGGCACCACCCGTCGGGGCGGCCTGGCGCTGCGGCGCGGGCGAACCGGTGGTGTGCGCGGTGGCCTGCGAACTGGTCCACGACGCGGCCTCACTGCCCTGCTGGGGGGCGGGCGGTGGGGCGGTGTACCCGGCGGGGGCGTCGGCGAAGCTGGGGACGACGCCGATGGCGGACAGGCCCCCGGCGGCTGCTGCGACGAGCGCGACGTGCTGGAACTTGCGCATGGAACCCTCGGCCCTTCATTGACGTGCATGGAACGTGCGGAACTGCTGGATGGACCATTGCTCTGGCCCTGTGGCAACGACATAACTTCCGCCCCCGTCACGGGAGTCGGGGAGTGGTCACCCATTTGCCGAGGAGGCTGGAATATCGGTCCGGTAATCCGATCAATGCCAAATGGGTGACGGGGTTTTCGACCCCGTGACCGGGTCGGCGGAAAGGTCGTTGCCAGCGGGGAGAGGGCAGTTGGGCGTCTACCGGAGAGGGACATCGGGATCCGCTGTCGGCTCCGGCGCGACTGCACTTAATACAACGGATTTCCCTGCACTGGTATTGAAGGGCCGAGGGTTCCATGCGAAAGCTTCACAAGGCCGCACTCGTCGTAGCGGCGGCCGGCGGTCTGTCCGCCATCGGCGCCGGCGTCAGCCAGGCCGACACTATGGGCGGGTACTACCCCGGTTCCGCCCCTGCGCCGGCTCCGTACTATCCGGCACCCCAGGCCGCGCCGGCGCCCGCTCCCCAGTACTACGCGCCTCCGGCGCCCCAGTACCAGGCGCCGCCTCCTCAGTACTACGCGCCCCCGGCCCCCCAGTACTACCCGGCTCCCCAGCAGAGCGCCCCTCAGGCCGCGGCCGCGACCACCGCCGCCGGCAGTGCGCAGGCCGGTCCGCAGTACGCGCAGCCGGCTGCGATGCAGGCTCCTCCGGCTCCGTCGCAGATGGGTCAGGCCTCCGCCTTCGCCTCGTCGGGCGGTGCCGCGCAGGCCGGGCAGCCGTCGTACAGCGCTCCGCAGCAGGCCGCCCCGCAGCAGGCCGCTCCCCAGCAGCAGGTGCCGCAGGTCGTGCCGCAGGTCGCCCCGCAGACCTCGCCGCAGGTCGTGCCGAAGGTCGCTCCGCAGGTCGAGATGCCGCAGGTCTTCAACCCCGAGCCGGCGCCGCACGTCGCGCCCCAGGTGAACCCGCAGGTGAACCCCGAGGTGAACCCGCTCATCAACCCGCTGATCTCGCCGGCCAGCGCGCCGCAGGTGCCGGGGCTCGGACTCGGACAGGTCGCGGCGCCTCCGGTCGGGCAGTTGGGTCTGCCGCGACTCGGCTGACGGCCCGTCCGTAGTTGTCCACCGTCCCAACCCGATCTGCTGCAGATCACTTCCGCTCGATTTCAATGGAGAAGAAATGCGCAAGCTTCAGAAGGTGGCTCTTGTGGGGGCCGCCGTCCTCGGCAGCCTCGGTTCCTTCAGTGCCGGTCCCGCCTTCGCACACGGTGAGGCGGGGGCGCACGACGGCGGCTTCGACGTCTCGCAGGGCATCGAGTGCCGCTCGCACGACATGAACGTCGACGTTCTCGGCAGCGTGGGCGCCCTGAACGGTGTGCTGGGCAACGCGCTCAACGGTGAGGGCAACCCGGGTGCGCAGGACCACCACCTCGGTTCCGACATGGGCTGCAACAGCAAGGCCCTCTGAGCGTTCGCCTCATCTGCTTCTCCGCACGACCCTCCCCGGCTCCCCCGCAAGGGGGTGCAAAATGCCCAGGTCAGGAGCGATCCTGCCTGGGCTTTCGCACGTCTTGGCCAAGCGCCTCGAGCGGTTCGTCCGTCAGGCGGTACACCGTCCACCCGTCCTGCGGGCGCGCGCCGAGGGACTCGTAGAAGGCGATGCTCGGGGCGTTCCAGTCCAGGACGGACCATTCGAGGCGCTCGTAGCCGCGGGTGACGCAGAGGCGGGCCAGTTCGGTGAGCAGGGCCTTGCCGTGGCCGGCGCCGCGCGCGGTGGGGCGGACGTAGAGATCCTCGAGGTAGATGCCGTGGACGCCGCGCCAGGTGGAGAAGTTCAGGAACCACAGCGCGAAGCCGACCGCCTCGCCGGTGGTGTCGTCGGCCGCGATGTGGGCGAAGGCGGCGGGGTGTTCGCCGAAGAGGGCCTCGTGGAGCTGGGCCTCGGTGGCCTTCGCCTCGTGCGGGAGCTTCTCGTACTCGGCCAGTTCGCGGATCAGGGCGTGGATGACGGGAATGTCGGCGGGGGCCGCGGTGCGGATCATGCCGTCGAGGCTAGCTGGCGGCCTCGCGCAGGCGCCGGGCGATCTCCAGCCGGCGGGGCTCGACCGGGCGGCCGTCCTCGACGTCCCAGAGGGTGTTCTCCAGGAGGCGGCCCAGGGTCCAGGCACGCGCGCGGGCGCGGTCCAGGCCGAGGACGTCCGTCATGGCGTCGAAGCGCCAGCGGATCTCGTCGGCCTCGAAGCGGTTGTCGATCGCCGGCCACAGTTCGAAGCCCGGGTCGCCTGCCAGGGGTTTGGGGTCGATGGCGAGCCAGGGGGCGCGGTCCGAGGCGAGGACGTTCTCGTCGTGCAGGTCCCAGTGCAGGAGACGGTCGCCGGGCTCGTCGACGACCTCACGTACGGCCGCCGCGCAGTCCGCGACCAGGCGGCGGGCCTCGGTGTCGGGGATGCGTTCCAGGGCCCGGGGGGTTCGCTCCAGCATGGCCCGCGCGATGTCGCCGAGGCGGCGCATGCCCCGCGGGGCCGGGGTGGCGGTCAGCCGGGCGAGCAGGTGGGCGATGACCAGGACGGCCTCGCGGGTGCCGGGGAGCTGCGAGAGCATGCGGGTGTGGTCGAGTCGTTCCAGGAGCATGGCGTGGGTCGCCCTGTCGTGGTCGAGCAGACGGACCGCGCCGGCGCCGTCCCACAGGCGCAGGGCGACGGGCTCGCCCTCGCTCTCCTCGTCCAGCAGCTGAAGCTTCAGCACGGCCGGGGTGGCGTCGGCGCGGAGCACCGGCAGGACGAGGGCGGTCATGCCGTGCATGGGGCGGCCGTCCAGCCGCAGTTCCCACCGCTGGAGGAACTGCGCCGCGAGGTCCGGCAGGCCGGCGACGAAGGCCCGCCCCGCCTCGCCGTTGTACCTCTCCTGTGCGGCCGCCAGCTCGCTCGGGATGTCGATCACACGGGCGACGATACTGACGTGGGTGAATCGCCTCATGCGAATTGACCGGGGGCTCGGAGAGAAGGCGTGGGCGTACGTCCGCAGCGCCCCCGGCACGTACATCTGGCTGGCCATCCTGTTCGTCACCACGGTCGCGCTGCACCACATGTCGCCGGAGTTCGAGCAGGACTTCCTGCGGCAGCGGTCCACCAACATCCATGAGCTGTCGAACGATCCCACGCGGGTGCTGGTGCAGAGCGCGATGTGGATCGACGGGGGTGACTGGGTGCCGTACGCCGTCCTCTACACCGTCTTCCACGCGCAGGCCGAGCGCTGGCTGGGGACGCTGCGCTGGCTGATGGTGTGCGTGGCCGCGCATGTGCTGGCCACGCTGATCAGCGAGGGCGCGCTGCTGAAGGCCGTGCGGGACGGGATGGCGCCCTACTCGGCGGTCAACACCCTGGACATCGGGGTGAGTTACGCGCTCGCGGGGGTGGTGGCGGTGCTGACGTACCGGATCGCGGCGCCCTGGCGGTATCTGTATCTCGCGATCGTGCTGGTCGTGTACGGGGAGCCGCTCGCCGCGACGCCCACTTTCACCGACTTCGGGCACTTCCTCTCCGTGCTGATCGGGCTCGCCTGCTATCCGCTGGTCAGAGGGCGTGGAGAAGCATGGAATCCGAAGGAGACATGGGCTGCTCCGAGGGGTTAGCTTTCCGGCCATGAGCAGCTCGGCGAAGAGTGTGGTGAACGGCGGGATCTCCTTCTGGTACGCGGACGACGGGCTCCCGGCGGTGCGGGAGCCGCTCGCCGGTGACGCCGCCGCGGACGTCGTCATCGTGGGCGGCGGGTACACGGGTCTGTGGACGGCGTACTACCTGAAGAAGGCCGCCCCCTTCCTCCGGGTCACCGTCCTTGAGCAGAAGTTCTGCGGATACGGCGCCTCGGGGCGCAACGGCGGCTGGCTGTACAACGGGATCGCGGGACGCGACCGGTACGCGAGGCTGCACGGCCACGAGGCCGCCGTACGGCTGCAGAAGGCGATGAACGACACCGTCGACGAGGTCGTCCGGGTCGCCGCCGAGGAGGGCGTCGAGGCGGACGTCCACAAGGGCGGGGTGCTCGAAGTCGCCACCACACCGGCCCAGTTGGCGCGGCTGAAGACCTTCCACGCGCACGAGCTGTCGTACGGCGAGAAGGACCGTGAGCTCTACGGCGCCGGGGAGGCGGCCGAGCGGATCCGGGTCGCGGACGCGGTCGGCGCGAGCTGGACCCCGCACGGGGCGCGGCTGCACCCGGCGAAGCTGGTGAAGGGGCTGGCGGCCGCCGTCGAGGCCCTCGGGGTGACGATCCACGAGTCGACGCCGGTGACGGAGATCCGCCCGAAGCACGCGGTGACGCCCTACGGGACGGTGCGGGCGCCCTATGTGCTGCGCTGCACGGAGGGGTTCACCGCCGGTCTCAAGGGGCTTCGGCGCACCTGGCTGCCGATGAACTCCTCGATGATCGCGACCGAGCCGCTCACCGACGAGCAGTGGGAGTCGGTCGGCTGGGAGGGACGCGAGACGCTGGGCGACATGGCGCACACGTACATGTACGCGCAGCGCACCGCCGACGGGCGGATCGCGCTCGGCGGGCGCGGGGCGCCGTACCGCTTCGGGTCGCGGACCGACAACGACGGGCGCACGCAGGAGGCGACGATCGAGGCGCTGCGGGAGATCCTGGTGCGCTTCTTCCCCTCCCTCGCCGGTGTGCGGATCGCGCACGCCTGGTCGGGTGTGCTCGGGGTGCCCCGGGACTGGTGCGCGACGGTGACGCTGGACCGGACGACCGGGCTCGGCTGGGCCGGCGGCTATGTCGGCTCGGGCGTGGCCACGACGAATCTCGCGGCGCGCACGCTCACGGACCTGGTGCAGCTCGACTCGGGGCAGGGCGGGCGCACCGAGCTGACCGCGCTGCCGTGGGTCGGGCACAAGGTGCGCAAGTGGGAGCCGGAGCCGCTGCGCTGGCTCGGCGTGCAGGGCATGTACGCCACCTACCGGGCGGCGGACCAGCGCGAACGGCGCACGCACGGCGCCGAGTCGTCGAGGCTGGCGCGGTTCGCGGACCGGGTGGCGGGGCGGCACTGAGGCCATGCGCCGAAGGGGAGGGGTCCACGCTGCGGTGGGTCCCTCCCTGGGGCGTGCGGGGTGTCAGACACCCCCTAGAGCACCGGCTCCGGTACCGGGTCCTGTGCGCGGGCGCCGTGTTTGGGGGCCTTCGCCGTCACCATCAGGCCCGCCACCAGGCCGGCCAGGAGCATGATGCCGACGGCCCACCAGATGGCGATCGTGTAGCCGTGGACGACGCCCTCCTTGAGGATCAGCGCCTTCTGCGCCGGGTTGTGGAGGTGGGCGGTGATGTAGGCCGCGCTGCTGCTGGTGGCGATCGTGTTCAGCAGCGCCGTACCGATCGAACCGCCCACCTGCTGGGCGGTGTTGACGGTCGCCGAGGTCACGCCGGAGTCCTGCGGGGCGACGCCCGCGGTGGCGGTGGCGAAGACCGGCATGAAGGTCAGGCCCATGCCCAGGCCCATCAGGAGCAGCGCGGGCAGGATCTCGGTGGTGTACGACGAGTGGACCGTCATCCGCGTGAAGAGGGCCATGCCGCCCGCCGCGAGGATCATGCCCGGGACCATCAGCGTCCGCGGCGGCGCGTGGTTCAGCAGCCGGGCGGAGATCTGGGTGGAGCCGATGATGATGGCGACGGTCAGCGGCAGGAAGGCCAGGCCCGTCTTCACCGGCGAGTAGTCGAGGACGACCTGCAGGTAGTAGGTCATGAACAGGAACAGGCCGAACATGCCGATGGTGGCGAGCCCCATGGTCAGGAAGCAGCCGGCGCGGTTGCGGTCCTTGACGATGTGGAGCGGGAGCAGGGGCATGGGCGCCCGGGTCTGCCACCACACGAAGGTGGCGAGGAGTACGACGCCTGCCGCGAACAGCCCGAGCACGAGCCCGTCCGTCCAGCCACGCGACTGGGCCTCGCTGAAGCCGTAGACGATCGCGACCAGTCCGCCGCAGCCCAGCAGCGCGCCGGGGACGTCGAGGCGGGCGCCCGTGCGGCCGGGGCGGTCGTGGAGCAGGGCGAAGGCGCCGAAGACGGCGACGATCGCGATGGGGATGTTGACGTAGAGGCACCAGCGCCAGTTCAGATACTCCGTCAGCAGACCGCCCACGATGAAGCCGATGGCGGAGCCGCTGCCGGCCAGGGCGCCGTAGATGCCGAACGCCTTGCCGCGTTCCTTGGGGTCGGTGAAGGTCGTCGTCAGCAGGGACAGTGCGGAGGGGGCGAGTACGGCGGCGAAGGCGCCCTGGAGGGCGCGGGCGCCGAAGAGCATGCCCGAGGAGGTGGCGGCGCCGCCGAGTGCGGAGGCGGCGGCGAAGCCGATCAGGCCGACGATGAACGTCCGTTTGCGGCCCACCAGGTCGGCGATGCGCCCGCCGAGCAGGAGCAGTCCGCCGAAGGCCAGCGTGTACGCGGTGATGACCCACTGCCGGTTGCCGTCGGACATGCCGAGGTCGCGTTGGGCGGAGGGGAGGGCGATGTTCACGATCGTCGCGTCGAGCACGACCATCAGCTGTGCGAGCGCGATGATCACCAGACCCCACCAGCGGCGGGGGTCGGCGTCCGCGGGAGCTTCACCTGTCCGGGTGACACTCATCTGGTCAGAAGACCATGGATCAGTACGTATCGCATCCTCGGAGGCTTCGTGCCTGGTCATGGCTCCAGTACCACCTTTCCTGTCGTTGCGCGCGTTTCGAGGGCCCTGTGTGCGGCCGCCGCGTCGGAGAGCGGGAAGCGCTGCACGGCGGGGCGGAGGCGCCCCGCGGCGGCCTCGGCCAGAGCGCGCAGCTCCAGGGTCTGCAGGGGGTCGGGGCCGCCGGCCTTGCGCATCATCACGGGGCCGAGGACCTGTTCGGAGACGCCGTCGACGAGGTGGGGCTCGCCGTCGCGGATGCCCTCGGAGGACCAGCCGAAGACGAGGTGTCTGCCGCCGGGGCCGAGGAGGCCGGTGGCGTGGCGGGCGACCTCGCCGCCGACGCCGTCGAAGACCACCGTGGCGGGCCGGCCGCCCAGGTGGGCGCGGACCTTGTCGGGCCAGGCGGGGTCGGTGTAGTCGGCGGCGAGGTCGGCGCCGTTCGCCTGCGCGCGCGCGACCTTCTCGGGGCCGCCCGCGAGGCCGACGACCACCGCGCCGGCGTTCTTCGCGTACTGCACGAGCAGCGTGCCGAGGCCGCCCGCGGCCGCCGGGATCACGACCACGGAGTCCGGGCCCAGCTCGGCGAACTGCACGATCCCCATGGCCGTACGGCCCGTGCCGATCATGGCGACCGCCTGGGCGGCGTCCAGGTTGGCGGGTATCTCGTGCGCCCGGTCGACGTCGACGACGGCCAGCTCGGCGTAGCCCCCGGGCGCGAACCCGAGATGGGCCACGACGCGCTTGCCGAGCCACAGCGCGGCGACGCCCTCGCCGAGCGACTCGACCACGCCGGCGACCTCGCGGCCCGGGATCGTGGGCAGCCGGGGCGGCTCGGGCAGCGGTCCCCGCAGGCCCTCGCGCAGGGCGGTGTCGAGCAGGTGCACCCCTGCCGCCTCGACGGCGACACGGATCTGGCCGGGGCCGGGCACGGGGTCGGCGACCTCCTCGTGGCGCAGGTTCCCGGCCGGACCGAAGGCGTGCAGACGGATGGCGTGCATGGTGAATCCCCCAACTGTTCGTGAGAGTCCCACTCTTCAACCTCAAGCTTGCTTGAGGTCAAGGGAGTGCCGGCCGAGGGCCAGGGAGACCGCGGTGAGGGCGCTGTTGAAGGAGACCTCCGACAGGACGCCCGGGGCCGCGACCTGGTCGCCGGCGAGGTAGACGCCGTCGCCGCGGTCGATGGCGGGCCGGTCGCGCCAGCTGGTGCCGGGCAGGTCGACGGCGCCGGTGCGGCCGTTCGCGACGGACTCGCGCCGCCAGGTGACGCGCCGGCGCCAGCCCTCGAAGGCGAGGTCGAGGAGCACCTCGGCGCGGGCGACGCCGTCGGCCTTCGACTCGTGCGGGGCGATGGGGATCTGCCCCTGGATCAGCTGCTCGCCGGCCGGTGCGAGGGAACGGTCCTGCGCGGTGAAGCGCTCCAGCCAGCCCGGGGCGTCGAGGTCGGACACGGCGAAGGCGTCTCCGCGCCGGGTCCGCACGGCGAGGTCGATCAGTGCCGTACGGCCGCCGGTCCAGGTCAGGGAGTCGTCGCCGAGCAGCCGCCGGGCCGCGTCGAGAGAGGTGGCGACAATCACCGGGACATCGGCCGGCAGGGTGTCGACGCGTGACAGGGTCTCCATCCGCACGCCGAGATTCCAGGCCCGCGCGGCCATCCGGTCGATGACGCTCGCCCAGCCGCCGCGCGGGTAGTGCGCCTCGGGCGGCAGCTTGGTGGCCCGGCGCAGCCGCTCCTGCACGAAGGCGGCGGACAGGGCGCCCGGGTCGTGGTGGAAGAGGGCGACGGCGGAGTAGTGGGCGGCGGCACGGGCGCCCTCCTCGCCCGCGATCCGGGTGGCCCAGCTCATGAAGTCGGCGTCGGTGGGCGCCTGCTGGAGACCGTGGCGCAGCAGTTTGAGCATCGCGAAGGGCGGGGTGCGGCGCAGCACGCCGTGGTGGCGCAGCCGCAGCCGGGCCGCCTCCAGAGGCGGGATCGGGGCGAGCGTGCCCAGCAGGCCGCGCTGTCTGAGCCAGGACCAGTGCGGGCCGCCGCTGTAGAGGGCGTGCGGTCCGTCGTTGGTCCGGTACGGGCCCTCGGCCGTGCGGGCTCGCCCGCCGAGCGTGTGATGAGCCTCGTACACGGTCACTTTGGCGCCCGCCTCGGCAGCGGTGACGGCCGCGGTCAGTCCGGCGAAACCGCCGCCGATGACGGTGATGCGGTGCATGGGTGGGGGTCTCCCTCGGATGTCGGACCTTGTGTGGGGCGCCTTGTGCGGTCGCCTTTCGTGGATACGACGGTTCTCGGCACCCGGAATGTGACAACGGCCGCGTTCTTCCTGGTCAGCGAGGTTGTCAGTGGCGGGGTGCAGGATGAGGTCATGGCGAGGAGAGCGGCGGGTGGTCCGGGTGCGGCGAGTGGCGGGGGAGGCGCCCGCGGGCCGGCGGTGAAGGGGGCGCGGCGGCCGGAGGTGCGGCTGCCTCCGCTGGAGCCGTTCGGGGGCGCGGAGCTGGAACCCGACGGGGACTACGACGGGCTGGAGTTCCGCGAGGCGGACCTCGCCGGGCAGGACGGCGGGGGCGCCCGTTTCATGGACTGCGCGCTGACGGGGTGCGCGCTGGACGAGACGCGGCTGCGGAAGGCCCGCATCCTCGACTCGGCCCTGACGGGGCTGAGAGGCGTCGGCACGGATCTCGCCGAGGCCACCCTGCGCGACGTCGAGCTGACCGACGCCCGGCTCGGCGGTGTGCAGCTGCACGGCGCCGTCCTGGAGCGCGTCGTCGTCCGCGGCGGCAAGATCGACTATCTGAACCTGCGCACGGCCCGGCTGAAGGACGTCGTCTTCGACAACTGCGTCCTGGTCGAGCCCGACTTCGGCGGTGCCACGCTGGAGCGCGTGGAGTTCGTGGACTGCGTCCTGAAGGAGGCCGACCTCACCGCGGCGGTGCTCAAGGACGTGGACCTGCGGGGTGTCGTGGAGCTGGGGATCGCGCGGGGCGTGGACCGGCTGGCGGGGGCGGTGATCAGTCCGGCCCAGCTGATGGATCTGGCGTTGGTGCTGGCGGGGGAGATGGGGATCCGGGTGGAGGGCTGAGGAGGTTCACCGACGGACCCGGTCGGCTCCTCTGAGCGTCACCGAACCCGCGGGAAGCGGGCCTGCAGCGTCCAGATCGCCGGGTTCTCGCCCAGGTCCTCGTGCATGTCCACCAGGTCGGCGATCAGGTCGTGCAGGAAGTCCCGTGCCTCGCGCCGGAGTTCGGCATGGGAGAAGGTCAGCGGGGGCTCCTCGCCCGGCATCCAGTCGGCCTCCACGTCCACCCACCCGAAGCGCCGCTCGAAGAGCATCCGGTCGGTCGACTCGGTGAAGTCGAGCTCCGCGTGCTGGGGACGTGCGGCGCGCGACCCCGCCGGGTCCCGGTCGAGCCGCTCCACGATGTCGCACAGCGCCCACGCGAAGTCGAGCACCGGCACCCATCCCCAGGCTGTGGACAGTTCCCGGTCCGCCTTGGCGTCGGCGAGATACACGTCGCCGCAGAACAGGTCGTGCCGCAGGGCGTGGACGTCCGCGCGGCGGTAGTCCGTCTGTGGGGGGTCCGGGAAGCGGTTGGAGAGGGCGTAGCCGATGTCGAGCACGTACGAGATGGTGTCATGCGGGCTGGAGCGGTCGAGACGCTGTCGTGCCGGCCCCGCGCGGTCGAGGCGGGCGTGTGGGCCGTCCTAGGATCGCAGCCGTGCCCCGATCCGTACCGGTTGTCCCGGCCGTCCTGCTCGCTCTCGCCCTCACCGCGTGCGACGGCGGTGTGCACGGCACCCCGGGCGGCTCCGGCGTGCACGACCCGTACTTCCCGAGGGCCGGCAACGGCGGGTACGACGTCGGCCACTACGACCTGAGACTCGCCTACGACCCCGCCGGCGGCCACCGCCTCACCGGCACCGCGACGATCACCGCCCGCGCCACGAAGGATCTCACCGCCTTCGACCTGGACCTCAAGGGGCTGCACGTCGACGACGTCAGCGTGGAGGGCCGGCCCGCCCGCTGGAACCGCGCCGGGCAGGAGCTCACCGTCCGCCCGCACGACGACCTCGCCGACCACCAGACCTTCCGTGTCACCGTGCGCTACTCCGGCACCCCGCAGACCCTCACCGACGCCGACGGCTCCCACGAGGGCTGGATGCGCACGGCCGACGGCGCGCTCGCGCTCGGTGAGCCGGTCGGCTCCATGACCTGGTTCCCCGGCAACCACCACCCCTCCGACAAGGCGACGTACGACATCGCGGTCACCGTGCCGAAGGGCCTCCAGGCCGTGTCCAACGGGGAGTTGACCGGCGAGACGGGTGGCAAGGGCGGTACCACCTTCAGATGGCACACCGCCGGGCCGATGGCGAGCTACGTCGCCACGGTCGCCGTGGGCCACTACGACATCAGCCGGTACACCGTCGGCAAGGACAAGCTGCCGGCCTACGTCGCCGTGGACCCGACCCAGGTGAAGGCGAGCCGGAAGGTGCTCGCGAAGATCCCCGAGATCATGGAGTGGGAGGAGCACAACTTCGGGCCGTACCCCTTCTCCTCCACCGGGGCGATCGTCGACCGCCCGCAGGATGCCGAGTACGCCCTGGAGACCCAGACCCGGCCCGTCTTCCCCGGCGCCCCGGACACCGGGACCTTGGTCCACGAGCTCGCCCACCAGTGGTACGGCGACTCCGTGACGCCGAAGACCTGGCGGGACATGTGGCTCAACGAGGGCTTCGCGACCTACGCGGAGTGGCTGTGGGACGAGGACCACGGCGGCCACAGCGCGCAGGAGACCTTCGACGCGCTGTACGCCCACGGCGAGCACGACTACCCGGACCTGTGGGCCTTCCCGCCCGGGAAACCGAGCGGCGCCGGCCACATCTCCGACGACCCGGTCTACGCCCGCGGCGCGATGGTCCTGCACAAGATCCGGCAGACGGTCGGCGACGACACCTTCTACGACATCATCCAGGGCTGGGCCGCCGCCCACCGCCACGGCAACGCCGACACCGCCGAGTTCACGGCGTACGTCGAGAAGACGGCACCGGACAAGGACTTCGGCCCGATCTGGAAGACCTGGCTGTACGGGGAGGGGAAGCCGGACCGTCCGTGGGGGGGCCGCCATGACGGACGGCCCGGCCGTACCGCCCCTGGCGAGGTGAAGCACGTCGTCAGCGCCCGGTACCAGATCTGGTCGGCCTTGTCGCGGCCGATGCCGGTGACCGTCGAGCCGTCGTAGGTCGGGGAGTTGTACGGGACCGGACCCTGTTGACACTGGCACAGCCCTGGGCCTGCCGAAGTCCAGCACCGACTACGAGAACGGCAAGACCGTCTACACCAGCACGGTCGCCGGCTACCCGGCCGGGATGCGCAGTTCCTTGCGCAGCACCGTGCAGGGGCGGCCCAGTCGGAGGTCCGTGCGGCGGGCGATCGGCTGGTAGCCGAGGGCCGTCCAGAAGGCGAGGGCCTTGGGGTTGTTGTCGAGTACGGCGAGGCGGACGGCGTCGCGGCCCGCCGCGCGGGAGCGGTCCTCGACCAGCGAGGCGAGGCGGCGGCCGTGGCCCTGGCCGTGCAGGCTCGCGTCCACCATCAACAGGCCGATCCACGGGTCCGGGTCGGACGGGTCGGGGTGGTGGGCGAGGGTGACGGCGATCCCGACCAGCAGCCCTTCGCTGCGGGCGAGCAGCACCTCGACGTCCGGATTCACGAACTCGTCGGCCAGCGCGGTCGCGACCTGCTCGGGCCGGATGTCGTCCGGGTCGGGGAAGTCCCCGCTCAGGGCGTGGAACTCGCGGTTGGAGGCGTAGAGGGCGGTCAGCTCGGTGAGCAGTTCACCGGGGAGGGCGCCGTCTGCCGGCGCGAGCCGTTCGAGGAACATGGCGGGACCGTATACGCCGGGCCGACGCCCCCGAGCTCATTCACTCCGGATAGCGCGGCAGGTCGGCCGTGGAGATGGTCCAGTCGGCGATGGTGACGTCCTCGCCGTGGACGAAGTCCTTGCGGGTGGCGTACCGGGGACCATAGGGGCACCCCCCTGCATCACCTTCTCAAGGCGCTTCCGGAGGCGTGCTCTGCTGAGTTCCTGGGGGCCGTTAGGCGACAGGAGGGCATGGACGAGACCTTCCTTGGTGATTTCGAACTTGCCGGGGAGGGAGTCCTCCAAGGCCTGAACGAAGCCCCGCATGATCCGGTACCGGTAAGGCGACGTTCATGCCAGGCGGCCCTCCGGAAGATCGGGTCGGCAGCCGCCGCAATGGCTGCCGGGTGTGGGTGCGCGGAAGTCGCGGTCGCAGCCATCGCAGTTGCGGAGGGGGTGGCGGGCTGTCGGAGGCGGTGGGGCCGGGTTGCGAAACGGAGGTGGGGGCGGTCGCTGGGTCGCGAGGCGGTGGGCCAGGAGGGCATCCGGGCGGCAGAGGGGTTCACGTGGAAGGTCTGTGGTGAGGGCGTACGGCGGTGGGTGTCACCTCGCGCTCCAGCCAGGGACCAGGCCGTCCGTGGCACCGGAGCTCGGGTTTCTGAGGCCCGGTGAGAGGGCTACTTCCGCCCATACCGTTTTGCGTGGGGGCAGGCCCGGCGCCACGCCCCATTTGTCCGCGAGGGCATCCACGAGTACGAGGCCGCGGCCCGACTCGGTGTCGGACGCCGGGAGTTGGGGTTGGGGCAGACGGTCACCCCGGGTGTCCGTGACCTCGATGCGGAGGGTGCCGGCGACGACGTAGAGCGTGAGGCGGAAGTCGCGTCCCGGTACGCGGCCGTGCGTCGCCGCGTTCGCCGCCAGCTCCGCCACGATGTGCTCCGCCGGGTCCAACGGCAGCCCCCAGGCGCGCAGTTGTTCCGTCGCCAGTAGTCGTGCCAGGCGGGCTCCGCGTGGTGTGGGGGAGAGCTGGACCGTGAAGTTCCGGATGACGGCGGTTTCTTGATTCACATCACTCAGCGTGGCGGCGCCTGCCTAGTGTGAACAGTGACGACTCCGGTACGTACGGTGATTGTCCGGAGCTTGTCCGCTGCTGTCCGGGCCGTCGGCAACGGCCGTACGGGTAGGGGCGTCGCGGGTACGGACGTACGGCGGAGGGGTGCGGGATGAGCGTGGACGGCGAGGCTGTCGAGCCGGGTTGGGAGGTCGACCCGGACGACGAGTGGGGCGTGGCGGTGATCGCGACGGTCGGACGCCAGCTGAAGCTGCGGCGCGAGGCGGTGGGGATGCGGGCCACCGAGTTCGGGGAGGCCGTCGGGTACGGCGAGGACCTTGTCTACAAGGTCGAGGGCGGAAAGCGGATCCCCCGGCTCGAGTATCTGGACAGGGCGGACGAGGTGCTGGGCGCGGGCGGGCTCATCGCGGCCATGAAGGAGGACGTGAGGAAGGTCCGGTATCCCAAGAGGGTTCGGGAGTTGGCCAAGTTGGAGGCGCAGGCGGTCGAGATCGGTGTCTACGAGTGCAGCAGCATCAACGGCTTGTTGCAGACGCCGGATCATGCCAGAGCCGTGATCTCCGCGGCCCAGCCGCCGTACTCGCCGGACGACGTGGAACGCATGGTTACTGCTCGTCTCGCTCGGCGGTCTGTCTTCGAACGCGACCCGGCCCCTTCCATCCATTTCGTGCTGGAAGAGGCTGCTGTGCGCCGTCCCCTCGGAGGCACAATGGTGTGGCGAGGGCAGCTCGAACATCTCCTGGAGGTGGGGCAGCTGCACAACGTCGTGCTTCAGGTGATGCCGTTGAACTGCAAGGTCCATTCCGGCTTGGACGGAAGCATTGAGGTACTGAAGTTCCCGGACGGTACAGCCGTAGGACGCTCCAACGGCGCGTTCAACGGCCGCCCGACATCGGATCCGAAGCAGCTACGCATCCTTGAACTGCGATATGGCACCATCCGGGCGCAGGCTCTCTCGCCGGGGGAGTCGTTGGCCTTCGTCGAGCAACTGCTGGGAGAAACATGATCCGCAAGTCCGCTGCCGGGGACGTCCCCGACCTGGCGTGGTTCAAGAGCAGCTACAGCAGCGGCAACGATGGCAACTCCTGCGTCGAAATAGCCATCGCACCCCGAACCGTCCACGTCCGCGACTCCAAGAACACCCCCGGCCCCCGCCTCGCCTTCGCCCCCGCCGCCTGGGCGGACTTCGTGCCGCACCTCAAAGGCTGAAAAGCCGGAGCCCCCGGCCGCACGGCCGGGGGCTCCGCTCAGTACTGCGTCCGTCAGACGCTGACGCCGAAGTCCTGGGCGATGCCCACCAGGCCCGAGGCGTAGCCCTGGCCTACCGCGCGGAACTTCCACTCCGCGCCGTTGCGGTACAGCTCGCCGAAGACCATGGCCGTCTCCGTCGCCGCGTCCTCGGAGAGGTCGTAGCGCGCGATCTCGGCGCCGCCGGCCTGGTTGACGATGCGGATGTACGCGTTGCGGACCTGGCCGAAGTTCTGCGAGCGGTTCTCCGCGTCGTAGATCGAGACCGGGAAGACGATCTTGTCGATGTCGGCCGGGAGGCCGGCCAGGTTGACGTTGATCGCCTCGTCGTCGCCCTCGCCCTCGCCGGTGCGGTTGTCGCCGGTGTGGACGATGGTGCTGTCCGGGGTCTGCTTGTTGTTGAAGAACACGAAGTGGCCGTCCGAGTAGACCTTGCCCTGCGTGTTGACCGCGATGGCCGAGGCGTCGAGGTCGAAGTCCGTGCCGGTGGTGGTGCGGACGTCCCAGCCGAGCCCCACGGTGACGGCGGTCAGGCCCGGAGCCTCCTTGGTGAGCGAGACGTTGCCACCCTTGGACAGGCTTACAGCCATGGTTGGGAGTCCTTTCCCTCGTGTGTGTACGGCAGTGCGTGCCGTACGGGCAGTACGGCACGAAGCTACAGCTACCTGTATGAACGCCAGCAGGGGTACGGAAGGTTCCGGGTCTCTTTACTTTCTTTACCGAACTTGCGGTGAACGATAATCGCGTGACGTGTGCGGGTCAGGCGCGAGACGATGGGGGCATGTCCGGTCCCTATGTCATCCGCGGCTCCGTCTCGCTCCCCGAGGCCGAGCTCATGTGGCGTTTCTCGCGGTCGTCGGGGCCCGGCGGTCAGCACGTCAACACCAGTGACTCGCAGGTGGAGCTGCGCTTCGACCTGGCGAGCACGGAGGCGCTTCCCGAGACGTGGAAGCGGCGGGCGCTGGAGCGGCTGTCCGGCCGGCTCGTCGACGGCGTCGTCTCCGTCCGCGCCTCCGAGCACCGTTCGCAGTGGCGCAATCGCGAGACCGCCGCGGTCCGTCTCGCGGCGCTGCTCGCCGAGGCCACGGCACCGCCGCCCAAGCCGCGCCGGGCGACCCGGATCCCGCGCGGGATCAACGAGCGGCGACTGCGGCAGAAGAAGCAGCGTTCCGACACGAAGCGGGGGCGGTCCGGCCGGGACTGGCACTGAGCGACCGGCCACGCGGGCGGGAACAGCCGTCCGCCGCGGATTCGTAGAACGTTTTTCGCGGTCGTAGTACGTCCTTTGTCACATCCGCGTCGTCCCGTTCGTCAAGTCATCGGCAGGGGAAGCGGCGGGCGAGGAGCTGTGGCGATGAACGAGGGCGGAATTCCCGGCGGGGACGGCGCGCGTAATACGGCGGAGAACGAATTCCTCGCCCGGCGATTCGAATCCCACCGAAGTCATCTGCGCGCCGTCGCGTACCGCATGCTCGGGTCGGGCGCGGAGGCCGACGACGCGGTTCAGGAGGCCTGGTTCCGGCTGAGCCGTTCCGACACCCGGCAGGTCGAGAACCTCGGGGGCTGGCTGACGACGGCGGTCGGCCGGGTCTGCCTGGACATGCTGCGCTCCCGCAAGTCCCGCGCGGAGGAGCCGCTGGAGACCACCGCGCGCGTGGCGGACGCCTCCGTCGCAGGACCCGAGCAGGACGCGCTGCTCGCGGACTCCGTGGGCGTCGCGCTGCTCGTCGTGCTGGAGACGCTGTCCCCCGCCGAGCGGCTGGCGTTCGTCCTGCACGACCTGTTCGCGGTGCCCTACGAGGAGGTCGGGGACATCGTGGGGCGCAGCCCGGTGGCGGCGCGGCAGCTGGCCAGCCGGGCGCGGCGCCGGGTGCAGGGCGCGGACGTGCCCGACCGGGACCTGGTGCGGCAGCGGGAGGTCGTGAACGCGTTCCTGGCGGCGGCGCGGGAGGGCGACTTCGAGGCGCTGGTCGAACTGCTCGACCCGGACGTCGTCGCGCGCACCGACGTCGGCCTCACCTCGGGTGCGCAGGGCGTGGCCAAGGGCGCGGCGAGCTTCGCGCACTACGCGTACGTGGCGCGTCCCGCGCTGGTGGGCGGCGCCACCGGCCTCGCGATCTTCCTGGAGGACCGGCTCGACCGGACCCTCGCCTTCACCTTCGTACGGGACCGGATCGCCGTGATCGAGATCGTGACGGACCCGGAGCGGGTCGCCGCGCTGGACGTGGAGCTCGTCTAGCCGGGCTTCAGCGATCCAGCTCCAGGACGCCCACCGTCTGGCCTCCGCTCTGTTCCCCGGTGACCCGGAAGCCCAGTCCCAGGTAGAAGCCCTCGGGGCCGTCCGGACCGGGGTGCCAGGTGACGTGGCACTGCTTCCCGCCGCGTCGGCGGATCTCGGCTGCGACGGACTCGACGGCGAACCGGCCGTAGCCGCGGCCCTGTTCACCGGCGGCGATGTTGAGCCGCCACAGACCGGAGCGGTGGACGGTGCCGTCGCCGTGCCAGTCGATGTCGAGGAATGCCATCAGGAAGCCGACCGGGCGGTCGCCGTCGACGATCAGGCGGGGCCAGGCGACACCTGCGGGACGCACGTACGCCTCCGCGAGCGAGTGCGCCACCGGCTCGACCGCGTGTTCCTGGTCGGGACGGAGGCGGATGCCGAGCGCGGCTTCGAGATTGCGGGGCGTGATCTCTTCGAGGCGGGGCCCGATGGTGGTCATGCGCGCACCCTAGGCGGCCTCCACGCGCGCGTGCCACGGAGTTTGCAGGTCGGGCGGGGTCGCCGGTCAGCCCAACTGCCGGTAGCGGCCGCGGAAGTAGGCCAGCGGTCCGCCGTCCGCGCTCGGCACCGATGCCGTCAGCACCCGGCCGATCACCAGGGTGTGGTCGCCGGCCACCACCCGCTGCTCGGTGCGGCACTCCAGGGTGGCCAGGGCGCCGCGCACCAGGGGAGCGCCGGTCGCCTCGCCGCGGGCGTAGGGGATGTCCTCGAAGAGCAGGCGGTCGCTGATGCGGCCCTTCATGGCGAAGCGGCCGGCGATGTGGCGCTGGCTCTCGGAGAGCACCGAGACCCCCCACAGGGGCTGTTCGTCGAGCAGGTCGTCCATGCGGGCGCCCGTGCGCAGGCTGACCATCACCAGGGGTGGGTCCAGGGAGACCGACATGAAGGCCGTCGCCGTCATGCCGACGTCCTCGCCGCCCGGCGCCGACGGGTCGTCGGGGTCCAGCGGCGGCTCCTGTGCGGTCACCAGGACCACGCCCGCGGCCAGCCGGGACATCGCCGCGCGGAAGTCGTCGTTGCTCACCCCCTCAGCATGCCCGGAGGCGGACTGAGCAGTGATCGGGAATGCGGCAAGGGGAGTGTTCAGCACGCCGAAAACGCTAATCTCCGCTCTGCGCGGGCCGCATCGGGCCCCGGTCCGAGAACGGACCTAGGTCCATCGGCCGAGTCCGCGAAGGAGTTGTGACGGCGCGCGTACTCTTGTGCGTCATCCCCACATAGTCACAAAGTTTGCGTTCGGTAAACGCACAGGGAAACCGCAGAAACACCACTCAATTGTTCATCTTTGGCTGTGACTTGAGTCACAAGGGCCACTAATTGTTGACCCTGTGTACCGAGTGGGCAGCGCGCTGTGATTCAGTGGCTGGGAAGCTGCCAGGAACGATACGCCGATGAGAACCCTTGATTCACTGCGAGGTCTCGGGGGGAGGGCGAGCATGGAGACCGAGTCGGAGCCCTACGTCCGTCTTGCGACCCTGCGGCAACTGCACCAGGTCATGGCTGACATGAACACGGCCCGCAGCCTGGCGGACACACTGCAGACGGTCGCGGAAGGCGTGGTCAAAGGCCTCGGCTACGAGCTGGCTTGCGTCAACCTCGTCCGCCCCGACAGCGACCTCGTGGTCGCCGCCTTCGCGGGCAACGCGGCGGCGGAGGCGCTCATCACCGGTCGTGTCGGCTCCCGCGAGTCCTGGGAGCGCCGGCTGGGCATGGGCGAGCACTGGGGCGACCTGGTCTTCATACCGCACACCGAGGGCTGGGTCCTCGACGACGACGACGTCCCGCAGTGGTACACCGACGGGCCCGCGCCCCGCTTCGAGGACGAGTGGCACCCCTCCGACCGGCTGTTCGCCCCCATGTACACGCCCGGCGGTCCGGGCGCCTCCTGCGGCGAGCTGATCGGCGTCCTGTCCGTGGACCGTCCGCGCAACGGCCGCAGGCCGGGCGCGTGGGGCCGGGAAGCGCTCCAGATGTACGCGTTCCAGGCGGCCATCGCGATCAGCAACGCGCGCCTGCGGGCCAACATGCAGCGCGCACTCGTCCGGCTCGAACGTGAGCAGCAGGCGCTGCGCGCCAGCGAGGAAAGCTTCCGGCAGGCGTTCGAGTACGCCCCCTCCGGCATGGCCATCGCCGAGATGGGCGGCGACCAGCACGGCCGGATCCTGCGCACCAACGACGCGCTGTGCCGGCTGCTCGGCCGCCCCGCCTCCGCGATGCGCCGCTACTCCTTCTCCGACCTGGTGCACCCCGAGGACATCGGCACGCTGCTGCGGACCTCCGCCGAGGGGGGCAGGGCGGAGCTCAGGCTCGGGCGCCGCGACGGCACCTACGTCTGGGTGTCGCTGCGCAACAGCGTCGTCGCGGACGCCGCGGACGGCCCCCGCTTTCTCCTCACGCACGTCGAGGAGATCGAGGAGCGCAAGCGCCGCGAGCTCCAGCTCGCCCACCGCGCCTCGCACGACTCGCTCACGGGCCTGCCGAACTCCGCCGAACTGCGTTCGCGGCTGTCCTCGCGCCTGTGTCATCGCCCCACGCACCCCGGCGCGCTGGAGTCCCTGGACGCGGCCTACGGCCACCCGGCCTTCGACGCGAACGGCCACGGCTTCGACTTCCGGCCGGGCGGTGGCGTCGAGGTGTTCGACGGCTTCGACCACCATGTGCACACCGCCGCGCCGGCGAACGACCACGACGACGGCAGCAAGGGGCTCGCGGTCCTCTTCTGCGACCTCGACGGCTTCAAGTCGATCAACGACCGGTTCGGGCACAACGCGGGTGACTCGGTGCTCATCGAGGTCGCCCGTCGGCTGTCGCGCGGTGTGCGTGACGGCGACACGGTGGCGCGGCTCGGCGGTGACGAGTTCGTGGTGCTGGCCGACGGGCTCGGGCGGGCCGACGCGCAGGACCTGGCGGTCCGGCTGCGCAACGAGATCATCCAGCCGATTCGGGTCGACGGCCGGGCCATGCGCGTGGGTGCCAGTTTCGGCATCGGATGGGCCCACTGTGGAATGACTGCGGACGAAGTGTTGAAGTCTGCCGACGAGCGGATGTACGTAGAGAAACGATCTCGTCCCAAACAGCACAGACGCGCGGGTTGATCACCAGGTCAGTGAGTTGATGCGATCCGAGTCACCCGTTTGGGTCACCGGGAGCGGGTAGGCTCGCCATTCTGACCGCATCAATCGCACCCGACCCGCACCTGCTGAGGAGTACCAAGGGATGACGTCCGGCAACAACGGCGCCAGTACGCCCGAGGACGACGACCCGTTCGGCTACCTCTACGCCGACGGGCAGGCCAACGGAGCCCAGCCGCCCTCCGGTGGCTACGGCTACCCGAACTCCGTCAACCGGGTGCGCGCGGTCGGCCAGCGGCAGTACGGCCAGCCGGCGCAGCAGACGGCCGCCTACGGGCAGATCCCGCAGCAGCCGCCCGCCTACGGCTCGCCGAACGCCCACTATGCCGCGCCGGAGACCCTGCCGGGCGGCGGCGCCCCCACGGCGCCGGTGCAGCCCTCTTACACCGGCGGCGGCCGGAGCGGCGGCCCCAACACCAAGGGCCTGCTGATCGGCGCGATCGCGGTGGTCGCCGCGGTCGTGATCGGCATCGGCGTGGCGATGATGGGCGGCGACTCCCAGAAGGACAAGGCGGGCGGCGACAACTCGAGCTCACCGTCGTCGCAGCAGAGCTCGCAGCCGAGCTCGTCGGCGAGCAGCGCCCCGGTCGCGGATCTGCCGAAGATCGACGCGAAGGCCCTGCGATTGGACGGCGGCACCACGACCGCGTCGGACGTCAAGGGCGCCAAGGCGGACGGCGGGGTGTACGTGACCGGGTTCAACGCGGTCGGCGCCTCGGCCACCTGGACCGTCAACGGCATCCCAAAGGCAGGCTCGTACCGTCTGTACGTGCGTTACGCCATCCCCGGGGTGGACGCCAACGCGACGCTTACTGTCAACAGCAAGCCCAACACCCAGCCCCTGGGCATGAAGAACTTCACGCACTCCGCCGAGGGTGACTGGGAGAAGGGCTGGCAGTCCACCTGGGCACCCGTGACGCTGACCAAGGGCACCAATGTGCTGGAGCTCTCCTGCGGTGAGGGGAACCAGTGCAACGCTCTCCTCGATCAACTGTGGGTGAGCTGATTACGGCGGAGAAAAGCGAACAGCGCAACGGCCCGCCGGCGGACCGGCGGACCGTCATGGTGAGGTTCAGGCTGGACGGCACTAACCCCCGTAGACTGCAATCCCCGTAACGGTGCCATGGGTGTTGTCCGAGTAGGTGCCCGGCTTCAGAGTGACCAGCTTGGTGCCGACGCCGCAGCCGGTGCCGGGGGTGATGTGCCAGAACTCTATGCGATAAGAAGTCTGGTTCGAGACGGACCGGGCACCGGTGAAGATGTCGCATCCGGGTGTTTCAGACAGCACAGTCCTAGTTCCAGTCCTGTTTGTTCCCGACCATCCGCAGACCTTCCCATGCGGGCAGGTTTTGGGAGCAGCCGCCGCAGCCGGTGTGGCAAAGACGCCGCCCAGCAATGCGCCGGCCACGGCCACCGTCGTCAGACTCTTCTTGAGCATGGTCATATGAGGTTCCCCTACATCTTTACGTTCGCTATTGGTCGAGTAGCGAATGAGTGACCATCTGATCATCCGGCTGACATGGGAAGGAAGGGAGTTTCTCGGCCAAACACGTCGGGCGAACGTCATGCCGACGCACTCATGACCACCCGAGTGTCGATCCGAGGCAGTAGCTCCTCGTAGGCTGCGGGATCGAACTCCCCGGCCGTCCGTGCCGCCACGGTCGCCGCGGACAGCGCAGCCGCGCGGGACAGGCGGTCCGGCCAAGGGAGTTGTTCCACCAGGCCCGACAGGAGGCCGGCCACCGCGGAGTCGCCGGCTCCGGTGGGGTTGCCGTGGAGGCGGGTGGGCGGAGTGGCGCGCCAGCGGCCCTCGGGGGTCACCGCCAGCAGGCCTTGCGTGCCCAGGGACGCGACCACCGCGCGGGCGCCCCGGCGGCGGGCGTCCTGGGTGGCGCGCAAGGGCTCGTGGGAGCCGGTGAGTTCGGCCAGTTCGTCGGCGTTCGGCTTCACGATGTCCGGACGGGCGGCGACCCCGCGGCGCAGCGGCTCGCCGCTGGTGTCCAGGAGCACGGGGACGGCGGCCGCCTTGGCGGCCCGCACCAGGGCCGCGTACGCCCCCACCGGCACCCCCGGCGGCAGGCTGCCGCACAGTGCCACCGCGGTCGCCGTCGCCAGCAGGCCCTCGTAGGCATCCTGGAAGGCGGCCCACTCGGCGGGCGTGATGGTCGGGCCGGGCTCGTTGAGTTGCGTGGTGTCGCCGGTGCGGTCGTCCACCAGCGCGATCGTGCGCCGGGTCGGGCCCCCGACCGGGACGAGCGCGTCCACCAGGCCGGGGACGGCGGCCAGGCCGTCCTGGACCGTGCGGCCCGTCGCGCCGCCCGTGAAGCCCGTGACCGTCACCTCGTGGCCGAGCGCCGCGAGCACCCGCGCCACGTTCAGGCCCTTGCCGCCGGGCCGTTCGATCACCTCGGTGACCCGGTGGCTGGCGTGCGGCTTGAGCGCCGGCACGCGGTACGTGATGTCGAGAGCGGTGTTCAACGTGACCGTGAGGATCACCCGTGCCGACCTCCCCCCGAAGATGGATCTGTCCGTCCGGAAGGGTGATCATGCCAAACGGACGGCGGCCGTCCCAGTCTCCCAGGACAACCGCCGCCCTCAACAGCGGGACACATCACCCCAGTTGGGGATCGACCACCCATTCACCCCGGCGCATCACGCCCTTGAGGTCGAAGTGCTCGTCGAGGACCACCAGGTCGGCGTCCTTTCCGGGCTCCAGCGAGCCGACGGTGTCGTACATGCCGAGCAGCTTCGCCGGGTTGGCCGAGATCGCCGCGACCACGTCCTGCACCGGCAGCCGGTCCACGGTCACCGCCCGCTTGAACGCCCGGTCCATGGTGAGCGTCGAGCCCGCGATCGAGCCGCCCTCCACCAGCCGGGCCACACCGTCGCTGACCTCGACCTCCAGCGGGCCGAGCAGATAGCGCCCGTCGCCCACACCGGCCGCGTCCATCGCGTCGGTGATGAACGCCACGCGCTGCGCGCCCGCGTGATGGAACGCCAGCTGGAGGGAGGCGGGGTGCAGATGTGTGCCGTCGTTGATCAGCTCGACCGTGACGCGCTCGTCCTCCAGCAGGGCCGTGATCGGGCCGGGCGCCCGGTGGCCGATCTGCGGCATCGCGTTGAACAGGTGCGTCGCGACCGTGGCACCGGCCTCGATCGCCTCCACCGTCTGCTCGTACGTCGCGTCGGTGTGCCCGACCGCCGCGATCACGCCGTGCTCGGCCAGCAGCCGTACCGAGTCGATGCCGCCCGGCAGTTCGGTGGCGAGCGTGACCATCCTGGCCCTGCCGCGCGCCGCGTCGATCAGCTTGCGCACCTCCGCCGGGTCCGGGTCGCGCAGCAGCGCCTCGGAGTGCGCGCCCTTGCGGCACGGCGAGATGAACGGGCCCTCGAAGTGGATCCCGGCGATCTCCCCCTGCTCGGCCAGCTCCGACAGCAGACCGGCCTGCTTGACCAGGAAGTCCATGTCGTCGGTGACGGTCGAGGCGACGAGGGTGGTGGTGCCGTGGGCGCGGTGCGCGTGGACGGCCCTCAGTACGTCGTCCGCCGGTCCGGAGAAGGCGGCTCCGCCGCCTCCGTGGTTGTGGATGTCGACGAAGCCCGGGACGATCCAGTGGCCGCGAGCGTCCACGACGTTTGCGCCGGGGGTTTCCTGTGCGGTGATGTGGGTGCCGTCGATGGTCAGGCGGCTGTCGGAGACGGTGCCCGTGGGCAGTACGAGGTTCGCGCCGATGATCACCTGCGGGTGCGTCGTGGCTGGTCGCGCAGTTCCCCGCGCCCCTGGGGGGGTTGCCATCAGGTCGTTACCTCCGTGCCGTCAGTAGTTGCGAGGAGATCCCAGGCCAGTAGTCCGGCGCCCAGGCAGCCCGCCGTGTCCCCCAGCGCCGCGGGGACGATCGACGGCAGTTTTTGGAAGGTGACCCGCTGCCGGACGGCGTCCCGCAGGGGCGTGAACAAGGTTTCCCCCGCCTCCGCGAGGCCGCCACCGATGATGAGGGTGCGCGGGTCCAGCAGGGTGAGGGCGGTGACCAGGCCGTCGGCCAGGGCGTCGACCGCGTCCTGCCAGACCCGGACGGCGTTCGGGTCACCGGACGCGACGGCCTTCGCGCAGTCCGCGGCGTCCGCTTCGGGGTCGCCGCAGGCCGTCGCCCAGGCCTCGCTGACGGCCGCCGCGGAGGCGTACCGCTCCAGGCAGCCGGTCTGCCCGCACGGACAGGGGCTGCCCCCCGGCCGTACGACGATGTGGCCGATCTCGCCGGCGAAGCCGTGCGCGCCCGCCTCCACCCGGCCCGCGATCCCGATGGCACCCGCGATGCCGGTGCCCAGGGGGATGAACAGGAAGCGGTCGGCGCCCTTGCCCGCCCCGATGCGGCCCTCAGCGAGGCCGCCGGTGCGCACGTCGTGGCCGAGCGCGACCGGGACACCGAGACGTGCGGACAGCCGGTCGCGCAGGGGGACGTCGCGCCAGCCGAGGTTGGCCGAGTAGGAGGCGATGCCCCGGTCGGCGTCGACGATGCCGGGGACGGCGACGCCGGCCGCGGCCGCGGGCTCGCCGAAGCGGCCGGCGCCGTACGCGCTGAGCTCGGCGGCGAAGTCGAGGATGCCCTCGACGACCGCGTCCGGTCCGCGCTCGCGCCCGGTCGCCCGGCGGGCCTGGTGCAGCAGCTGGCCGTCGGCCGCCACCAGTGCGGCCTTCATCCCGGTGCCGCCCACGTCGAGGGCGATGACATGTCTCACGGGGGACAGTGTGGCCCCAGGACCCGCAAGAGGTCTAGTCCACTCACGTGGTGTAGACCTGTCGTGTCCATATATTGAACAGCGACACAGCAGGGTTGGGGTCACAAGCAGTGCAGCGGCGTAGGACAGGAACGATCGCGGCGGTGTCCGCTCTGGGCATGACGGCGGTCCTCGGCGGCTGCGGCCTCACCGGCGGGTCGGGGGACGTCACCCTCAGACTGGTCGCCGCGGACTACGGCGACTCCGCGGCCAACAGCTCCCAGAAGTACTGGGACAACCTTGTCAAGGAGTACGAGAGCAAGCACCCCGACGTGAAGGTCGAGGTCAGCGTCTACTCCTGGAACGACGTCGACCGCAAGGTCAAGGAGCTGGTCGACGCAGGCAAGGAGCCCGACATGGCGCAGATCGGCGCGTACGCCGACTACGCCGACAAGGACCTGCTCTACACGGCCGACGACCTGCTCTCCATCACCGCGCAGGCCGACCTCGCCTCCCAGCTCGCCACCGCGGGCCAGGTCAAGGGCGTGCAGTACGGGATGCCGTTCGCGGCCTCCACCCGGCTGCTCTTCTACAACAAGACCCTCTTCAAGCGCGCCGGCCTCACCCCGCCCAAGACCTGGAAGGAGCTCGCCTCCGACGCCAGGGCGCTCAAGGCGCAGGGCGTGAAGTACCCGTACGCGCTGCCGCTCGGCCCCGAGGAGGCGCAGGCCGAGACGATGCAGTGGCTGCTGAGCGGCGGCGGTGGCTACACCGACGACGTCGGCACCTACGGCCTCGACTCCACGCAGAACGTCGACACCTTCGACTGGCTCAAGAACGACCTGGTCGACAAGGGCCTGACCGGACCCGTCGCGCCGGGCAGGCTCAACCGCGCCGCCGCCTTCGCGGCCTTCGCCGAAGGCGACGTCGGCATGCTCGACGGCCACCCCTCGCTGATGAAGATCGCCGCGAAGAAGGGCGTGAAGTTCGGCATGGTGCCGATGCCCGGCAGCGACGGCGAGAGCAAGAACGCGATGGGTGTCGCGGACGATGATGGCCTTCAAGAAGAACGGCCACGCCCGGCAGGTCGGCGACTTCCTCGACTTCGTCTACAGCACCAAGAACGTGCTCGCCTTCTCCCGCGAGTACGACCTGCTGCCGGTCACCACCTCCGCCTCCGAGGTGATGAGCTCGGACAAGCAGGACGCCGACCTCAAGCCGTTCCTCGACCAGCTTCCGCTGTCCGAGCTGTACCCGGTCGGCAACACCTCCTGGGCGCAGGTCGCCGCGGCCGTGAAGAAGAACATAGGCAAGGCGGTCGCCCCGGGCGGCAGCCCCGAGGCCACCCTCACCCAGCTGCAGTCGACGGCCTCCATGGCGGAGAGCGCGCAGTAGGCGCTGTCAGTGCCGGGGGCTACGGTGCAGGGCATGGATGAGGAGCAGCTGGACGACCGCGAACGGGCCGTCCTCGCCCTGGAGCGCAGAGGCTTCCCGGGGCCGGGCGCGAAGGAGCGGGCCATCCGCGAGGAGCTGGGCCTGGCCCCTGTCCGCTACTACCAGCTGCTGAACGCCCTCCTGGACGACAGGAGGGCACTCGCCCACGATCCGGTGACGGTGAACAGGCTGCGGCGGGTGAGGGAACAAAGACGGGCGGAACGCTGAGGGGGACACCCCCGGCTAAGGTCGCCGTATGGGCACCCATACGGATACGGACTCGACGCACTCCATGGACCCCCTGCCGACGCCCGCCACCAGGGCGGGCCGCGACGGACTCGCAGCGATCCTCGCCGGTCCCGGCAAGACGGTGGTCGGACTCGACTTCGACGGCACCCTCGCCCCGATCGTGGCGGACCCCGAACAGGCTCGCGCGCACCCGGAGGCGGTGCCGGCACTGGCCGCCCTCGCCCCGAAGGTCGCCTCCGTGGCGGTCGTCACCGGCCGCCCGGCCGGCGTCGCCGTCCGGCACGGCGGCTTCGCGGGCGTCCCCGGCCTGGAGCACCTGATCGTCCTGGGCCACTACGGCGCCGAGCGCTGGGACGCCGTCAGCGGCGAGGTCAGCGCCCCGGCACCGCACCCCGGCGTCGCCGCCCTCCGGGCCGAACTGCCCGGGGTCCTGGACCGCGAGGGCGCGTGGCAGGGCACCTGGATCGAGGAGAAGGGCCGCGCCCTCGCGGTCCACACCCGCCGATCCGCCGACCCGCAGGCCGCCTTCGAGGCGCTGCGCGCACCCCTCACCGACCTCGCCACGCGCCACGGCCTGATCGTCGAGCCCGGCCGCCTGGTCCTGGAGCTGCGCCCGCCGGGCATGGACAAGGGCGTGGCCCTGCTGGAGTACGTCCGCGAGACCGGCGCCTCGGCGGTCCTCTACGCCGGCGACGACCTCGGCGACCTGCCCGCCTTCTCGGCCGTCGACCGGCTCCGCGCCGACGGCGTCCCGGGCCTGCTGGTGTGCAGCGGCAGCGACGAGGTCACCGAGCTGCGGGAGCGCGCGGACATCGTGGTGGACGGCCCGGCAGGAGTCGTAGGGCTGCTACGCGGGCTCGCGGCTCAACTCGCCTGACCCGTCAGCGCGTTCAGCTGGTCCAGGAACCACTGCGCGGGCGGCAGCGCGGTCGCCGCTGCCGCCAGCCGCTTCGTCCGCTCGGCCCGCTCCGCGGCGGGCATGGTCAGCGCCTCGTGCAGCGCGTCCGCCGTCTCCACCACGTCGTACGGGTTCACGGTGATCGCGTCCTCGCCCAGCTCGGCGTGGGCGCCCGCCTCCCGCGAGAGAACCAGCGCGCAGCCCTCGTCGGAGACCACCGGCATCTCCTTCGCGACGAGGTTCATGCCGTCCCGGATCGGGTTGACGAGGGCGACGTCGGCCAGCCGGTAGGCGGCCAGCGAGCGCGCGAAGTCGTCCTTGACGTGCAGCACGACAGGGGTCCAACCGGGCGTTCCGTACCGGGAGTTGATCTCCTCGGCCACCCGCTCCACCTCGGCCGTGTAGTCCCGGTACACGGCGAGGTCCTGCCGCGAGGGGTACGCGAACGCCACGTGCACGACCCGCTCGCGCCACTCGGGGCGGGCGTCGAGCAGGTGACGGTACGCCAGCAGCCCGCGCACGATGTTCTTCGACAGCTCGGTGCGGTCGACCCGCACGACCGTCCTGCGGCCCTCCCCGATCTCTGCCCGCAGCGCGGTCATCCGCTCGGCCACGTCGGCCTCGTGCGCGCGCTTGCGCAGGAAGTCCGCGTCCGCGCCGAGCCCGTGCACGCCGACCTCGGTGCCCTCGAGTCCGCCCACCAGCTCCGTGCAGCAGGCGGTGAACGCCTCCGCCCAGCGCCGGGTGAGGAAGCCGAGGCGGTCGGCGCCCAGCATGCCGCGCAGCACCTGCCCGGCGATGTCGTCCGGCAGCAGCCGGAAGTACTCCGCCGGTGCCCACGGCGTGTGCGAGAAGTGCCCGATCCTGAGGTCCGGGCGCAGCTCTCGCAGCATCCCCGGCACCAGGCACAGGTGGTAGTCCTGCACCAGCACGGCCGCGCCCTCGGCGGCCTCCTCGGCGAGCGCCTCGGCGAAGGCCCGGTTGTAGATCTCGTACGACGCCCACTGCCGCCGGAACTCCGCGTCGAAGACCGGCTCCAGCGGGGTCTGGTACAGCAGGTGGTGGACGAACCAGAGCACCGAGTTCGCGATGCCGTTGTAGGCGTCCGCGTGGACGCCGGCCGGGATGTCCAGCATCCGTACGCCGTCCTCGCCGACCCCGCGCCGTACCGCCTCCCGGTCGCCGTCGGACAGTGCGGAGCACACCCAGAGCGCGTCCACGTCGGGACCGATCGCCGACAGGCCGGAGACCAGCCCGCCGCCGCCCCGCTTCGCGGACAGCGAGCCGTCGTCCTGAACCTCGTACGAGACCGGTCCGCGGTTGGACGCGACCAGCACCTGATGAGCAGCGCCGTGCGTGGAAGCCATAAGCCTCAACCTAGCCAGGCCCGTAAACGCTCAAACGTTTGCTTGCCCCTCGTGGGTGGACCGTATACGGCGCGTGACCGGCTGCGTCAGGCGACCCGGCGCTCGGCGTACTCGGCGATCTCCACCATCGGCGGGCGTTCCTCGGTGTCGACGGAGTAGGTCCGTGGCTCGAAGCCGTCCTCGCCGCGCTCGAACTGGGTCAGCGACGGCCGCACCAGATGCCCGCGGGCCAGCCTCAGCTGCGCCGTGCGGTAGATCGCGGCGGCCATCCGGCCCAGTGCCTGCCCGTCCTGGTGCCGGTGCTTGCGCACCCCGACGTCGACCTGGGCGAGCGCGTCGAGGCCCACCAGGTGCAGGGCGTCGACCAGAATGCCCAGCTCCACGCCGTAGCCGACCGGGAAGGGCAGCTGCTCCAGCAGGCTGCGGCGGGCCGCGTACTCGCCGCCGAGCGGCTGCACGAAGCCCGCCAGCTGCGGCCAGTGCATGTTCAGCAGCGGGCGCGCCATCAGCTCGGTGACCCGGCCGCCCTGGCCCGTCGCCCCGGCGAGCGGGCGGTCGTACATGCCCTTGACCAGATCGACCTCCGGGTCGGTGAGCAGCGGGCCCACGATCCCGGAGACGAAGTCGGAGGAGAACTCCTTCAGGTCCGCGTCGACGAAGCAGACGATGTCCCCCGCCGTGACGAGCAGGGAGCGCCACAGGACCTCGCCCTTGCCGGGTACGGCCGGGATGCGCGGCAGGATCTCGTCCCGGTGCACCACCCGCGCGCCGGCCGCCGCGGCCACCTCGGAGGTGCGGTCGGTGGACCCCGAGTCGACGACGACGATCTCGTCGACCAGCGGGACCTGCCGCATGAGGTCGAGACGGATGAGCGCGACGATGTCGCCGACCGTCTCCTCCTCGTTGAGCGCGGGCAGGACGACCGAGACCGACCGGCCCGTGCGCTGCTTGGCGGCCAGTATCGCGTGGAGCGGGCGGTCGGCCACGGACCAGGAGCGGGTGCGCAGCCAGCGCTCGACTTCTTCCAGCACGGTCGGCGGCTCCTCACTGTTGTCTCGCGTTGCGGACGGCTCTCTCAACTGTCCTGGCCGTCGGTTACAGTCTTGAACAACGCCGATGACCATCGCATGTCCGGGGTCACCGCCGTTCACAACCGCATACCGCTCATCCAGAGGGGCAGAGGGAAACGGCCCGTTGAAGCCCCGGCAACCCTCCAGCCGGTACTCGTAGATCAGTGCTGATCGTTCCGCGAGGCTCCCCGGCTAGGGAAGGTGCCAAATCCGTCTCACGGCGAGATGCGTCGTGAGGAAGATGAGGAGAAAGGGCCTCGCCTCCATGGCTGCGCAGACTGCTGCAAGCACCACCGACCCCAAGACCGTCGACCTCGGCCCCGCCGCTGCCCTCAGCTGCCGCGAGTGCGGGCACCGGGTGCCCCTCGGACCGGTCTTCGCGTGCGAGGAGTGTTTCGGCCCGCTAGAGATCGCGTACGACTTCTCGGCCTACGACGCCGAGGAGCTCCGCAAGCGCATCGAGGCGGGCCCCGCGAACATCTGGCGCTACGCGCCCCTGCTGCCCGTCCCGGCGGACGTGGCGGACAAGCCGAACATCAACCCCGGCTGGACCAAGCTCGTCAAGGCCGACAACCTCGCCCGCGAGCTGGGCGTGACCGGCGGCCTGTACGTCAAGGACGACTCAGGCAACCCGACGCACTCCTTCAAGGACCGCGTCGTCGCGCAGGCCCTGGAGGCGGCGCGCGTCTTCGGCTTCACCACCCTGTCCTGCTCCTCCACCGGCAACCTGGCCGGCGCCGTGGGCGCCGCGGCGGCCCGCGCCGGATTCCGCTCCTGCGTCTTCATCCCGCACGACTTGGAGCAGGGCAAGGTCGTCATGGCCGCGGTCTACGGCGGCGAGCTCGTCGGCATCGAGGGCAACTACGACGACGTGAACCGCTTCTGCTCCGAGCTGATCGGCGACCCGGTCGGCGAGGGCTGGGGCTTCGTCAACGTCAACCTGCGGCCGTACTACGCCGAGGGCTCCAAGACCCTGGCGTACGAGATCTGCGAGCAGCTCGGCTGGCGGCTGCCGGACCAGCTGGTGATCCCGATCGCCTCCGGCTCGCAGCTCACGAAGATCGACAAGGGTCTGCAGGAGCTGATCAAGCTCGGGCTCGTCGAGGACAAGCCGTACAAGATCTTCGGCGCCCAGGCCGAGGGCTGCTCGCCGGTCTCGACGGCGTACAAGGCGGGGCACGACGTGGTCCGCCCGCAGAAGCCGAACACCATCGCCAAGTCGCTGGCGATCGGCAACCCCGCCGACGGTCCGTACGTGCTCGACATCGCGCGGCGTACCGGTGGCGCGGTGGAGGACGTGAACGACGAGCAGGTCGTCGACGCGATTCGGCTGCTCGCCCGGACCGAGGGGATCTTCGCGGAGACCGCCGGGGGCGTGACCGTCGGCGTGACGAAGAAGCTGATCGAGAGCGGGGCGCTGGATCCGGCGCTGACCACGGTCGTTCTCAACACCGGGGACGGGCTGAAGACGCTGGATGCGGTGGCCGGTACGGGGCTGACCGCGACCATTCGTCCGAGCCTCGAGTCGTTCCGTGAGGCCGGGCTCGCGTAAAGCGGCTCGTCCCTCGTCTGCGGGCCGGTGGGGGCTGGTCGCGCCCACGCGGCGGTAGCCGCACATCCAACGCAGCCCCGCGCCCCTTGAAAGCCACACCTGACCGGAGGTTCCACGTGAGCGTCAACGTTCGTATCCCGACCATCCTGCGCACCTACACCGGCGGCCAGGCCGAGGTGACCGCCGAAGGCGGCACTCTCGCCGAGGTCATCGCCGATCTGGAGAAGAACCACACGGGTATTGCCGCCCGTGTGCTCGACGACCAGGGCAAGCTGCGCCGCTTCGTCAATGTCTATGTGAACGACGACGACGTGCGTTTCGAGCAGGGCCTCGAGACGGCCACTCCGGACGGCGCCGGCGTCTCGATCATCCCGGCCGTCGCCGGAGGCTGACCAACAGGTCGCGCGCCCCGATTATTACCGTCGGTAAGGTCGGTTACGAAGAGTTCATCGAATTGCCCCCTCCGTGAGAGAAGCGGAGGGGGCAATTCTGCATGGTTGAGCACGGTACAGTTGGGGAACCGGCTCGGATCTGCATGCCGGATGCATATGGCTTCTGACTTCTCGGGCAGCGAGAAGTCGCCAAAGTGTGTAGGTTTTTTGCGTCTTATGCTCCTTTTATGGGGCCCGACTTGCCCTGAATTCTGGCGAATTCTCAGTAAATTCCCGACCGGTCGTGCCCGGAATTCTCGTCCGATTGACCTGTTGCAGACGGCAGTTGGACAGATACATTCAGCCGCGGTCGACGCGTTCCGGCGCACGCCCCCAACCGTGGGGGGTGAGGTCTGACCCGGATCCGCGAAGTGCGGGTCCGTGCAAGGGCCAGTAATAGGGGAGTTAGGCATGGCTCAGGGCACCGTCAAGTGGTTCAACGCGGAGAAGGGGTACGGCTTCATCGCGGTCGACGGTGGTGCGGATGTTTTCGTCCACTACAGCGCGATTCAGATGGACGGTTACCGCACCCTGGAAGAGGGTCAGCGGGTCGATTTCGAGATCTCGCAGGGCCAGAAGGGGCCGCAGGCGGACATGGTCCGACTGGCGACCAGCTGAAGCACGCGCCGGGTCACATCGCAGCGACGTTCTTCTTTTCTTGATCGAAGGGTCCGCGCCCTGGGTGCGGACCCTTCGGCATGCCCGGGCCCGGGCCGGCGGAGGCTCGCGGTCCGCCCACCCGGAAGCCCCGCCCGGCCCTTGGGACGCCGGCCCAGTCCCCGGGAGGCGCTTGCACTCGCATGGGTCGAGTGCTAATCATTGGCGTTAGCACTCTGAAGGTGAGAGTGACAAAGAAGGACCGGGTCGGTGAGGCCCGCAGGCCGGGTGGGGCAAGGAACCCACGGGTCGGCGAGCCGTCCGTCGCGGGCGCGGGCGCGGTCCGAAGGAATCACCCCCAGTCCTGGAGGGACCACTTCACATGGCCAAGATCATCGCGTTCGACGAGGAGGCGCGGCGCGGCCTCGAGCGCGGCATGAACCAGCTCGCGGACGCCGTCAAGGTGACGCTCGGCCCCAAGGGCCGCAACGTCGTCCTCGAGAAGAAGTGGGGCGCCCCCACGATCACCAACGATGGTGTCTCCATCGCCAAGGAGATCGAGCTCGAGGACCCGTACGAGAAGATCGGCGCCGAGCTGGTCAAGGAAGTCGCCAAGAAGACGGACGACGTCGCCGGTGACGGTACGACCACCGCGACCGTTCTCGCCCAGGCCCTGGTCAAGGAGGGCCTGCGCAACGTAGCCGCCGGCGCCAACCCGATGGCCCTCAAGCGCGGTATCGAGAAGGCCGTCGAGGCCGTCTCCGGTGCCCTGCTCGAGCAGGCCAAGGACGTGGAGACCAAGGAGCAGATCGCTTCGACGGCCTCCATCTCCGCCGCCGACACCCAGATCGGCGAGCTCATCGCCGAGGCCATGGACAAGGTCGGCAAGGAAGGCGTCATCACCGTCGAGGAGTCCCAGACCTTCGGTCTGGAGCTCGAGCTCACCGAGGGTATGCGCTTCGACAAGGGCTACATCTCGGCGTACTTCGCCACCGACATGGAGCGGATGGAGGCGTCGCTCGACGACCCGTACATCCTCATCGCCAACTCCAAGATCGGCTCCGTCAAGGACCTGCTCCCGCTCCTGGAGAAGGTCATGCAGTCGGGCAAGCCGCTGCTGATCATCGCCGAGGACGTCGAGGGCGAGGCCCTGTCGACCCTGGTCGTCAACAAGATCCGCGGCACCTTCAAGTCCGTCGCCGTCAAGGCCCCGGGCTTCGGTGACCGCCGCAAGGCGATGCTGAACGACATCGCCATCCTCACCGGCGGCGAGGTCATCTCCGAGGAGGTCGGTCTCAAGCTCGAGAACACCTCCCTCGACCTGCTGGGCCGCGCCCGCAAGGTGGTCATCACCAAGGACGAGACCACCATCGTCGACGGCGCCGGTTCCACGGACCAGGTGCAGGGCCGGGTCAACCAGATCCGCGCCGAGATCGAGAACAGCGACTCGGACTACGACCGCGAGAAGCTGCAGGAGCGCCTGGCGAAGCTCGCCGGCGGTGTCGCGGTCATCAAGGCCGGCGCCGCCACCGAGGTGGAGCTCAAGGAGCGCAAGCACCGCATCGAGGACGCCGTCCGCAACGCGAAGGCCGCCGTCGAGGAGGGCATCGTCGCCGGTGGTGGCGTCGCGCTCATCCAGGCGTCCACCGTCTTCGAGAAGCTGGACCTCGAGGGTGACGAGGCGACCGGCGCCAACGCCGTGCGCATCGCGCTCGAGGCCCCGCTGAAGCAGATCGCCGTCAACGCCGGCCTCGAGGGCGGTGTCGTGGTGGAGAAGGTGCGCAACCTGACCCCGGGGCACGGCCTGAACGCCGCGACCGGCGAGTACGTCGACCTGGTCAAGGAAGGCATCATCGACCCGGCGAAGGTGACCCGCTCTGCTCTGCAGAACGCCGCCTCCATCGCCGCGCTCTTCCTGACCACCGAGGCCGTCATCGCCGACAAGCCGGAGAAGGCCGCCGCGCCCGCCGGTGGCGGCATGCCGGGCGGTGACATGGACTTCTGATCGACCGGTTCCGGTTGATCGAGGTACCTGCCGAGGGCGGTATCCCCTGTTTCGACAGGGGGTGCCGCCCTTCGCTGTGTCCGGGGTCACAGCCGCAGGTGGCGGGGTGCGGAATGTGCGGTGGCGCATAGGCGGTTGCTTAAGGCAGTGCAACAATGCGCATGCACATACCAGCTGGTTCAGCGCAGCCGCTGACCGACAGATCCACTCGCTAGGAGCCCCCACGTGACCGTCACCGAGTCCCACGCCTCTCGTGCGGCCCAGATACTGTCCCGGCCGACCGCGATCAACGGCCTGACCGTCCCGAACCGCATCGTGATGGCGCCGATGACGCGCATGTTCTCCCCGGGCGGCGTCCCCGGCGAGGACGTGCTGTCGTACTACGCGCGCCGTGCCGCCGCGGGTGTCGGCCTGATCGTCACCGAGGGCACCTACGTCGGGCACGACTCGGCCGGGCAGAGCGACCGCGTCCCGCGCTTCCACGGCGAGGAGCAGCTGGCGGGATGGGCCAAGGTGGCCGACGCGGTGCACGCGGCGGGCGGCACGATCGTCCCGCAGCTGTGGCACATCGGCATGGTCCGCGAGCAGGGCCAGCCGCCCTTCGCGGACGCGCCCGCCGTCGGCCCCTCGGGTCTGCGCATCGGCGCCGACGAGGCCACCGGCAAGGCGATGGACCGGGCCGACCTCGACGCGGTGATCGGCGCGTTCGCCGAGGCGGCGGCCGCCGCCGAGCGCATCGGCTTCGACGGCGTGGAGCTGCACGGCGCCCACGGCTACCTCCTCGACCAGTTCCTGTGGGCGGGCACCAACCGCCGCACGGACGGCTACGGCGGCGACCGCGTGGCCCGTACGAAGTTCGCGGAGGAGATCGTCGCGGCGGTGCGGGAGGCTGTCTCGCCCGAGTTCCCGGTCCTCTTCCGCTACTCGCAGTGGAAGCAGGAGGCCTACGACGCCCGGCTCGCCGAGACCCCGGAGGAGCTGGAGGCCATCCTCGCGCCGCTCGCCGCCGCCGGCGTCGACGCCTTCCACGCCTCCACGCGCCGCTACTGGCTGCCCGAGTTCGACGACTCGGACCTCAACCTGGCCGGCTGGACCAAGAAGCTGACGGGCAAGCCCGCCATCACGGTCGGCTCGGTCGGTCTCGACGGCGACTTCATCCGGGCGTTCGCCGGTGAGGGCTCCGGGGTCCGCGGCATCGACGACCTGCTGGACCGGCTGGAGCGCGAGGAGTACGACTTCGTCGCCGTCGGGCGCGCCCTGCTCCAGGACCCCGAGTGGGCGGCGAAGGTCCTCGACGGCCGCGTCTCGGAGCTGAAGCCCTACGACGCGGCGGCGCTCAAGTCGCTGAGCTGACGCCTGACACCAGGCCGTCTTGTCACGGCTGACATTCTTGTCGCGGAGGTCGACTCAGGAGACCGACGCGACAAGGAGCCGAAGATGACGACAGTCGTGCGCACCGCCGCCGGTGCGGTGCGTGGGCGGCGCGAGGACGGGCTGACGGTGTTCCGCGGGATACCGTTCGCCCAACCTCCCGTCGCAGAGGCCCGGTTCGCCGCACCGCGGCCCGTGCGGGCGTGGGAGGGGACCCGGGAGGCGTACGCCTTCGGTCCCCCGCCCCCGCAGGAGTCCGGCATCCAGGGCCGCAAGGCGGTCCAGGATATGCTCGACGGCGACGACTGGCTGACCGTGAACGTCTGGACGCCGGAGGCGGATCCGGCCGCGCACCGCCCGGTGATGGTGTGGATCTACGGCGGGGCGTACAAGATCGGCCATGCCGGCAGCCCCGGTTACGACGCCCAACGCATCGCGCGTGAGGGCGACCTGGTCGTCGTGTCGCTCAACTACCGCGTCGGGATCGAGGGGTTCGCACTGCTCGACGGTGCGCCCGCCAACCGCGGTCTGCTCGACCAGGTGGCCGCGCTGGAATGGGTGCGGGACAACATCACGGCGTTCGGCGGCGATCCCGGACAGGTCACCGTGTTCGGCGAGTCGGCCGGTGCCGGGTCGGTGGCCTCGCTGCTGGCCATGCCCGCCGCACGCGGGCTCTTCCGGCGGGCCGTCGCGCAGAGCGTGCCCGGCACCTTCTTCTCCGACGAGCTGGCCCGCGACATCGCCTCCGCCATCGCCGAGGAGGCGGGACTGCGCCCGACGGCGGCCGACCTGGCCACCGTCGATCCCCGCCGACTGACCGCGGCGAGCGAGGCGTTGAGCGCCCGGATGACGTCGTACGGGGACCGATGGGGCCGGGTGGCCCCGACCTCCACGCCGTTCTCGCCGGTGGTCGACGGCGAGGTGCTGCCGTGCACCCCCTGGCAGGCGCTGGCCGCGGGCGCGGGACGGGACGTGGACCTGCTCGTCGGGCACAACCGGGACGAGTTCCGGCTGTTCCTCGCCATCGGCGGCCTCCTGGGCACCATCGGGGAGGAGCAGGCCTCCTGGGCGCTGCGGACGTTCGGGCCGGGGCCGGACGGGGAGCGGGCGTACCGCGCCGCCTTCCCCGAGGCGACGCCGGGCGAGCTGTTCGAACGGGTGCAGACCGACTGGCTGTTCAACGTCCCGTCCCTGCGCCTGGCCGAGGCACAGCTCGCGGGCGGCGGCCCCGCCCACGTCTACGAGCTGACCTGGCCGGCCCCGGGCGGTCTCGGCGCCTGCCACGGCCTCGACATCCCGCTGCTCTTCGGCACGTTCGAGGCGGACCTGGGGATGCTGCTGTTCGCGGGGAGCGAGGTTCCGGCGGAGGCGCGGGAACTCTCGGCGCGTTTCCGGAGTTCGTGGAGCGCGTTCGCCCGTACGGGCGACCCGGGCTGGCCCGCCTACGACGACCGGAAGCGCCTGGTCCAGGTGCTCGACGCGGCACCGGAGGTCGTCCCGTACCCGGAGGAGACCTCGCGGCGGCTGTGGGAGGGCCACGAGTTCACGGAACTGCCGCTGCTGAAGTGACGTACCGGCGCTACAGGTTGCCCAGCGGCTCGATGTCGACTTTCACCGGTGTGCCCCACACCCGCAGCACCTCGTAGTCGGTGAACTCGTGCACCAGCCGGTACGCCATCGCCGGGCGCGGGCCGCGGCGCTGGGCGGTGATGTACAGCTCCGCCTCGCGCCGGTCCCGCCTCGGCGTGCCGCACAGCTGCCACGTCTGCCCGTTCCACAGCTCCGGCAGCCAGCGCTGCTGGGGCTGCGGACGGTCGGCGCTGACGCCGTAGCGCGACGGCGCCGACCGGCCCGGGTTGGAGGGGAGGGGGCCGCCGTTGTACTCGGCCCTGCGGGCCGCCCTTCGCCGGGTCTCGCAGAGCAGGCAGAGGTCGTGCGCGTTCTCGTCCACCGGCCCGTTGGGATGCTCCGGGCAGCGGGTCGCGGGCGCGGCGCCGGTGACGCTGTCGTCCAGCAGCTCCAGTGCGCGGCGGAGGTCCGCCTTGACCTCGTGCAGCTTGCCGTCCGGCGTGTCGGCGGTGAGGGATTCGCCGTGCTCCCCGAGGAGACGGAGGGCACGGCCCAGGGCGGTCAGCTGGGCGTGGTTCATGGGTATCAGTGTGCGCGGTGCTTGAGGTCTTCGACGAACGCGGTCCAGGTCTCCGGGCGGAAGGTCAGTTTCGGGCCGTGGGGGGTCTTGGAGTCCCGTACGGGCACCAGGGTGGGTTGGCCGTGGCTCACTTCCAGGCAGTTGCCGCCGCTGCCGCCGCTGTAGCTGGACCTGTACCAGGTGTCTTCAGGGATGCTCCTCATGGGCGTAATCCTGCGCCACGGCCTCAATCAAGGCCAGGGAGTTCTCGGGAGACAGCGCACTGGCGGTGAGGAGGTCGTAGGTCAGCCGATGGCGGCGGACGGTGGCCGGATCGTCCTCCAGGCGTCCGATGCCGGGTCCCTCGAAGTAGACCAACGGCGGTGCGTCCTCGAAGTCCATCAGTTTGATGGCGCCCTCCATGCCCGGATGCGCTCCCGCCTCGAACGCCAGCACTTGGGCGATCACCCGGCTTCGGTGCACCAGCCCCGCGATGTGGCGCAGCGCCTCCGCCATCACCGCCCGCCCACCCGTCACCCGGCGTACAGCGGCTTCGTCAACCACGGCCCACAACAACGGCTCTGTTGGATCAGCGAGGAGCCGGGCCCGTCCCATCCGTGCCGCCACCAGCTCCTCGATCACCTCCTCCGGTGCCGTTGGCTGATAGGCCCGGAATACAGCACGTGCGTACGCAGGTGTCTGCAGCAACCCCGGGATCAGCTGCGGCGTGTACTCCCGAACCTGTGCGGCAGCGGCCTCCGCCTCCGCCGCCTCGGCGAAATGCTCCGGATAGCGGGACTTCGCCGCCGCCCCACAGTTCCGCTGAAAGAAATCCTCCGTGCTCAGCGCGTCATCGAGCAGCCGCGCATACTCCGGCTGCATCCGCCGCGTGCCCGCCTCCAGCTGCCCCACGAACGAGCCGCTCACGAACAGCCGTACCCCGAGCTCCTCCTGGCTCAGCCCCGACTTCTCCCGCGCGTGGCGCAACTCCGCGCCCAGCAGGGCTCGTGGTGACGACGACGGGTCGAGGTCCTTCGGTCCCGGCATGGGCAACTCCCTGTCCGACAGACATGGTTGTTGGACGGCACGTATGGCCAGGCTAGAGCCGTGACGGACACGCTGGGTGGCGAACAGTGAACTCAGTGTGGAGGTACGAGCACCGTGCGACCGACCGAAGAAGTCGTCGAAACCCTGCGAGCCGCCCTCGTGGGTGTCGGCGTCGTCCTGCCCTCCCTCACCGTCGACCCCGTCACCGGCGCGAGCGACGAGCCGTTCGCCCTCGTGGACCTGGGCCGCTGCAACACCCGTACCGCGGAGCGGCTGGCGTCCGTGCTGCGCGGCGAGCGGCCGCCGGTCGGCGCGCATGCCGTGGACGTACGGGACGGGCGGGTCGGGGAGGTGATGGGACATGTCGGCGGCCGGGTGCAGCTGCGGCCCGTCGCCGGTGGGCGCGAGTGGGACTGCCCGCCGGAGTCGGCCGAAACGGCGTCGCCGGAGGAGGTGATGCGGGCGCGTGTCCGGAAGGCCAACAGCCAGGGCCGGCTGCCGTGCTGAGGGCGCGCCTGCCGTAGCCGTACGCTTCAGCCGGACGCCGCCGCCAGCGCCGCCCGCAGGTGGCCGTCGGAGTCCGCCAGCAGGCGGGCCGCCGTCGGGCCGTCCACGTCGGCCAGGAGGGCCAGGATCGCGTTCTTCACCTCGCCGTCGGTGGCGGCGAGGGCCCGCTCGATCTCGTCGTCCGTCGCCCCCGTGGCGAGGGCGACGATACGGCGGGAGCGGGCGCGCAGCTTCTCGTTCGAGGCGCGTACGTCGACCATCAGGTTCCCGTACGTCTTGCCCAGCCGGATCATCGTGATCGTCGAGAGCATGTTGAGCACGAGCTTCTGCGCCGTGCCCGCCTTCAGGCGGGTGGAGCCGGTGAGCAGCTCGGGCCCGACGACGATCTCCAGACCGTGCTCGGCGGCGGCGGCGAGCGCACTGCCGGCGTTGCAGGACAGCCCGATGGTCAACGCGCCCAGCGCGCGGGCGTGTTCGACGGCGGCGATGGCGTACGGGGTGCGGCCGGAGGCGGAGACGCCGACCACGGTGTCGGCGGCCAGGAGACCGAGTGCGTCGAGGTCGTCCCGGGCGAGCTGCGCGGAGTCCTCGGCGCCCTCGACGGAGGTCACCATCGCCTCGGGCCCGCCCGCGATCAGGCCCACGACCTGGTCCGGGTCGGTGTTGAAGGTCGGCGGGCACTCGGAGGCGTCCAGCACGCCGAGCCGCCCGGCGGTGCCGGCCCCGGCGTAGACCAGCCGCCCCCCGCGCGCCATCCGCTCCGCGACGGCGTCGATGGCGGCGGCGATCTCGGGCAGCCGCCGCGCCACCGCCGTGGGCACGGTGGCGTCCTCCCCGTTCATGAGGCGGGCGATGTCGAGGGTGGGCAGCCGATCGATGTCGGCGAGTTCGGGCCGGAACGCCTCGGTGGTCAGGGCTTCCAACTCGGCTCGGAGTTCACGGGGGCTGGATGTGGAGGTCATAGGGGCGCGGCTCTTTCGAAGTGCGGTCCGGTGAGGGTCTTTGAGGGGCGCGGGGCTTGCTTGGATGTGCGGCTGCCGCCGCGTCGGCGCGACCAGCCACATCGGCCCGCAGACGATCCACAGCCTCCGGTTCTACGGTCTAGCGCCTGTGCCGATGTGCCAGTGCTTCGTAGGACGCGGCCAGCGCGGGCCCCGCCGTGTCGTACGTCCGCTGCGCCACTCCCACGAACAGGCAGTCCACGACAAGGAGCTGGCTGGTCCGGGACGACATCGCCGCTGGGCGCAACTCGCTCTCACGGGCGGTGGACGTCGTCAGCACGTGATCGGCGTACTGAGTGACCGCCCCGTCCGGCCGCCCCGTGATCGCGACGGTGGTCGCGCCGTGCTCGAAGGCGACCCGCAGCGGCTCGATGACGTCCCCGGTCGACCCCGAGTGCGTGATCGCGATGGCGACGTCGCCGCCGCGCAGCTGCACCGCGTTGGTCACGGCGAGGTGCGGGTCGCTGTGCGCGTGGGCCAGCAGCCCGATCCGCAGCAGCTTCTGCACCAGGTCCTGGGCGACGAGACCGGACGCCCCGACGCCGTAGACGTCGATCCGCCGCGCGGCTGCCGCCGCGCTCACCGCGGCCGCGAGCTGCACGGTGTCGAGTCCGGCCGCCGTGTCCGCGAGGGTCTGCTGCTCGTCGTAGGCGAGTTTGGCCACGACGTCGGCTATGGGGTCGTCGACCGCTATGTCGGTGGTGATGGCGGGCGCCCGCCCGGACTGCTGCTGGGCGGCCAGCCCGGCGAGGGCGAGCCGCAGATCGCGGTATCCGGGGTAGCCGAGCAGTCTGGCCGTGCGCACGACCGTCGCCTCGCTGGTGCCGGTGAGCTCGGCGAGGCCGGTGACCGTGAGCGCCGCGCAGCCGGCCGGGTCGCCGGCGACGGCCTCGGCGACCCGCTGCATGGAGCGGGTCATGGAGGGCCCGAGGGTGCGCACCTTCGCGGCGAGCGCGGCCGGTGCGGGAGGCGCGGGACGCGCCGCGCCCGGCGTGCCCGCTCCCTCGGATGCGAAAATTTCCTTCACGTTCTGGGTCACGTATGAAAGATATTTTCGGCTCGGTCCTGCGGTCAAGAGTGCGCACAATGGGGACATGCACCCCATCAGTCCCCTGGAACAGACGCTGCATGCCGCACGCGCCCTCGTCCTCGCCGATCTGGCCGCCGGTGACGTCACGGCCTCGGACGTGGTGTCGATGGTCGAGGAGTCCGTCGCGCAGCGGCGCTGGTGGGTCGAGCAGTGGCCGGAGGGCGCGGACTACGTGGCGGGCCTCGTCGCGCAGGACGTCCAGGACGCCCTGCTGGAGGCGTACGGCCGCTGGCCGCTGTGCCCGGCCTGCGGCGGGGCCGACCCGCACGCCTTGGAGGTCGAACCGGAGCTGGGTCCCGATCCGCACTGGGTCTGCCACAAGGCGGGCGTGAAGGTCGCGGCGCTGGGCTCGCTGGCAGGGGCCACCGGCGAAGCGGCGTCCTCGTGACGGTCTACATCGACCCGCCCACCTGGCCGGGCCACGGCCGGATGTGGTCCCACCTGGTCAGCGATCTCTCCTACGACGAACTGCACGTCTTCGCCGAGAAGCTGGGCGTCCCCAGACGGGCATTCGAGCGCGACCACTACGACATCCCCTCCCACCGGTACGCGGACGCGGTGCGCGCCGGCGCGGTGGAGGTCAGCAGCCGCGAGGTGGTGCGGTTGCTGACCGGGGCGGGGCTGCGGCGGCCCAAGGGGCGGCCCTAGGGTTGGAGTTCGTAGGCGAGCCCTTCCTCGTCCTCGCTCACCTGCCGGAAGCCCGCGCGGGTGACGACCGCCTGGGAAGGGCGGTTGGCGCGGTCGATCGTCGCGAAGAGGGTGCGGACGTCGTCGCGGGCGAAGGCCCAGTCGGACAGGGCGCGCAGGGCCTCGGTCGCGTAGCCGTTGCCGCGGGCGGGCTCGGCGAGGTCGTAGCCGATCTCGGTCCGGCCCTCCTCGTCCGGGTGGCCGTGGAAGCCCATGCCGCCGACCGCGCGGCCGTCCTCGCGGCGAACGAGTGCGAAGACGCCGAACTCCGGTTGGTGCAGGCCCCCTTCGTACGCCTTCAGCATGAAGCCGGAGGCCTCCCGGGTGCCGTCGAACGGGCCGCCCTCGATCCAGTCGAACCCGCCGTCGCCGCCCATCACGAGGTCGCGCGCGGACGCGGGCGTGATGCCCTGGAGGGTGAGGCGCCCGGCGGGGATGACCAGGTTGTTGCGCCAGCGCCACTCGGTGACCGGGGCGCGGCCGGGCAGGTCGCCGCGGCCGGTGGCCCACAGGAAGGTGCGCCAGTGGTCGGGGCCCGGCTGGACGTGCGGGAAGATGTGGGTGAGGACGAACTCGGGCAGGACGGCGGGTGGTTCGTAGGTCAGGCCAAGGCCCTCGGCGATGTCGTGCGTGTGGGCGAGGACCTCGGCGATGCCCATCGCGGCGAAGCCCTCGCGGTTCGCGCTGCGGAACGGGTACGGGTGGAAGGCGCGGACCTCGCGCGGCGTCGTGCGGATGGTGGCGGCGAACAGGGCGCCCGTCGTCTCGATCACGTGGAGCAGGCCCGTGTTGTCGGTGCCCTCGTCGAGCGTGATGTCGAAGGGGACGTAGGCGTCCTGGGCCCGTCCGGCCAGGTTGGCGGCGTAGGCGATGAGGTCCTCGGCGATGTGGAACGCCGTCTCGTGGCAGTTCCACTCCAGCCGGCCGGCCCGCACCGCCCGCCAGTCCCGGTCCACGGCGGTCCGCAGCACCGCGACGCAGCCCTCTACTGCCTCCTGCAACCTGTTCCCGCCCCATGCACGCATAGGCCGCAGACTAGGGCGCCGGGTCCTCGGGAAGCGACAGGATTTCCAGCTCCGCGCCGATGTTGTAGCGCGCCGTCGCCTCCCACTCGGCCTGTCCGTGGGGCGTCCTGAACAGCCGCGGAAGATCGAGGAGTTGGCGCAGGACCGCGGCGCGGCCGGTCCGGAAGGCGTCGTTCGGCACGAAGTGGTACTCCTCGCGGACGGCGGCCGTGTAGGCGGCGTACACCGACGGGGGCGCGGCGAGGATCGCGAGGTCGGCGTCGCACAGTACCTGGCCGTCCCGGTCGTCCTCGGACGGGTCGTGGGTGACGGTGAGACGGACCAGACGGGCCACTTCGGCGGTCTTGTGCTCCGGCACCCCGGCCTCGGGCAGGGCGCGCTCGGCGAGACGGGCGGAGCGCTCCTCGTTCTCGGAGCGGTCGGGCAGGTAGACCGCGTCGTGGAACCAGGCCGCGAGGCGCACGACGTCCGGGTCGGCCGCGTACTCCTGCAGTACGTCCACGCGTTCCAGCACCGCCGTCAGATGCGTGAGCGTGTGGTAGTGCCGCTGCGGCTCCTGCCAGCGGGCCAGGAGATTGTCGGCGTACGGAGCCGGATCGGGACCGGCACCGGCGGCACGGGCTCCTTCCAGCGCACGGGTCCAGCGAAAACGCAGGGCTTCGAGATCGGCCATGCGCCCATTCTCCCGCCGATCCCTGCGGGGCCCGGCGCGGGATCGGCCGGGTCGGTGCGCGTCGGCCCTGTGCCGCTCGTCCGGCGGAGCCCCTAGCGTGGAGGTCATGACTACTGCCGAGGTACGTGACCCCGAACTGCCCGGGCGGCTGCTGATCACCGAGCGGGACGCGCTGGTGCCGCTGCTGCGGGCGCGGCCGGACGACGACTTCGCGCTGCCGACCGCCGCGTGTCCGGGGTGGTCGGTGCGGGATGTGCTCGCGCACTGTTCGTCCGCGCTGATGCGGGTGGTGGAGAGCCGGTACGAGGAGGGGGTGTTCTCGCCCGAGTGCAACGACCGCGACATCGCCGAGCGCGCCGGCTGGACGAACGCTCAGGTCGTCGACGAGCTGGAGCGCGGGATGACCGAGGCCGGGCCGGTGATCGCCAAGGCGGGCGGTGTGCTGGACATGGTCGCGCTGGGGGAGTGGGTGCACGCCGGTGACGTACGCGACACCTTCGGGGAGCCGGGGGCGTACGAGGGCCCCGGGCTGCCGGACGCGCTCACCCTGCTCGTGCGGATCACGCGGGAGAAGGAGCATCTGCCGCTGCACGCCGACCTCGACGACGTGGACGAGCCGCAGCGCCTCGGGGACCTGGCCGCCTCGCGGCCCCCGGCCCGTTTCATCGGCCGCGCCGCCGACCTCGTGCGGCTGTACTCGGGGCGGCCGGTGAAGGGGGCCGGTTTCGAGCTGGTGGGCGTCGAGGCGGGGGAGCTGAACATCTTCGGGTGACGCCGGGGCGTCGTGGACCGGCGGGGGCACGGGCTAGGCTGTGAATTGGACTAGACCTGTATCGCCCGCCGAGTCGACGAATGGGGCCCCATGAGCAAGCGTGCAGTCCTGGAGGTGATCGCCCTCGGAGTCGAGGACGCGGTCGCCGCCCAGGCCGGAGGCGCGGACCGCCTCGAGCTGGTCACCGACATGGCGGCCGACGGGCTGACCCCGTCGGTCGAGACCTTCGCCCGGATCCGCGCCGCCGTCGACATCTCGCTGCGGGTGATGCTGCGGTTGGCGGACGGGTTCGCGGTGGGGGACGCCGAGCGGCTGCTGGAGACCGCCGGGCGGATGCGGGCCGCCGGCGCCCAGGAGTTCGTGCTCGGATTCCTCGACGCGGGCGGCGCCGTCGACCTCTCCACCGTGGAGCGCCTCGTGGGAGAGCTGGACGGCTGCCCGTGGACCTTCCACCGGGCCATCGACCGCGCCGCGGACCGGGACGCGCTGCGCAAGCAGCTCGACGGGCTGCCGGGCCTGGACGCGTATCTCACCGCCGGTTCGGCCGCGGGCGTGGACGACGGGCTCCCCGTGCTGCTCGCCGAGGCGGCGCGGCGCGGGGAGCCGGGCTACGAGCCGCAGATCATGGTCGGCGGCGGCCTCCGTCTGGAGCACGTGCCCCGGCTGAAGGCTGCGGGCGTCGAGGCGTTCCACATCGGCGGGGCGGCGCGGCCGGACGGTTGGGAGGGGCCGGTGTCGCGAGAGGCCGTGCTGGAGTGGCGGCACGTGCTGGACGCACGGTGAGTGATCCCCTTCAGCGGCGCGGGGAACTGCGCGACCGGCCTCAGTCCTCCAGTTGTGCAGGCAACGGTGCTGAATGCGTCACGATCAACCCCGACACCGCCCGGGTCAGTGCCACGTACAGGCGCCGCAGGCCCGTGCGTTCGTCGGGCTCGCCGTCGACCACGGCCTGCGGTTCGTCGAGGACCACGTAGTCGTACTCCAGGCCCTTGGCCAGCGACGCCGGGACCAGGGTGAGACGGGTCTCGGCCGTCGTCTCCTCACCCGGGGCCAGGTAGGGGATGCCGGCCGCCGTCAGCGCCTCGGCCACGGAGGCCACGCGGGCGTCGGCCGCGATCAGGCCCGTCGAGCCCTCGTTGCGGAGCAACTCCTCGCAGGCGGTGACCACTTCGGCGGTCCCGGTGGTCGCGCGGAGGTCGAAGAAGCCCGGGTTCTCCCGGACCGAGGCGACCGGGGTCAGGCCGGGGGCGATGTGCGGGAGCAGCCGGGAGGCGTAGGCGATGACGTCCGTCGGGACGCGGAAGCCGGCCGTCAGCTCCTCGACCACGCCCTCCGACTTGCCGAGGTGGGCCAGCGCCTCGTCCCAACTCCGCGTCGCCCAGGGCGTGGTGCCCTGCGCCAGGTCGCCCAGGACGGTCGCCGAGCCGGTGGTGCAGCGGCGGCCGACCGCGCGGTACTGCATGGGCGAGAGGTCCTGCGCCTCGTCCAGCACCACATGGCCGAGGGAGTGGGTGCGCTGCACCAGGTCCGTCGCCTCGTCGATCAGCACCGCGTCCGCGGACGAGAATCTGGCCGTCTTCACCGACCGCGCCGGCTTCGCCCACAGGATCGTCTTCTGCTCGTCCCCCGTGAGCACGCCGTCCGCGTGCGCGGCGAGGAAGTCCGCGTCCCCGAGCAGGCGCAGTACGAGCTTGGCCGGGTCGACCGGCGGCCAGAGCTGCTTGACGGCCGCCTTCACCGCGGCGTTGCGGGCGACCGCGTCCTGCACCCGGTCGTCGGGCGCCTCGCCCGACCGCTCCATCTGCACCAGCACGGCGTGCGCGATGCGCTGCGGAAGGGCCTCGCGGGCGGCGCCGTAGCGGATGCCGCGGTCGAGCAACTCGCGGACGATGTCCTCCAGTTCGTAGGCGGGCACGCGCCAGCGGCGTGAGCCGCGCACCACCATGACCGGCTCGGTGGGCATGGTGACGTGCGAGAGGACGGCCCTGCGCAGCACCTCCGCCATCCGCGCGTCGCCCTTGACGATCGCGGCGGGCGCGTCGTCCGTGCCCCGCACCTGGACGGTGCCCGCCACCAGGTCGTCGACGGTGGCCTGCTGCACGGTCAACTCGCCCAGTGCGGGCAGCACTTGCTCGATGTAGTGCAGGAAGGAGCGGTTCGGGCCGATGACCAGGGTGCCGGTGCGGGCGAGCCGCTCCCGGTGGGCGTAGAGGAGGTAGGCGACCCGGTGCAGGCCGACCGCCGTCTTCCCGGTGCCGGGGCCGCCCTGCACGCACACCGTGCCGCCCAGCCCGCTGCGGACGATCTCGTCCTGCTCGGGCTGGATCGTCGCCACGATGTCGCGCATGGGGCCGACGCGTGGGCGCTCGATCTCCTGCTGGAGCAGCTTGCTGGTGCGGGCCGCCTCACCCGGGTCCAAGAGGTGCTCGTCCTCGTAGGCCGTGATCTCGCCGCGCGTGTAGCCGAAGCGGCGGCGCAGCGAGACGTCCAGCGGGTCCTTCTTGGACGCCCGGTAGAACGGCTGCGAGACCGGCGCGCGCCAGTCGATGACCATCGGATCGCCGTCGTCGTCGTGCACGTGCCGGCGCCCGATGTAGAAGCGCTCGCCGTCAGCCCCCTCGGCCTGGTCGGCGCCGGGAGCGTGCAGGTAGTCGAGGCGGCCGAAGAAGAGCGGGGTGTCGCTGAGGTCGGCCAGCGCCTTGATGCGCTCGTCGATCTGGCGGGCCAGCACCTCGGCGTTGACCCAGTTCGCGGTGACGTCGCTGATGTCGAGCGACTCGACGTCCTCGCGCATGGCGCGCAGCGCGGCCCGCGAGGAGGCGAGGTGGGAGCGCTCTCGGGAGAGTGGTTCGAGGGGGTCGTCGACGGGCGTGGACAAGGGGATGCCTCCGGAGACCTACGAGCAGGTGGCTGAGAGGGCCGGCCGGTTTCCGTCCGGGCGGCAGCGCTCCACGGGGGAGGCGGGCAAGAGCGGAGATTGTAGACGGGCGGCCCAGGCGGGAGCCAACGGTTTTTCCTCCCCCTAGGGGACGCCCCTGTCGTACCCCGGAGGGAGGGCCCTGCCCGGAGTCGTACGTCATGGCGAAGCAGGTTCGGACCGGAGGCCGATGTTCTCCTTATGCCTCACGACGGACCATGGAGACATGAGTGCAGCAACCATCACCCCGGCCCCCGGTCGTCCGCCCGGCGCAACACCCGTGCTCGGCAGCCACCGTCACCGCTTCGGCGACGCGCTGCGTGCGGTGAAGGTGTTCGTGGGCGCCGCGTTCGACGTCGTCGTCCTCGGCGAGTACGGCGAGGAAGCGGGCGTACGCCGTAAGTGACGGCGGACCCCTATCCCTCCTGCCCGTCGCCCGACAGGATCTCGTCCGCGTCCACGATCCGGTACGCATATCCCTGTTCCGCCAGGAAGCGCTGGCGGTGGGCGGCGAAGTCCTGGTCGAGGGTGTCGCGGGCGACCACGGAGTAGAAGTGGGCCTGATGGCCGTCGGCCTTCGGACGCAGCACCCGGCCAAGGCGCTGGGCCTCCTCCTGACGTGAGCCGAAGGTGCCCGACACCTGCACGGCGACCGTCGCCTCCGGCAGGTCGATCGAGAAGTTCGCGACCTTGGACACCACCAGCACGCTGATCTCGCCCTCCCGGAACGCGTCGAAGAGCTTCTCGCGCTGCGCGTTGGAGGTCTCGCCCTTGATGACCGGCGCGTTCAAGTGCTCGCCCAGCTCGTCGAGTTGGTCGATGTACTGCCCGATGACGAGGATCTGCTGCCCGGCGAACTTGCGCACGATCGCCTCCGTCACCTTGCGCTTGGTCTCCGTCGTCGCGCAGTAGCGGTACTTCTCCTCGGTCTCGGCGGTGGCGTAGGCGAGCCGCTCCGAGTCGGTGAGGTTGACCCGCACCTCCACGCAGTCGGCGGGCGCGATGTACCCCTGCGCCTCGATCTCCTTCCACGGCGCGTCGAACCGCTTGGGGCCGATGAGGGAGAAGACGTCGGACTCCCGCCCGTCCTCCCGGACCAGCGTCGCTGTCAGCCCCAGCCGGCGCCTGGCCTGGAGGTCCGCGGTGAACTTGAAGACCGGCGCGGGCAGCAGGTGCACCTCGTCGTAGACGATGAGGCCCCAGTCGCGGGAGTCGAAGAGCTCCAGATGCGGGTAGACGCCCTTCCGCCGCGTGGTCAGCACCTGGTACGTGGCGATGGTGACCGGTCGGATCTCCTTGCGCGTCCCGCTGTACTCACCGATCTCCTCCTCGGTCAGCGAGGTCCGCTTCACCAGCTCGTGCTTCCACTGCCGGGCGGAGACGGTGTTGGTGACGAGGATCAGGGTGGTCGACTTGGCCTGCGCCATGGAGCCGGCGCCGACCAGCGTCTTGCCGGCGCCGCAGGGCAGCACCACGACCCCGGAGCCGCCGTGCCAGAAGTTCTCCACCGCCTGCTTCTGGTACGGGCGCAGCGCCCACCCGTCCTCGTTCAGCTCGATCGGGTGCGCCTCGCCGTCCACGTACCCCGCGAGGTCCTCGGCGGGCCAGCCCAGCTTGAGCAGCGTCTGCTTGATCTGCCCGCGCTCGGAGGGGTGCACGGCGACGGTGTCGGGGTCGATACGGGCGCCGACCAGCGGTGCGACCCGCTTCGAGCGCAGGATCTCCTCCAGCACCGGCCGGTCGGTGGTGGTCAGGACCAGGCCGTGCGTGGGGTGCTTGGAGAGCGTGAGGCGGCCGTAGCGGTCCATCGTGTCGGCGATGTCGACCAGCAGGGCGTGCGGCACGGGGTAGCGGCTGTAGGTCACCAGCGCGTCCACGACCTGCTCGGCGTCGTGCCCGGCCGCGCGCGCGTTCCACAGTCCCAGCGGCGTCACCCGGTAGGTGTGGATGTGCTCGGGCGCCCGCTCCAGCTCCGCGAAGACCGCGATGGCACGGCGGCACTCGCCCGCCTGCTCGTGGTCGACCTCGAGCAGCAGCGTCTTGTCGGACTGGACGATGAGTGGACCATTCACGCGGGGCACCCCTTCTTCAGGCCAAAGGTGAGGCCAAACGTCCAGTGTGCCCTATGGCCCTGTGATCACCGCGGGTCGTGACCGGTCCGGGATCAGTCCTCCGCGAGCTCCGCGACGCCCGTCACCCGGTGCAGCGGATACGTCCGTACCTCGTCCGCGGTGTGGTCGTACGCCGTCACGAAGCCGCCCTCGACGCGGATGGGGGCGATGACGCGCTGGCTGGCGGCGCCCTCGGCGTTGACGTAGCCGATCCAGACGGCCACGCCGGTGAGGGCGGCGGCCTGCATGGTGGCGAGGGTCTCGGCGGAACTGGTGCGCGGGAGGTCGCCGCCCGCCGATGGTGCCTCCTTGCGCGGGGTCGTGGAGGCCCGGTCGCCGGCCCGGATCGCGCGGATCGCGGCCGCGAGGAGCGTGGCGTCGGGGGTCGGCGGGCCCTCCGGGACCGGCTCGGGGGCGGTGCGGGGCGGGGTGCGGTGGGCGTCGGCGCGGGTGATCAGGACGTCGCCCTCCGCCGACTCGGCGGCCGGTGCGTAGCCCATCGCGCGCAGCCCGTCGAGGAGGGTCGCCGGGTCGGCCTGGGTGGCGAGGACGGTGGGGGCGAGGCGGCGCAGCCGCAGGCCCGCGGCGCGCTTGTCGGCGAGGATCTCGTTCAGCATCGCGTCGTCGTCGCAGCGCACGTACGCCGAGGCCGCCCCGACCCGCAGATGCCCGTGTCTGCGGGCCACGTCGTCGATCAGGTACGCCAGCGGCTGCGGTACGGGCGTTCGGGAGTGCGCGGTCAGGAAGGCGTGCAGGTCGGAGGCGGCGCGCCCGGCGTCCAGGGCCCGGCGCACGGAACCCGGCGTGAAGCGGTAGACCGTCGCCCCACCCTTCGACTCCACGTCCGCGAGCACGCCCAGCATGTCGGCCAGCGGGCGCCGCAGCGGGCCGGGCGCCACCGCCGTCAGGTCGGCCTGCAGCAGAACGTGGTCCAGGGGCTCGGGCAGCAGCGGGGCGAGCAGACGGGCGGCCGCGGCGGAGGCGGTGGCCTGCTCGGCGGGAGTGAGCGGTTCCAGGGTGACGTGCACGTGGTGGACGGGGAGCTTGTCGCCGGGGCCCGACGCGGCGGGGCCGCCGGACGGCTCCGGGGCGGCCTTGCGCGCGGGCGCCCCCAGCAGGGCGCGCCCGTGCTCCGACAGCGCGCCGCGCCCCGTCACACCGAGCGTCTCCGCCTCCGAGAGCGTCCATCTTGCGAGCCGGCCGCGCAGGTCGTCGTCCTGCTGGGCCCCGCGCAGCGGCCGCTCCCAGCGCAGCCGGGCCAGCAGGGACGCGGCGGACGGCGACGCCCCTTCGGGCAGCCCGGCCAGCAGCGTCAGCACCCGGTGGCGCACCTGGGGCGCGGCGCTGCGGTCGAGCCCCGGCCCGAGCGCCGACAACGTGCGGTCCTTCGCGTCCCGCCCGCCGACCACGCCCGCGGTCCGGGTCGCGGTCAGCCACACCTCGGCCAACTGCGCCCAGCGCTCGGCGGCCGGCAGTTCCAGCCACTCGTCGTAGAAGGGGGTGGCCGCGTACCGCTCGTCGGCCTCCCCGTCGGAGGCCAGCAGCCCTGCCGCGTAGGCGAGTTCGACCCAGAAGGCGGCGACGGGCTCGGTGACGTCGAGCGCCACGGCGGTGCGCTTGAGGTCGCGCACGCTCAGGCCGCCGGCCCGCAGCACCGCCGGCCCGCCCTCGTCCCAGTCCTTCAGCAGCTCCTCCACCGTCGCCAGCGCCGTGTACGCCTGGCCGGCCGCGGTCGCGTCCACAACCTGTGGACGGTGCGTGCCGGTCACCTCCAGACCGGGCGGCAGCGGCTTGGTGGTGCGGTGCGCCCGGCCGCCGCGCAGATGCAGGGCCACCTCGCGCGGCAGTACGACGGTGCCGGGCGCCGTCGGCAGCAGCAGCCCGCGGTCGAGCAGCCAGCGCAGCCGGGGCGCCGGATCGGCGGTGACCTGGCCGTACGGCGGCCCCCACACCAGCCGGTCCAGCACCTCCCGCGACTCCTCGGACGCCCCGGCCAGCAGTGCCGTCATCCGGGCGCGGTCGCCGAACAGGCCGGTGAGCGCGGTGACGGCGGAGACCGAGTCGTGCGTCGAGGGCAGCCCGGCCGTGGCGACGATCTCCTGGATGCGCCCGGGCGACATGCCCGCCGTCGCCTCCTGCACCGTCGGCCCGAGCCCGGTCGGCGACGGGTGCTGCGGCGACGGCGCGAGCAGCTCCCGGGCCGTGCGCACCAGCCGCAGCCGGTCGTCGCCGCCCCACACCAGGGCCTGCTCGCGCAGCGTGCCGAGCGCGCGGGGGAGCGCCGCCTCGACCGCCGCCTCGCCCTCGTCGCCGCCCATCAGCCCGAGCAGGTCGCCGTACCCGCACGGGTCCGCGGCCACCGCCAGCGCCTGGGCCGTCTGGAGCGCGAACCGGTCCAGCCGCTCCAGGGCCCGCACCACCGAGGCCCGCGTCCCGGCCCGCGTCGCCAGCTGGGTGAGATCGGTGGGAACGGGGGTGATGAGGTCGGGACGGCTGCGCAGCAGCTCCGCCAGGGAGGTGTCGTCCCTTAGCCGGAGTGCCTCTGCGAGGGAACGCGGGGCCGGGGTGCTCATCTGCCCCACGTTAGCGGCTGCCCTGAGCCGCAGTCGGCGTCCCCGTGCGGGCTGGTCGGCTCCACCCTGCGCTACCTTCGTCACGCGGGGTTTTCAACAGCCCGACCCCGGAGGGGACTTCGTTGGGGATCGAGAGCGACAAGGTCGTCTACGAGTATCTGAGCCGCGTCGGAGACGTGGCGCAGCAGCGGCAGCTGCCGTCCGCCGCGCGGATGCGGCTGGTGTCGGAGCTGCGCAACGAGATCGACCGGCGGCGGGCGAAGACGACCGTCGACAGCCCCGCCGCGGTGCGCCGCATCCTCTCCCGGCTCGGCAGCCCCGACGAGGTGGTCGCCGCCGCCGGCGGTGCGGCCTCCGGGGCAGGCACGTCCGCCGCGCCGGCGCAGGCCCCCGCCCATCTGCCGGTGCAGCGGGACGACGAACCGGCGGACACCGGCAGGCGGCTGCCGAAGAGCCTGCGCCGTGCGGTGCCGCGCCCGCGCCCCGCGCAGCCCGGGCCGTCCACCGCCGACGCCGGCCCCGCGCCGCCCCACCTGGCGAGCGCCGCGGAGCTCGGCGGCAGTGCGATCCAGCCCGACTGGTGGCGGGTCGAGACGACTCCGTTCGGCGAGAGCGTGCCCGGCTTCACCGGCGGCGTGGAGATCCCGGAGCTGCTCAGGCCGCCACCGCCGAAGGAGCCGGAGAAGCCGGAGGAGGCGCCGGCCACCGGGAAGGCCGTGGCGGCCGAGGAGGAGGACGTGGTCGTCGAGGCCCCCGTGGCCCGTCGCCGCCGAATCCGGCTCCCGGCCGGCGGCTGGAGCAACCCGCTGCTGCTGATCGCCGCGGCACTGCTCGTCGTCGGCGCGGTCCTCGGCAACTGGTTCGCCCTGCTGCTCGGTTGGCTCATCGCCTACGCCTCCCGCCGGCTCACCCCGAACGAGTCGAAGTGGGCGGTCGTCGGCATGCCGGGCCTCGCGGTCGCGGCCGGGCTGGTCTGGCTGTGGGGCAGGAACGACGGCCGCTGGGGCACCCCCATCGCGCACGGCCACATGAACGACGCGATCGCCGGAACCTGGCCCTGGGTGGTGCGCGGCGCGGCGGTGCTGTCGGCGCTGTACGTGGTGTGGCGCTCGCAGCGCAGGCTGTAGTCCGGCCGAAGAGGCGGAATCCACGTCCCGCGGGAAAGATGTAGGTCACACCTGCCGGACGCCTTTTCGTCATGCCGCCTGGGCACAATGGCCGATATGGCCTCTACGACTGCCCCCGCCCTGACCGTCGGCTTCGACCTCGACATGACCCTCATCGACTCCCGCCCCGGCATCCGCGCCTGCTACCAGGCGCTGGCGGAGCGGACGGGGACCTACATCGACGCCGACCTCGCGGTCACCCGGCTCGGGCCGCCGCTCGCCGAGGAGCTGATCAACTGGTTCCCCGAGGACCGGCTGGCGGAGATCGCCGACCTGTACCGCTCGATGTACCCCTCGATCGCCATCGCCGCGACGCCCGCGATGCCCGGCGCCCGTGAGGCCGTGGACGCCGTGAAGGCGGCCGGCGGACGCGCGATCGTCGTGACCGCGAAGTACGAGCCGAACGCCAAGCTGCACCTGGAGCACCTCGGCATCCACCCCGACGAGGTCGTCGGCAACCTGTGGGCCGAGCAGAAGGCGGAGGCGCTGCGCGAGCACGGCGCGAGCGTCTACGTCGGCGACCACCTCGGCGACGTGCGCGGCGCGCGCAAGGCCGAGGCGCTGGCCCTCGCCGTGGCCACGGGACCGTGCAGCGCCGACGAGTTGAGGGCGGCCGGCGCGGACGTCGTCCTCGACGACCTCACGCTGTTCCCGGCCTGGCTCGCGGACTACCGCCCGGCGCGCGCCTGACGGCGGCCCGCCGCCATCGACCGGAGCAGTCCGGCACCCGCCATGAGGAAGCCGATCCCCATGAGCATGCAGAGGCCGAACATGTAGCTCGGAAATGGTTTCGCATGGAAGAACAGCGGAGCCACTGTGACGAGTGTGGCCACCGCACCGAGGAAGAACACGATGACACCGGCACGGATCAGTCGGTCACCTGGCTCGGCGGAATTCGTTTGGGTTTTGTCACGCACCGGACCAGGGTAGTTCCCTGCCCGAAGGAACAACCCGGCGACGTCTTGTCACCGGCCTGAAGAGCATTAGCCTTGGTACCGGCGGGTCCGTGACGGCCCGCCCCACTGCTATCAAGAGCAGTTTCCGAAGCAGTTTTCCGACGAGTACGAGGACGAGGACAGACGTGCCTACCGGCAAGGTCAAGTGGTTCAACAGCGAGAAGGGCTTCGGCTTTCTCTCCCGTGACGACGGCGGTGACGTCTTCGTCCATTCCTCGGTCCTGCCCGCCGGAGTGGATGCGCTCAAGCCGGGTCAGCGCGTGGAGTTCGGCGTTGTCGCCGGACAGCGTGGTGACCAGGCACTTTCGGTCACCGTTCTGGATCCGACCCCCTCGGTCGCGGCCGCGACCCGTAAGAAGCCCGACGAACTCGCCTCCATCGTGCAGGATTTGACGACCCTCCTCGAGAACATCACGCCCATGCTCGAGAAGGGCCGCTACCCCGAGAAGACCTCGGGCAAGAAGATCGCCGGTCTGCTGCGCGCGGTCGCCGACCAACTCGACGTATAAGCGCCCGTTTACGGGAATTCCAGCGCATCCGGGCCGAGGGGCGGTACAAGCTCCTCGGCCGCCGCACGTGGCACCTCTTTCTGCGGCCCTTGCGCCGCTGCGCGGGCTGCGGGCGGCTGCGCCGGACTCCGTCCGTCGGCCGCTGCTCAGGGGAAGGACAGGGCGTCGGGCTCGAGTGCCGGTACGAGTCCTTCGGCCGCCGCACGCGTCAGCAGGCCGCGGATCGCGGCATAGCCGTTCTCGCCGAGGTCGGCGGTGAACTCGTTGACGTACAGGCCGATGTGCTGGTCGGCGACGGACGGGTCCATCTCCTGGGCGTGCTCCATGACGTAGGGGCGGGAGGCCTCGGGGTCGTCCCAGGCGGCGCGCACGGAGGTGCGGATCGCGTCGGCCAGGGCCGTCAGCGTCCGCTCGCCCAGTGACCGCTTCGCGATGATCGCACCCAGCGGGATCGGCAGCCCGGTCGTGCTCTCCCAGTGCTCGCCCATGTCCGCGAGCTTGTGCAGCCCGTAGTTCTGGTACGTGAAGCGCGCCTCGTGGATGACGAGGCCGGCGTCGACCTTCCCGTCCCGCACGGCCGGCATGATCTCGTGGAAGGGCATGACGACGATCTCGCCGACCCCGCCGGGGACCGTGTCCGCCGCCCAGAGGCGGAAGAGCAGGTAGGCGGTCGACTTCTCGCTCGGCACCGCGACGGTACGGCCATTGAGGTCGGCCCCCGCCCCCCGGGTCAGCACCAGCGGCCCGCAGCCCCGGCCCAGCGCGCCCCCGCAGGGCAGGAGCGCGTACTCGCGAAGGACGTACGGCAGCACGGCGTACGACACCTTCAGTACGTCGAACTCGCCGCGCTCGGCCATGCCGTTGGTGATGTCGATGTCCGCGAACGTCACGTCGAGCGCGGGCGCCCCGGGCACGCGGCCGTGGGCGAGGGCGTCGAAGACGAAGGTGTCGTTCGGGCAGGGCGAGTACGCGATCTGCAGAGGCTGCTCACTGGTCATACGGGTTCCAACTCCCAAGGACGGGCGCCAGCTTCCCGAAGGCACCGGTCAGCGCGGCGAGGGCGTCGCCGATGCGCCAGGCGGCGCGGTCGCGCGGGCCGACGGGATTGGACACCGCGCGGATCTCCAGCACGGGCACGCCGTGCGCGGCGGCGGCCTCGGCCACCCCGAAGCCCTCCATGGCCTCGGCGAGTGCACGGGGGTGGCGGGCACGCAGCACGGCGGCGCGCTCGGCGGTCCCGGTCACGGTGGACACGGTCAGTACGGCTCCGGCGCGCGCGCCGGTCGCGGCCACGAGATCTCGTACGAGTGCATTCGGCGGACGGTGGGTGACGGTCCCGAAGCCGAGTTCGGTGACCGGTACGAATCCTTGCGCCGTCTCGGCGCCCAGATCGGCCGCGGTGATCTCGTCGGCGACGACGAGGGAGCCGACGGGGGCCTCGGGCTGGAAGCCGCCGGCGATCCCGGCCGAGACCACCAGGCCGTAGGGGCTGCCCTCCAGGGCGGCGGTGGTCAGGGCGGTGGCCGTGGACGCGGCGGCGAGGGCGGGACCCACCCCGGCCGCGATCACGGTGTGGCCCTCCCCGGCGAACGCCTCGGCCACCGCGTCCCGTTCGGCGGGGACCGCGGTGGCGACGAGGACATGGAGGGAGGCCATGGACGACGCCGTCAGTCGTCCTTCTTGAACTTGAAGTTCCACAGGCCGGTGACCGTGGTGCCGCCCTTCTTGCCGTCGGCCGCCTTGATGGAGACCACGGTGGAGTTGCCCTGGGCGCCGTACTGGGCGTTGAAGAAGACGCTGCCCGGGACGGTGCGGTAGGTCTTGTCGCTGTCCTCGGTCAGCGGCTGACCGTTCATCAGGATCGTCCAGCGCTTGTCCGCGATCTTCGGGTCGACGCCGAAGCGGACGGTCTCGTCGGGGTCGACCTTGATCGACTTGATGTCCTTGTCCTGCAGGCACTTGGTCAGGTCGGCGGTCTGCAGGGTCTTGCCCTCGCCACCGCAGGAGGCCTCCGAGCTGACGGAGGAGCGGCCGACCGTGATCGTGGACAGCGGCGTCGGCTTGTCGCAGGCCGACAGCACGAGCAGTCCGGCCGATACGGCGCCGGCGGCGGCGACGGCGCGACGGCGTCGCACGGCGGCGGTGACATCTGCGGCTCCGCCGCGTGGCATCGAGGTCATGGCGAAAGGCTATCTGGCGCCTTGGGCCACTCCTTTACGTGGGGTGCGGCGTGCCCCTGTGTTACGCCACGCGTGGCTTGGCGGCGCCGCCGTGCCGGGCCGAGCTGAGCAGGCCGCGGGCCGTGGTGAACAGGCCCAGCGTGAGCACGACGGCGGCCAGGCACAGCCCCGCCGTGCCGTTGAGCGGCATCACGATGCCGATCGCGCCGCCCAGCACCCACGCCATCTGGAGCATGGTCTCCGAGCGCGCGAACGCCGACGTGCGCACCAGCTCCGGCACGTCCCGCTGGATCAGCGCGTCCAGGGACAGCTTGGCCAGGGCCTGCGAGAACCCGGCGACCGCGGCCAGACAGGCCACCAGGAACGCGCCGAAGAAGATCGCCGCGACGATCGCCGCGCCCAGCACGATCGCGACGACCGTCACGATGATGATCTCCGGCGCCTTCTGCTTCAGCCACGAGCCTACGGCCGTGCCGAGCGCGTTCCCGGCGCCCGCCGCGACGGCCACCATGCCCAGCGACACGGCCGCGCTGGAGCCGGTCAACGGGTGCTCGCGCAGCAGGAAGGCGAGGAAGAAGGTCAGGAATCCGGACAGCCAGCGCAGGGCGGCGTTGGCGCCGAGTGCGTGGGTGACGGCGCTGCCCACGGTTCGCAGGCCCGGGCGCTTGAGCGGCTTGCGGTGCGGCCCGTGCAGATGCTCCTCGTCGGAGGCGAGCAGCGCGACGTCCTCGCCCTTGGCCGAGTCGACCTTCGGGGCCAGGGAGAAGGACAGGAACATGCCCCAGATGTAGATCACGAAGGCGCCGTAGAGCGGCCAGCGCGGTCCTATCGCGTGCAGGCCGGCCCCGATCGGGGCCGCGACACCGGTGGCGAGGAGCCCCCCGAGCGTGACCCTGGAGTTGGCCTTCACCAGGGAGAAGCGGGGTGGCAGCAGCCGGGGCACCACGGCACTGCGTACGACGCCGTACGCCTTGGACGCGACGAGCACGCCGAGCGCCGCCGGATACAGCTCCAGGCTGCCGGTGGAGACGGCGCCGGAGATGATCAGCGCGAGCAGGGCGCGGGCCAGCATCGAGCCCGCCATCGCGGCGCGGCGGCCGTGCGGCAGGCGGTCCAGGAGCGGGCCGATCACCGGGGCCAGGACCGTGAACGGCGCCATGGTGATCGCCAGATACAGCGCGACGCGCCCGCGGGCCTCGTCGGTCGGCACGGAGAAGAAGACGGTCGAGGCGAGGGCGACGGTGATCATGACGTCGCCCGCGCCGTTCACCGCGTGCAGTTCGATCAGCTTGCCGAGGCCGGATTCCCCGGCGCCGTGGGCGTGGGTGGCCTTTCTGATGCCGCGGGCGGTTCCGGTCACCGGGAAGTGCAGGGCACGGCCGACCGCGCGGACGGACCCGCCGAACCGGCCCGAACCGCCACCACGCCCGCTGCCCTTGATCCCACCGACTCCGGTGGCCCCAGGAGGAGTCCTTGCGGCTGCCACTCCGTCATAGTGCCCCGAGAAACCTGTGTGTAGTGCGGTTACCGCGCGTATGGGCGCGTACTTGGCGAGTTGATCGGTCCGCGGACGGTTTCAGGCACGGGAAACGTCCCGTCGGTGTAGGCCGAGCGGTCGCGAGAAGGTAGCGTGCGTAGCGCGTCGTGGCGAACGTTCTCGGCCGCGCGCCTTACGGACATCCAGCAGAATGGATGTATGAGGTGCGCCCGAGTGCGATCGGGTGTGGACGTCGACGCGGTCCCTCGGTCCGCTCCGTCCGCACCCACCGCCTTCAGGCCGGCGCACCCGAGTGACGGCGTAGGAGAGAAGCGATACCTGTGAGCGCAGCGACAACGCGAAGCCGCACCCCCGACCGCCTGTGCGCCGAGGCCGTCGACCTCGCCCGCGCCGCAGCCGAGGAGGCTGCCGCACCCGGGGTGGTGGGCGAGCACGCGGGACTGGAGTCCGAGGGCGACCGCGTTGTCACGCACTTCTTCGAGTGCAAGGAGCTCGGCTACCGGGGCTGGCGCTGGGCCGTGACGGTCGCGCGCGCCTCCCGGGCCAAGGTCGTCACGCTGGACGAGGTCGTGCTGCTGCCCGGCGCGGACGCGCTGCTCGCGCCCGAGTGGGTGCCGTGGAGCGAGCGGCTGCGGCCCGGGGACATGGGGCCGGGCGATCTGCTGCCGACGGACGCGGAGGACCTCCGGCTGGAGCCCGGGTACTCCGGCGAGGACCAGCCGGCGCCGGACTCGCCCGTCTCCGAGGAGATGGCGGAGCTGGTGGAGGCGGAGGACGCGGAGGTCACCGTGGGCGCGCCCGCGAGCCTGCCCATCGTCCCCACCCGCGGCTCCATCGCGGCCGTCGCCGAGGAACTGGGCATGCGCCGCTCCCGGGTCCTGTCCCGCTACGGGCTGCACGTCGCCGCGGACCGCTGGGAGGAGGCGTACGGCTCGAAGACGCCGATGGCGCAGGCGGCGCCCGCGTCCTGCGTCAGCTGCGGTTTCCTCCAGCCGATCGGCGGCTCGCTGGGCCAGGCGTTCGGTGTCTGCGCCAACGAGTTCTCGCCCGCCGACGGGCGGATCGTCTCCCTCGCCTACGGCTGCGGGGGGCACTCCGAGGCGGCGGTCATGCCGAAGCCGCCGCAGCCGGCCGCGCCCGTGATCGACGAGACGCGGGTGGATCCGTTCCCGCTGCGTCCGGCGGCCGACTCCGGTTCCGTACCGGTGGTCTCCGACGAGTCCGCGGCGGAGCTGGGGCACTCGTAGGTCCGCGGTCCGTGGGGGTGCGCGTCCCTCGGTGCTGCGCCCCCGGACGGGCTGAAATGAACCGAGCGGAGTCGCGGTACCTTCGTGCTCACGTCGAGGGCCGATGAGGAGAAGCAACGTGAGCAAGTTCGTGCGGCCCGCAGCCGAGGGTGCGGACGCTTTCGGGACCGCCCGTCTCAGGCGGGGTGTGCTCGACGCCTGGGCCGCCAGCCCCGCCCGGTTCCGGGAGGACGCCAACGCCGAGGAGGACCTCGTCCTCGGCGGGTACCGCGACCGCCTCGTCGTCGAGCTCGCCCAGAACGCCGCGGACGCCGCGGCCCGGGCCGGCGTACCCGGCCGCCTCCGCCTCACCCTGCGCGACGCCGTGCTCGTCGCCGCCAACACCGGCGCCCCCCTGGACGCGGCCGGCGTCGAGTCGCTGGCCACCCTGCGCGCCTCCGCGAAGCGCGACGTCCGGGAGACGGCGATCGGCCGCTTCGGCGTCGGATTCGCCGCCGTGCTCGCCGTCACCGACGAGCCCGCGGTGGTCGGCCGCCACGGCGGCGTCCGCTGGTCGCTGGCCGAGGCCCGGGAGCAGGCCGCCGAGACCGCACGGAACAACCAGGAGCTGGGCGACGAGATCCGGCGCCGGGACGGACACGTCCCGCTCCTGAGGCTGCCGTTCGCCGCCGAGGGCACCGCCCCCGCCCCGTACGACACCGCCGTCATCCTCCCGCTGCGCGACACGGCCGCCGCCGACCTCGCCGAACGCCTCCTCGGCGCCGTGGACGACGCCCTCCTCCTGGCCCTTCCCGGCCTGGAGGAAGTCGTGGTCGAGATCGACGGCGGCGCCCCGCGCACGCTGCGCCGCAGCGCCGACGGTCCCTTCACCGTCGTGGAGGACACGCGGCACGGCACCACGCGCTGGCGTACGTCCGCCGCGCACGGAGCGCTCACCCCGGACCTGCTCGCCGACCGGCCCGTGGAGGAGCGGCTACGCCCCCACTGGTCCGTCACCTGGGCCGTGCCCGCCGCCCCCGACGGCAGCCCCGACCGCCCGCGCACCAGCCCCGTCGTGCACGCCCCGACGCCGAGCGACGAGCCGCTCGGCGCGCCCGCCCTCCTCATCGCCTCCTTCCCGCTGGACACCACGCGCCGGCACGCGGCGCCCGGCCCCCTCACCGACTTCCTCGTGCAGCGCGCGGCGGACGCGTACGCCGAACTGCTCGCCGGGTGGAGCCCGGTGACCGAGGGCATCATCGGCCTGGTCCCCGGCCCGCTGGGCAAGGGCGAGCTGGACGGGGCCCTGCGGCAGGCGATCCTCGAACGGCTGCCGCGCACTGCGTTCCTCCCGCCTGCCGCCGTGCCCGGCTCCGGCGACGACGAGGACCCGGACCTCCCCGAGTCCCTGCGGCCCCGTGACGCGGAGGTCGTCGAGGGGGCGGGCGCGGACACCGTGCGGGTACTCGCCGAGGTGCTGCCGACCCTGCTGCCCGCCGGGCTGGAACGGCGGGTGGAGCTGCGGACCCTGGGCGTAGCCCGCGTCCCGCTCACCGACGCCGTGGACCGCCTGGCCGGCCTGGAGAAGGACCCCGGCTGGTGGCGGCGGCTCTACGACAGCCTCGCCGGAGTCGATCCGGACCGGCTCTCCGGGCTGCCCGTGCCGCTGGCCGACGGACGGACCACCATCGGACCCCGGCAGGTGCTGCTGCCGACGCCGGACGACGCCGCGCGCATCGACCCCGAGGTACTCGCCCGGCTCGGCCTGAAGGTCGCCCACCCGGACGCGGCACACCCCCTGCTGGAGAAGCTCGGCGCGCTGCCCGCCACGCCCCGCGCCGTACTCACCACAGCCCAGGTGCGTACGGCCGTCGCCGCCTCCCTCGACGACGACGGCGGGCTCGACTGGGAGCAGGACACACCGGACGCCGAGGAGCTTGCCGACACCGTCCTCGCGCTCGTGCGGGACGCCGCGCTGGATCCCGGCGACGAGCCCTGGCTGGGCGCGCTCGCCCTGCCCGACGAGGACGGGGAGCCGGCACCCGCCGGTGAACTGGTCCTCCCCGGCAGCCCCTTCCACCAGGTGATGCGGGACGGCGAACTCGCCACCGTCGACGCCGAGCTGGCCGAGAGATGGGGGCGGCAGCCGCTGGCCGCCTGTGGCGTGCTCGCCGACTTCGCGCTCGTACGGGCCACCGACGTCGTCCTCGACCCGGACGAACTGGAGCCCCGCGAAGGGGACTTCGCCGAGCCCGACGACCCCGGGCTGCTGGACGCGGTGGACGTGTGGAGCGAGGACGTCCTCGACCGGTTCCCGGACACGCCCGTGCCGCCCGTCGCCACCGAGCTGATCGCCGTACGGGACCTGGATCTCGTCGATGACGACAAATGGCCGCAGGCGCTCGCCCTGCTCGCGCAGCCGCCGCTGCGCGACGCACTCATCCAGCCGGTGCGGATCCTGCTGCCCGACGGCACGCACGAGGCGGTACGGCCCTACACCGCCTGGTGGTTGCGCGGGCACCCGGTGCTGGACGGACGCCGCCCCGCCGGACTGCTGGCCTCCGGCGGCGACCCGTTGCTGCGCGGCCTCTACGACGAGGCCGACGCGACCGGGTTCGAGGACGAGCAGGTGCTGCGGGCGCTCGGCGTACGGACGTCCGTGTCCGCGCTGTTGGACGAGCCGGGCGGCGCCGCCGAGCTGCTGGACCGGCTGGCCGACCCCGACCGGACGGTCACCGCCGCCCAACTGCACGCCCTGTACGGCGCGTTGGCCGACCTGGACCCCGAGCAGGTGACCCTGCCGGACGACCTGCGGGCCGTCGTCGACGGCCGGGTCGAGGTGGTGGACGCCGCCGACGCCGTCGTCGTCGACTCGCCCGACCTGCTGCCCTTCACCCAGGGCGTCCCCCTGCTGCCGGTACGCCCGGCCCGTGCCGCCGAACTGGCCGAGCTCTTCCAGGTGCGGCGCCTGAGCGAGTCCGTCACCGGCGAGGTGAACTCCGAGGGCGCCGAGCACGACGTACCGGACCCGGTCCGGGTCCTCCTCGGCGCGCGGACCCCCTCGACCTACGTCGAGCACGAGGAACTGGTCGTCGACGGCGTGGAGTTGGACTGGCGCCTCACCTCCGACGGCACCCTGCACGCCGCCACCCTGGAAGGCGTCGCCGCGGGCCTCGCCTGGTCGGCCGGCCAGTGGCCCCGCCGCTTCGAGGTCGCGGCCCTGCTGGAGGACCCGTCGCGCACCGGTGAACTGGCCCGGGACCGCTGGTTCGACTGAGTGACACAAATATTTCACCAGTCGTACAACCAATCGCATGTGTCGTGAATCTGATCAGTGAGCCAACCAGGCTCACTGATCACTTTCTCCACTTGGGGATCGCATGCGCATACGAGCCACCGTGGCCGCCGTCTCCGGCGCCCTGGCCCTCTCCGCCCTCGCCGTGCCGGCCGCGCAGGCCGCCGACACTCCGAAGGCCCCCGCCGACGTCGCCGCCGCCGTGGACGCCCTCCACTCCGGCTCCGGCAGGACCGCGTTCAGCACCGAGGCCACCGGCACTCCCTACGCCCTCAACGCCTCCTTCTCGAACGTCAAGGTCAACAGCGGCAAGAACATCGCCGTCGGCACCACCAACGTGGTGAAGGTGCCGGTCTCCTTCACGCTGAACCACGGCACGGACGTCAACATCCACGCGGCCGACTTCGTCGCCGGCATCGAGCTGTACCGCGGCACCTCGTTCGACGACGAGCTCTGGTGGTTCGACAGCGACGCCGCGCACTGCACCGACTCCTCCGCGACGGCCGCCTCCTGCACCGCCACCGTCCAGATCGACCCGGTGGAGCTGCTGAACGAGGACGCCGGTTCCTGGAAGGCCGCCGGCTTCGCCGTCGCCTTCAACGGCGAGGACCAGACGAACCCGAACCTGGACAACGTCGGTGTCGCCGTGACCGACAAGGCCGCCGCCTTCAACCTCCAGCGCTACTCGAAGCTGACGGTCAACGCCGCGCCGGAGCCGGTCAAGAAGGGCAAGACCGTCACCGTCACCGGCAAGCTGTCGCGCGCCAACTGGGACGACAGCCAGTACCACGGCTACAGCACCCAGTCGGTCAAGCTGCAGTTCCGCAAGAAGAGCTCCAGCACCTACACCACGCTGAAGACCATCAAGACCAGCACCACCGGCACCCTGAAGACGACGGCCACGGCGACGGTCGACGGCTACTACCGCTACAGCTTCGCGGGCACGACGACGACTCCGGCGGTCAGCGCCGCGGGTGACTACGTCGACGTGCAGTAATCAGCACCCGGTCCCCATGACGCGGCGGGCCTAGGTCGGGAAGCGGCGGTCGACCCATCTCCACAGGAGTTCCAGGGCGGCCGCCGCCACCGCTGCCACCGCGACCGCGAGCCACGGCATCGTCACGCCCACCAGTTTCAGCGCGAAGAAGTGCTGGAGCCACGGCACGACGAGGACGAAGAGGAAGGCCACGCCCATCGCGGCGACGAGGGCGATGCGCCACCAGGTGTAGGGGCGGGCGATGATCGCCAGGACCCACATCGAGACGAGGAACAGGGTCAGGGTCGCCGCGCTGGTCTCGGCGTCCAGCTGGCCCGGACCCGTGTAGTGGTGCCGGGCCATCAGGTAGGTGACGAAGGTCGCCACACCCGCCACCACGCCGCCCGGGATCGCGTACCGCATGACCCGGCGTACGAAGTGCGGGCGGGCCCGTTCCTTGTTGGGGGCCAGGGCGAGGAAGAAGGCCGGGATGCCGATCGTCAGGGTGGACAACAGGGTCAGGTGGCGGGGCAGGAAGGGGTATTCGACCTGCCAGCACACCACCAGCAGCGCGAGCAGCACCGAGTAGACCGTCTTCACGAGGAAGAGCGTCGCCACCCGCGTGATGTTGCCGATGACCCGCCGGCCCTCCGCCACCACCGACGGCAGCGTCGCGAAGCTGTTGTCGAGCAGCACGATCTGCGCGACCGCGCGCGTGGCCTCCGAGCCCGAGCCCATCGAGACGCCGATGTCGGCGTCCTTCAGGGCCAGTACGTCGTTCACGCCGTCGCCGGTCATCGCGACCGTGTGCCCGCGGGACTGCAGCGCGGCCACCATCTCCCGCTTCTGCTGCGGCGTGACCCGCCCGAACACCGTGCCCTCCTCCAGCGCCCGCGCCATCTCCGCCGGCTCGGCGGGGAGGCGGCGGGCGTCGACGGTCTGCCCGGTCAGGCCCAGCTTCCCGGCCACCGCACCCACGGACACGGCGTTGTCGCCCGAGATGACCTTGGCGTGGACGTCCTGCTCGGCGAAGTAGCGCAGCGTGTCGGCGGCGTCGGGCCGCAGCCGCTGCTCGAGGACGACCAGGGCGGTGGGCCGGGCTCCCCGCGCGGGCTCGGGGTCGTCGAGGTCCCGGCCGGACCGGGCCAGCAGCAGCACCCGCAGCCCCTGCTCGTTGAGCCGGCCGGTCTCCGCGAGGACCGGGTCGTCGCCGGCCAGCAGCACGTCGGGCGCCCCCAGCAGCCACGTACCGGACTCGCCGTTGCCCTCGCTGAAGGTGGCGCCGCTGTACTTGCGGGCGGAGGAGAAGGGCAGGGACTCCGTGCAGCGCCAGTCCTCGACGTCCGGGTAGGCGTCGATGATCGCCTGGAGCGAGGCGTTGGGACGCGGGTCGGACTCGCCGAGCGCGCCGAGCACCTTGCGCACGTACGACTCCTCGGCGCCCTGCAGCGGCCGGAGTTCGGTGACGTCCATGCCGCCCTCGGTGAGGGTGCCGGTCTTGTCGAGGCAGACGGTGTCGACGCGGGCGAGTCCCTCGATGGCGGGAAGTTCCTGGACCAGGCACTGTTTTCGGCCAAGCCGGATCACGCCTATCGCGAAGGCCACGGAGGTCAGCAGGACCAGCCCCTCCGGGACCATCGGCACGATCCCGCCCACCGTGCGCGCGACCGAGTCCTTGAACCCGTGCTGCTTGACGACGAACTGGCTGATGACCAGGCCGATCGCGGTCGGGATCATCATCCAGGTCACGTACTTGAGGATCGTGGAGATGCCGGAGCGCAGTTCGGAGTGGACGAGGGTGAAGCGGGAGGCCTCTTCGGCCAGTTGGGCGGCGTAGGCCGCGCGGCCCACCTTGGTGGCCTTGAAGGCGCCGCCGCCGGCGACGACGAAGCTGCCCGACATGATGGGGTCCCCGGGCCTCTTGACCACGGGGTCGGCCTCACCGGTGAGCAGCGACTCGTCGATCTCCAGCCCGTCGGCCTCGACGCACACCCCGTCGACGACGGCCTTGTCCCCGGGCCCGATCTCCAGCAGGTCGTCCAGCACGATCTCGGAGGTGCTCACCGCGGCCGCGGTGCCGTCGCGCCGGACCGTCGGCCGCGACTCCCCGATCACGGCGAGGGAGTCGAGGGTCTTCTTCGCCCGCCACTCCTGGACGATGCCGATGCCGGTGTTGGCGAGGATGACGAAGCCGAAGAGGCTGTCCTGGATCGGCGCGACGAAGAACATGATCAGCCAGAGCACACCGATGATCGCGTTGAACCGGGTGAAGACGTTCGCCCGGACGATCTCGCCCATCGACCGGCTGCTGCGCACCGGAACGTCGTTGACCTGCCCGCGCGCGACCCGCTCCGCGACTTCGGCCGCCGTCAGGCCGTGCGTGCTGACCGGGACGGGTACGGGATGCACAGGGTCGAGCTCGGCGCCGGCGTCGATGTGCTGCATGCATCCGACGGTACGTGCCGGTATGCGGCTTCACCCGCCGAGTGCCCGGAAGATCCGACCAGGGGAGGACCTGCCTCGTGCGGTGGTAGTACGCACCGCTCGCGGACGGCCTACTCGGCGGCCGGCTGCTGCGCCGCCGTCGCGCGCTTGATCGCCGCGTCCCGCTTCCTGACGAACCAGACGCCGTACAGACCGAGCACGCCTCCGGTCAGGCAGGTCCACAGCCACCAGGTGTGGCCGTGGTCCTCGAACCAGCCGTAGAAGGGGAGCTGTGCCAGGAAGAGGACGAACCAGAGGATCGTGCCGCCCGTGATGGTGGCGACGACGGGGCCCTCCAGGGGCTCCGGCGCCTCGTGCTTCGGTGTCCACTTCGCCATGGGGGACAGCTTACGAGGCGATCAGGTCTACGCGCGGAGATGGCGTTTACAGGTTTCATATGTTCATACTGAAACTGTTTGCGTTTGTCCACTTCTGCTCGTAGGAACATCCAATGTCCACCTCGGCTCCCGCCAAGGTCCCCACCCCCGGCCAGCCGGGGCAGGCGCCCGCCCAGGGCGCGCTCGACCGCTACTTCAAGATCTCCGAGCGGGGCAGCACGCTCCCGCGCGAGATCCGCGGCGGTTTCGCCACCTTCTTCGCGATGGCCTACATCGTCGTGCTGAACCCGATCATCCTGGGCAGCGCGAAGGACATGTACGGGCATCAGCTGGACAACGGTCAGCTCGTGACCGCGACCGCGCTGACCGCCGCCTTCACCACGCTCCTCATGGGCGTCATCGGCAACGTCCCGATCGCGCTCGCCGCCGGTCTCGGCGTGAACTCGGTCGTCGCGCTCCAGCTCGCGCCCCGGATGTCCTGGCCGGACGCGATGGGCATGGTGGTCCTGGCCGGCTTCGTGGTGATGCTGCTGGTCGCCACCGGGCTGCGCGAACGCGTGATGAGTGCCGTCCCCTACGGCCTGCGCAAGGCGATCGCCATCGGTATCGGCCTGTTCATCATGCTGATCGGTCTGGTCGACTCCGGCTTCGTCTCCCGCATCCCGGACGCCGCGCAGACCACCGTGCCGCTCCAGCTCGGTGCCGACGGCCACCTCAACGGCTGGCCGGTGCTCGTCTTCATCCTGGGCGCCCTGCTCACCCTCGCGCTGATCGTCCGCAAGATCCCCGGCGCGATCCTGATCTCGATCGTCACGATGACGGCCCTCGCGGTGATCATCGACGCCGTGGCGAAGATCCCCAGCTGGGGCCTGACGACGCCCAAGTGGCCCGGCAACCCCGTCGCCACCCCGGACTTCGGCCTGATCGGCAAGGTCAGCCTGTTCGGCGGCTTCTCCCACGTCGGCGTGCTGACCGGCATCCTGTTCGTCTTCACGGTGCTGCTGTCGTGCTTCTTCGACGCGATGGGCACGATCATGGGCGTCAGCGACGAGGCCAAGCTGACCGACGCGCAGGGCCAGATGCCCGGCATCAACAAGGTCCTCTTCGTCGACGGCCTGGCGGTCGCCGCGGGCGGCGCCAGCTCCTCCTCGGCCACCACCTGCTTCGTGGAGTCCACGGCCGGTGTCGGCGAGGGCGCGCGCACCGGCTTCGCGAACGTAGTCACCGGCGCGCTCTTCGCGGTGGCCCTGTTCCTCACCCCGATCGCCACCATGGTCCCGTCCCAGGCGGCCACCCCCGCCCTGCTCGCGGTGGGCTTCCTGATCCTGGCCGGCTCGGTCAAGGAGATCGACTGGGCCGACCACACGATCGCCGTCCCCGCCTTCGTGACGATGGTGATGATGCCGTTCACCTACTCGATCACCAACGGCATCGGCATGGGCTTCATCACCTTCGTGGTGCTGCGTCTCGCGGCCGGCCGGGCCAGGGAGATCCCGGTGGCGATGTACGTCGTCTCGGCGGTCTTCGCCTTCTACTACCTGATGCCGGCCCTCGGCCTCACGTGAGCCCGCGCGCTCACGTGACCCCGTAGAACTTCTCCGTCTCCTCGACGGCGGTGTGGAACCGTTCGTCGAAGTCGTCCCGAATGAGCGTCCGGACCACGTAGTCCTGGACGCTCATTCCTCGTTTGGCGGCGTGGTGCCGGAGCCGTTCGAGCAGCTCCCCGTCGATCCGCAGGCTGAGCACGCTGGTCCCCATGAACACGAGGGTCTCGGGCGCACTCGCTGAGATGTTCACTTTCCGCCGCCGACTCACTCGTACGGGTGATGCTGCGGTTCAGTGGCCGGAGTCACGGGAATCCGCGCGCCCCGCCAGCTTGTTTAGGGAGGGTAATGAGTTACTCTAAAGATATGTCGGACCTCACCCATGGCGACGACGCTGCCGCCGTGAACTCCCTGCGCTCAGCTGTGATGCGGCTGTCCCGCCGGCTCAAGCACCAGCGGGTCGACGAGTCGCTGAGCCCCACCGAGATGTCGGTGCTGGGCACCCTGGCCCGCTGCGGGCAGGCCACTCCGGGCGAACTCGCCCGCAAGGAGCACGTGCAGCCGCCGTCGATGACCCGCATCGTCGCGCTGCTCGAGGCCAAGGGGCTGGTCCGGCTGGAGCCGCACCCCGAGGACCGGCGCCAGAAGGTCGTCACCCAGACCGAACAGGCCGAGGCGATGCTCGAGGAGAGCCGCGCCAAGCGGAACGCCTTCCTGGCCAGCCTGGTCGAGGGCCTGGACGAGGACGAGTGGGCGAAACTGCGCGCCGCCGCCCCCGTGCTGGAGAAGCTCGCTCATCTGTAAGCCACAACGAGGAGGCGAACCCTTTTGAGTACGGGATCCGGAGCAGACTCCGCCCCCGCACCGACCACCCACTACTCACCGCCCACCCCCCGACCCGCCCGCAAGTCCTCGATGTTCGCCTCGCTGAAGGTCCGCAACTACCGGCTGTTCTTCGTCGGCCAGGTCGTCTCCAACATCGGCACCTGGATGCAGCGCATCGCCCAGGACTGGCTGGTGCTCAGCCTCACCGGTTCCGCCACGGCCGTCGGTGTCACGACGGCCCTGCAGTTCCTGCCGATGCTGCTCTTCGGTCTCTACGGCGGCGTCCTCGTCGACCGCCTGCCCAAGCGGCGCACCCTGCTGTTCACACAGGCCGCGATGGGCGTCACCGCCGTCGCGCTCTCCGTGCTGACGCTCTCCGGCGACGTCCAGGTCTGGCACGTCTACGTCGCCGCCTTCGCCGTGGGTCTCGCCACGGTCGTCGACAACCCGGCCCGCCAGTCCTTCGTCTCCGAGATGGTCGGCACGGACCAGCTGCAGAACGCGGTCAGCCTGAACTCCGCCAACTTCCAGTCGGCGCGGCTGATCGGGCCCGCCGTCGGGGGTCTGATGATCACCGGCGTGGGCACCGGGTGGGCGTTCTTCTTCAACGGCCTGTCGTTCGTCGCCACCATCGGGGGGCTGCTGGCGATGCGCTCGCGTGAGCTGCACGTCGTCGAGCGCAGCCCGCGCGGCAAGGGGCAGCTGCGGGAGGGCCTGCACTACGTCGCCGGGCGTCCCGAGCTGATCTGGACCATCGTCCTGGTCGGCTTCATCGGCACGTTCGGGTTCAACTTCCCCGTGTACCTGTCCGCCTTCGCCGACGACGTCTTCCACGCCGGGGCCGGTGCGTACAGCCTCTTCAACACGCTGATGGCGGTCGGCTCGCTGGCGGGCGCGCTCCTCGCCGCCCGGCGCGGCACGGCCCGGATGCGGGTGATGATCGCGGCCGCGGTGGTCTTCGGCGGGCTGGAGCTGGTGGCGGCCGCGGCACCGTCCCTGTGGCTGTTCGCCCTGATCATGGCCCCCATCGGGATGTTCGGCATGACGGTCAACGTCACCGCCAACACCAGCGTCCAGGTGAGCACCGACCCGGCCATGCGGGGGCGGGTGATGTCCCTCTACATGATGGTGTTCATGGGCGGTACGCCGATCGGTGCGCCGATCGCCGGATGGATCACGGACGCGTACGGGGTCCGCGCGGGCCTCGCCGTCGGCGGCGCGATCGCCGCGGCCGCGGCGATCGCGATCGGCCTGGTCCTGGCCCGCGTCGGCAACCTCCGCCTCTCGGTCGGCTGGAACCGGGGCCATCCGCACCTGCGGTTCGTACCGCGCGAGGTGCAGGAGCAGCTGGCGCCGGCGGCGTGAGGACGGTGCCGGCCCGGGGTCACAGCCTCCGGGCCAGCACCTGTCCCCGCCAGTCGCTGCCACTGACGTAGGTCTCGGTGCGGGTGAAGCCGTTGTCCTCGTAGTAGCGCACGAGCCTGCCGTCCCGGCCGGCGTAGCAGTCCACGCGGAGCAGGGTGATTCCGGCGCGCCTGGTCTCCTCGGCGGCGTGCGCGAGGAGGGCGCTGCCGAGGCCGTGGCCCTTGTGGCGGCGGTCGGAGGCGAGCCAGTGGATGTAGCGCTCGGGCTCGCCGGGCGGCGCGAGGTGGGAGAGGTAGGCGCCGGGGGCGTCCGTGAGGGTGAGGGTGGCGGCGGGTACGCCGTCGGCCTCGGCGATGTAGGTGATGCCCTCGTCCATGTACCCGACGACCGACTCGACGGTCCGCTCGTGCTGCGACAGCGGCTCGGACCCCCACTGTTCGGTCCGCCCCTGCGCCGCCAGCCACTCCACGCAGCTGTCGAGCATGCCGAGTATCGCGGGGACGTCGGCGGGCCCGCCTTCCCTGATCGTGATCTCCATGCCCTCATGGTGGCAGGGTGGTGCGCATGAGACTCTTCGCCGCCGTGCTGCCGCCCGAGGACGTCGTGCGTGAACTCGCCGCGGAAGTCGACCAGTTGCGGGCACTGCCCGGCGCGGAGCGGCTGCGCTGGACCGGCCGCCCCGGCTGGCACTTCACGCTCGCGTTCTACGGCGAGGTCGAGGACGAGGCTGTAGCGGAGCTGTCGGCCCGCCTGGAGCGTGCCGCGCACCGGACCGGGCCCTTCGCCCTCACCGTCCGCGGCGGCGGCCAGTTCGGGCACGGGCGGGCGCTGTGGGCCGGCGTGGTGGGCGACCTGCCGGCCCTGCGCCTGCTCGCGGACCGCGCCGAGGCGGCGGCCCGCAAGGCGGGCGTACCGATGGGCGAGCACCGCCGCTACAAGGCCCATCTGACCCTGGCCCGCAGCCGCGACGCGGTCGACGTACGCCCGTACCTGACCCCCCTCGAAGCCTTCACCGGCCCCACCTGGACGGTGACGGACCTGGCCCTGATCCGCAGCAACCTGCCGAAGTCGGGAGTACCTGGCGAGCAGCCGCGCTACGAGGCGCTCGCGCGGTGGGCGTTGGGCGGGGCGGGGTAGGGCCGCCCGCCGGAGGTGACGGTGGCTCGGAAGCTGCGCTCCGCGGGACGCTGTGGTCGGGCGGCCGGATCGGTGGTCGGGCGTGGGCCTCGGCGGACGCGCCGGGAACGCGGCGCCGGGGAGCGGGCGTAGTGCGAGGCGGGCGCCCGGTCGAAGTTCGGCGGAGGCCGGCCTGCCGGGGCGCGGGTGCGGCCGCACCATTGGGCGGCCGCCCGTTGGGCACTTCGCGGAGCCGGTTACGCTCGATGGCGTGGACCCGAAGACTCGGAACCGGATCATGGCCGGTGCGCTGGTGCTGTTGTTCGTCGTGGTGGCGTTCGCGGCGGCGATCGGAAGGTAGCCGACCGCCGCCGCTCGTCCGCTACCAGGCGAAGGCCTCCGGGGACGGGCCCGGACCCGGGAAGATCTCGTCCAGCCCGGACAGCAGATCCTCGCTCAGCTCCAGCTCGGCCGCGCGCAGGGCGGACTCGAGCTGCTCGGCGGTGCGCGGGCCGACGATCGGGCCGGTCACGCCGGGCCGGGTCAGCAGCCAGGCGAGAGCGGCCTCACCGGGCTCCAGCCCGTGCTTGTCGAGCAGGTCCTCGTAGGCCTGGATCTGCGCGCGGATGGTGGTGTTGGCGAGGGAGTCCGCGGCCCGGCCGCTGGCCCGGCGCCCGCCCTCGACCTCCTTCTTGATCACCCCGCCGAGCAGTCCGCCGTGCAGCGGCGACCAGGGGATGACACCCAGGCCGTACTCCTGCGCGGCCGGGATGACCTCCATCTCCGCGCGCCGCTCGGCGAGGTTGTACAGGCACTGCTCGCTGACGAGGCCGATGGTGCCGCCGCGCCGCGCGGCGATCTCGTTGGCCTGGGCGATCTTGTAGCCGGGGAAGTTGGAGGACCCGACGTAGAGGATCTTGCCCTGCTGCACCAGCACGTCGATCGCCTGCCAGATCTCCTCGAAGGGAGTCCGCCGGTCGACGTGGTGGAACTGGTAGACGTCGATGTGGTCGGTCCGCAGCCGCTTCAGGCTGGCGTCGACCGCGCGCCGGATGTTCAGGGCGGAGAGCTTGTCGTGGTTGGGCCACGCCTCGCCGTCGGCGGCCATGTTGGCGTACACCTTGGTGGCGAGGACGACCTTGTCGCGCCGGTCGCCGCCCTTGGCGAACCAGTTGCCGATGATCGATTCCGTACGGCCCTTGTTCTCGCCCCAGCCGTACACGTTGGCGGTGTCGAAGAAGTTGATGCCGGCCGCCAGCGCCGCGTCCATGATCGCGTGGCTGTCGGCCTCGTCCGTCTGCGGTCCGAAGTTCATCGTGCCGAGGACCAGTCGGCTGACCTTGAGTCCCGTGCGTCCGAGTTGCGTGTACTTCATGACCACCCAGCCAACGGCGTGGAGTGCGCTCTAGGCAAGGGGAGAGCACTCAGACCTCGTAGGGTTCGCCCACTCCCCACGCCTGGTGCATCGCGTCCGCGAAGGCCGCAGCGATCTTGTGCTCGCCGCTCGCGTTCGGGTGCGTGCCGTCGTAGGTGTCGTGGTTGATGTCGTACGAGGGCGGGGGCGAGGCCAGCAGGAGGGGGGAGCGGGGCTCGTCGAGGTCGGCGAGCGCCTTCGCCAGCAGTTCGTTGAAGCGGCTCACCTGGGCGGCGAACGGCGCGTCGGCGGCGGCGCGGACGTTCGGGATGACCGGCAGCACGGCGATCCGCACGCGCGGCCCGGCCGCCCGCGCCTGAGCCACGAACCGCCGTGCGTTCTCCGCCGTCTGGTCCGCGTCGGTGTAGAAGCCGAGGTCGATCAGGCCCAGCGAGACCAGCAGCACGTCCGCGCGGCAGGAGCGCACCGCCTCGCCGATCAGCGGCACCATGTGCTGCCAGCCCTCGCCCCAGCCGGCCAGATGGGCGCAGGGGAAGGCCGGGTCGGCGTACTCGTACGACGTCGGCGTGTCTGTCGCCTTGTCGTAGAGCGCCTCGCGCGGGCCGACCATGGTGAACGGGCCGCCGTACGTGTCCCGCAGGTGCCGCCACATCCGGTACCGCCAGGTGTGTTCGCCCGCGCTCCCGATCGTCATCGAGTCGCCGACCGGCATGAACCTAAGCATCCGCTCATGATGGACGATGCGCGGGGGATCATTGGGACGGGTGCGGTGTGAGGCCTGCCACGGTCGGGCGCGTCGGGAACCCGGTGCGGGCGGTCAACCGTTCGGTGGGATGGCAGGCTTGGTGCATGCGCCGACCGTTCGCCCTCCTCGCCGGAGTCCTGCTCGTGGGCATCTTCGCCCTGCCCGCCGCGGCCGACGACGGAGGCCGGGGGTTCACCATCAAGGACCCGCGCATCACCGAGTCCAGCGGCCTCGCCGCTTCCCGTCTGCACCCCGGGATCTACTGGACGCACAACGACAGCGACGACGGCCCGTACATCTACGCGGTGGACAGCTCGACCGGGAAGACGGTCGCCCGCATCACGCTGAGCGGCGTCGGCCGGCCCCGCGACGTCGAGGCCATCTCCATCGGCCCGGACAACCAGATCTACGTCGGCGACATCGGCGACAACCTCGGCGGCTCATGGCCGTACGTGTGGATCTATCAGCTGCCCGAGCCGAAGAAGCTGGTCGACCGGACGATCCGGGCCACGCAGTACGTCGTGAAGTACGCGGACGGGCCGCGCAACGCCGAGTCGCTGGTCGTCGACCCGAAGACCGGCCGGCCGTACATCATCGACAAGGACGAGGACGGCGGGCACCTGTACGAGGGACCGGCCAAGCTCTCCTCCTCCGGCGCGAACGTCTTCCGGCCCGTCGCCACCGTCGACCTCTGGGCCACCGACGCGGCCATCTCGCCCGACGACCAACAGCTCGCCGTGCGCGGGTACTTCGGCGGGATCTACTACGACTGGAACGGCGGGAGGATCAAGCGCGCGGGCCGGCTGAACGTGCCGCTCCAGGGGCAGGGCGAGTCCGTCACCTACTCGATCGACGGAACGCGGCTCCTGTACGGCAGCGAGGGCTCCGACAGCCCGGTCCAGGTGGAGGACGCCCCGGGTGCGAAGGGCGGCTCCAAGTCCCCTTCGTCGAGCGGGAGTTCAGCGAGCTCCGACAACGGTGGGGGCGTCTCGGCCGGCAACCTCAAGGTCGGCGCACTGGCCGTCGCCGCCGCGGCGGCCGTCATCTTCGGCTTCCGCCGCCTGCTGCGCCGCAACTGAGCAGCCGCCGCGCGCTTGACGTGTCCATGTAGCTACGGCTTCTATGAAGACGCCGGGTTGTGGGAGCGCTCCCACTCGTTCCGGGCCCGCGCCTCCCGAGAGGAAGCAGCGACATGTTCCGCAGCCTGCGAAGAGCGCTGTGCGCTGTTGCCGTGGCGCTCGTGTTACCGCTGGCCGGGGCCGGTGTCACCACGGCGGACGCGGCCGAGGCGCCCGGGGCCGGGTACTGGCACACCAGCGGCCGTCAGATCCTCGACGCGGCCGGGCAGCCGGTCCGGATCGCCGGGATCAACTGGTTCGGCTTCGAGACCGGCAACCACGTGGTCCACGGCCTGTGGTCCCGCGACTACAGGTCCATGATCGACCAGATGAGGTCGCTGGGCTACAACACCATCCGGCTCCCCTACAGCGACGACATCTTCAAGTCCGGCACCGTCCCCAACAGCATCGACTTCAGCAGCGGCAAGAACGCGGACCTGCAGGGCCTCACCTCCCTCCAGGTCATGGACAAGATCGTCGCGTACGCCGGCCAGGACGGCCTGAAGGTCATCCTCGACCGGCACCGGCCGGACTCCGGCGGGCAGTCGGCGCTCTGGTACACCGCGGCCGTCCCGGAGGCGACGTGGATCGCCAACCTGAAGGCCCTGGCGGCGCGTTACCGGGGCCAGGACGCCGTCATCGGCATCGACCTGCACAACGAACCCCACGATCCCGCCTGTTGGGGCTGCGGCGACGCGGCCATCGACTGGCGCCTGGCCGCCCAGCGGGCCGGTGACGCGGTGCTGTCCGTCAACTCCGACCTGCTGATCTTCGTCGAGGGCGTGCAGACGTACGCCGGCGTCTCCGGCTGGTGGGGCGGCAACCTGATGGGCGTGGGCCAGTACCCGGTGCAGCTCGACGTGGCGAACCGGGTCGTGTACTCCGCCCACGACTACGCGACCAGCGTGGCGCAGCAGCCCTGGTTCGGCGATCCGTCCTTCCCCGGCAACATGCCGGGTGTCTGGGACAAGTACTGGGGCTACATCTTCAAACAGAACATCGCGCCCGTCTGGGTGGGCGAGTTCGGTACGACGCTGGCCTCCACGGTGGACCAGAAGTGGCTGTCGGCGCTGGTGAGTTACCTGCGGCCGACCTCGACGTACGGCGGCGACTCCTTTCAGTGGACCTTCTGGTCGTGGAACCCCAACTCCGGTGACACGGGCGGGATCCTGAAGGACGACTGGCAGACCGTGGACACCGTGAAGGACGGCTACCTGGCGAGCGTCAAGGCACCGCTGTTCCCCGGCTCGGGGACGGGCGGCGGGGGCGGCGGCGGTGACGGCGGGAGCACGGCCGCGTGCAGCGCCGCCTACACCGTCAGCAGTGACTGGGGCGGCGGCTTCAACGCGGACGTGAAGGTCACCGACACCGGCACGGCCCCCCTCACGTCCTGGAAGGTCACCTGGACCTTCGACGGCTCCGAGAAGGTCAGCTCCATGTGGAACGCCTCGTACACCCAGACCGGCCGGACGGTGACCGCGACGAACGCGGCCCACAACGGCGGTGTGCCGGCGGGCGGTTCGACGAGCTTCGGCTTCGGGGGAGCGCCGGGCGGGGGTGCGGCGCCGAGTGTGAGTTGTACGGCGGGATGAGAAAAGGGCGCCCGGCGATGATTCGCGGGGCGCCCCTTCACCGTCGTGGTGGAGACGGCTACAGCTTCTCGATCACGTAGTCGATGCACTTCGTCAGGGCCTCGACGTCCGCCGGGTCGACGGCCGGGAACATCGCGACGCGGAGCTGGTTGCGGCCGAGCTTGCGGTAGGGCTCGGTGTCGACGATGCCGTTGGCGCGCAGGACCTTGGCGACGGCGGCCGCGTCGACCTCGTCGGTGAAGTCGATGGTGCCGATGACCTGGGAGCGCTTGGCCGGGTCGGTGACGAACGGCGTCGCGAACTTCACGTCCTCCGCCCAGCCGTAGAGCGTGCGCGAGGAGGTGGCCGTGCGGCGGACCGACCAGTCGAGGCCGCCCTGGCCGTTGATCCACTCCAGCTGCTGGTTGAGCAGGAAGAGCGTCGCGAGGGCCGGGGTGTTGTACGTCTGGTTCTTGCGGGAGTTGTCGATCGCCGTCGGGAGCGAGAAGAACTCCGGGACGTGGCGGCCGGACGCGTGCACCCGCTCGGCGCGCTCGATGGCGGCCGGGGAGAAGACGCCGATCCACAGGCCGCCGTCGGAGGCGAAGGACTTCTGCGGGGCGAAGTAGTAGACGTCCGTCTCCGACACGTCCACCGGCAGGCCGCCGGCGCCGGACGTGGCGTCGACCAGGACCAGGGCGCCCTCGTCGGCACCGGCCACGCGCTTGATCGGCATGGCGACGCCGGTCGAGGTCTCGTTGTGCGTGAAGGCGTAGACGTCGACGCCCGCCTCGGCCTGCGGCTCCGGGTGGGTGCCGGGGTCGGAGGCGATCACGGTGGGCTCGGCCAGCCACGGTGCCAGCTTGGCGGCCTTGGCGAACTTGGAGCTGAACTCGCCGAAGTTGAGGTGCTGCGACTTGTTCTCGATCAGGCCGTGGGTGGCGATGTCCCAGAACGCCGTGGAGCCGCCGTTGCCGAGGACCACCTCGTAGCCCTCGGGCAGCTGGAACAGGTCGGAGATACCTTCGCGCACCTGGCCGACCAGGTTCTTCACCGGGGCCTGGCGGTGTGACGTGCCGAGCAGAGAGGTGCCTGTCGCGGCGAGGGCGTCCAGGGCCTCCGTCCGCACCTTGGAGGGACCCGCGCCGAAACGTCCGTCCGCGGGCTTGATGTCAGCGGGAATCTGAATCTCAGCCACGAGCCGGAGGGTATCCCCTCGGTGAAACCCGCCGGAAACGTGTCCGTCCGATGAGACGACTCCTCCGGCCGTGGACCTGTGCGATCAGACCGGCGGCGACAGCCGTACCGGCAGCTCGAACAGGTCGTTCTGCGTCACCACCGGCTTGTGGCGCAGCTCGGCCGCCGGGACCGCGAGGTCCAGGCCGGGGTGGCGGGCGTAGAGGGCCGGGAGGGCGACGCCTGCCTCCAGTCGGGACAGCGCCGCGCCGGGGCAGACGTGGGGGCCGTGGCCGAAGCTGATGTGGCGGTTGGCCGAGGCGCGGGTGATGTCGAAGTCGCCTGCCGTCGGGCCGTGGGCCTGTTCGTCGCGGCCGATGGCGGCGTACGACACGATCAGCGCGTCGCCCGCGGGCAGCACCTTGCCACCGACCTGGACGTCCTCGGTGGCGAAACGGATCAGGACGTGCGAGGTGGGGGTGGAGTGGCGGAGCGTCTCCTCGATCACCGACGACCAGTCCGCCTCGCCGGACAGCACGAGCGTCCGCTGGTCCGGATGGAGTGACAGGTTGAGCACGGCGTTGACGATGAGCGAGATCGTCGTCTCGTGGCCCGCCGCGACCATCAGCTGGAGCGTGGAGACGATCTCCTGGTCGGTGAGGTGGTCGCCGTTCTCCGAGGCGAGGATCAGGGCGGAGGTGAGGTCGTCGCCGGGCTCGGCGCGCTTGGCGGCGACCGTGTCGGCCATGATGCCCGCGAGTTCGGTGAGCGTGGCGACGACCTCGGCCGGCGGGGTCTGCGTCGAGAAGAACTTCTCGAACAGCTCCTTCAGGCGGGGCAGTCGCGCCTCGTCGATGCCCATCAGGCCGGCGATGACGTACATGGGCAGGGGGTAGGCGAAGGCCGCCTTCAGGTCCACGACGTCACCGGTGAGCCCGTCCAGCAGGCCCTCGGTCAGCTCGGTGATCCGCTCGCGCATCCGCTCCACCCGGCGCGGGGTGAGCGCCTGCGCGACGAGCGTCCGCATCCGGCGGTGATCGGCGCCGTCCACGGTGAGCATGGAGCGGCCCGGGTTGGCGAGCCCGATCAGCGGCCAGTCCGCCGGTATCTCGCCGCGCTGCCAGGCGCCCCAGATCTCGATGTCCTTCACCAGCCGCGGATCGGTGAGGAGTTGCTTCGCCTCGGCGTGGCGGGTGACGGCCCAGACGGGGACCCCACCGGGGAGTTCCACGGCGGCCAGCGGGCCCGCGGCGCGCAGCCGCGCGCTCTCGCCGTCCAGGTCGCCGACGAAGGGGTCGAGGGCGATACGGGCCTCTTCGGTCGGACGGGCCTCTTCGGCAGTACGGGCGCCGGTCGTACGGATCTCGCCGGTCGTACGGGTCTCTTCGGTGCCGCTCGTCGTCATACGGGGGTGCCTCCAAGGGCCGGGTTCGGGGCGAACCGCACGGGCAGTTCGGTCAGGCCTCGCAGCCAGGGCGAGGGCCGACGCGTCAGGGACCCGGCCGGTACGGCGAGGTCGATGTCGGGCAGCCGGTCCAGTACGACCTCGATGGCGGTGCGCGCGATGACCTCGGCGACCTCCTGAGCGGGGAACGGGCACCGGTGCTCGCCGTGCCCGAAGGAGAAGTGCGCGCTGTTGCCGCCGGTGAGCGCGGAGCCGTCGGTGCGCACCTGGGGGTCGGAGTTGGCGCCCTGGAGGCCGAGCAGCAGCAGGTCGCCGGCGCGGATGCGGCGGCCGCCGAGCTGGGTGTCGCGGGCGGCCCAGCGGCCGGCCACGTTCTGTGTGGGCGTGTCCTCCCACAGGACCTCGTTCATGGCGTCGGCGACGCTGTTGCGGCCGCCGAACAGCGAGGCCGCGAACCGGTCGTCGGTGAGCATCAGCCGCAGTGAGTTGCCGATCCAGTCGGCGGTGGGCTGATGGCCCGCCGCCATCATCACCATCAGGTCCTGGGCGATCTCCTCCTCGCTGAAGCCGCCGGGGTCGGCGAGCATCCGCGAGATCACGTCGTCGGCCGGCGCGGCCCGCCGCTGCGCCAGCAACTCCGTCATGGACGTGCCCAGATGGGTCTGTCCGGCGATCGCCCGCTCGCGCCCGTCGATCATGTCGTTGAGCGCGGTCACCAGGCCCGGCCCCTGCTCGTCCGGGAAGCCGAAGAGGCGGGCCAGGACGCGCACGGGCAGCAGCATGGCGTAGTCGGCGACGACGTCCGCCTCGCCGCGGGCGGAGAACGAGTCGATCAGCTCGTCGGCGAACTTCTCGGCGTAGCCGCGCAGTTCGAAGGGGCTGACCGCCTCCAGCGCGCCGCTGATCATCGCGGCGCGCTCGCGGTGGCGTTCCCCGACGGTGTAGAGGATCGAGGGCTGTCCGCGGCCGATCATGGGCAGCAGGGGCCAGTCGTCGGGGATGCGCTCCCACTGGTTCCACAGGTCGGAGTCCCGGCTGAACAGCACGGGATCGCCGGTGACCTGGTGCAGCTCGCGGTAGCCGAGCACGAGCCAGGCCGGTACGTCGCCGTCCAGCACCACCGGGGTGACGGCACCGTGCTCGCGCCGCATCTCCCGGTACAGCTGCGCGGGTTCGGTCTGGAACCTGGGTCCGCCGAGCGGTACGGGGGCGGTGGGGGCGGTCACAGTGCCAACTCCTGTGTGGATCGGGGGTGTTGGTCCGCGTACCGGCTGCCGACGTGCTCCACCAGCGTGAGCAGGACCTGCTTGCCGGAGGCGCGGGAGCGGGCGTCGCAGTCGAGCAGCGGCACGTGTGGATCAAGGTCGAGCGCCTCGCGGATCCGCTGCGGGGCGTGGTCCGGGCCGCCGAAGTCGTTGCAGGCCACGATGAAGGGCGTGCCGTGGTGTTCCAGCCGGTCGATGGCGTACCAGGAGTCGTCGATACGCCGGGTGTCGACCAGGACGACCGCGCCGAGCGTGCCGGAGAAGAGCCGGTCCCAGAGGAACCAGAAGCGCTCTTGGCCCGGCGCGCCGAAGAGGTACAGCACGTTGCGGGCGTCGAGCGTGATGCGGCCGAAGTCGAAGGCGACGGTGGTGGCCTTCTTGTCGCGCACCTCGCTGATGTCGTCGACGCGCTCGCCCGCCCGGGTCATCGTCTCCTCGGTGTTCAGGGGACGAATCTCGCTGACCGAGCGGATGAGGGTCGTCTTGCCGACGCCGAAGCCGCCGACGACCACGATCTTCAGGCCGTTCTCGGCCGTGACGTGCAGCGGGATACGCGCGTCAGAGGTTGCGGAGTCCAACGAGCACCTGTTCCAGGACGTCGGGGTCGGGGACGGCGGCCTTGCGCGGGTGGCGGGCGCTGACGCGGCCCGCCGCGAGGAGGTCGGCGAGCAGGATCTTGGTGATGCTCACGGGGAGCTTCAGCTCGGCCGCCAACTCGACGACCGCCGTCGGGAGTTGGGTGAGCCGCAGGATAGCCGTGTGCTCCGACTGCATGCCGGGTGCCGGGTCGCACTCGGCGACCACGAGGGTCACCAGGTCGAAGGGGCTGTCCGGCGCGGAGTGCGCACGGCCTCCGGTGAGGGTGTAGAGGCGGTCGGGTGAGTCGTCCCTGCCGGGGCGGCTCATGAGGTCCGGGGCCGCGCGGTCAGGTGGGCGCCGAGCTGTTCCACCAGCTCGCTCATGTTGTGGCCGACCAGCCCGGCGTCGGCGTCCTCCGTGGTCACCACGGCCAGGTGCGCGCCCTCGCCCGCCTCCACGATGAACAGCACTCCTCCGTAGAATTCGGTCATCGCCGAGCGCACGCCTCCGGTGCCGTCTCCGAACTCCACCGAGGCGCCGTGCGACAGCGACTGGATTCCGGCGGCGATCGCGGCGAGCTGGTCGGCCTGGTCGACGGTGAGCTCCGGTGTCCGGCACAGCTTGAGACCGTCCCGGGACAGCACGAGCGCGTGCCGCGCGCCCGGCGTGCGCTCCAGGAGGCCCTCGATGAGCCAGGTGAGCTTCGCGTCGGCGGTGGTCGTGCCGGTCATGACGGGGAGTTGCCTTCCGGGTCCGGGTCCGGGTGCGGGTGAGGGGTGGCCGGCGATGCGGCGGCGGGTGCGGCGGTGTCCTCGTCCGGCGCCGGTGCGCCCTGGTCCGACAGGGAGCCGCGCACGGCACGGCGGAAGCTGCTGAAGCGGGCGGCGCGGGCGAGGGGGTCGTCCAGCGGGACGGGCGCGGGACCCGGCCCGGTGGTGCCGGAATCGGCCGCACGCGCGCGTGCGCGCTCCCGATCCCGCTCGGCCTCGGCGAGCGCCCGGCCCCGGCGGCGCTTGGGCAGGTTCGAGGTGAGCACGTCGGCGTCCGGGCCGGCGGACTCGTGGTGGCGGGTGCCGACGTGATCGTGATGGTGATCGGGAGCGGCGTCGGTGTCCTGGTGCGGAGTGGTGTGCTGGGTCTCGTACGACCTGTGCGGGTGCTCGTCGACCGGTTCCGGACGTACGGGGGCGGGCGCGGTCGTGGGTGCCGGCTCCGGGCGGTCGGCCCGTGGCTCGGGCAGGGGCAGCGCGTCCTGGGGCCGCGGGGCGTACTGCTCCGGCACGAGGATGTCCTGCGGGACGAGCACGAGGACGCCGGTGCCGCCGCGTGCGGACGGCCGGAACGACACCTTGAGGCCGTACTTGCGGGCGAGCCGGCCGACGACCGCCAGGCCGAGCCGGGTGCCGGTGAGACCGCCCAGCTCCGCCTTGTCGCCGGAGACCGCCTGTTCGGCGCGGCGCAGCTGCACCTCGCCCATCACCAGGCCGCTGTCCTCGACGGACACGATGACGCCGGCCGGCACCTCCTCGACGTAGACGTGCACCTCGGCGGTCGGCGGCGAGAAGTTCGCGGCGTTGTCGAGGAGTTCGGCCAGCGCGTGCATGACGCCCTCGGCGGCGTGCCCGGCGACGGCGGCCTCGCCGGCGGAGTGCACACGCACGCGCTGGTATCCGCCGATCCGGCCCATCGCGCCGCGCAGGATCGACTCCATGGAGATGGGGCGGGCCCAGCGACGGCCGGAGCGGGCGCCCGCGAGGACGGCGACGGAGTCGGCGAGCCGGCCCGCCTGCGCGGTGCGGTGGTCGAGGTGGAGCAGGTCGGCGAGGACGTCCTCGTCCTCGTGCCGCTCCTCCATGGCGCGCAGGTCGGCGAGCATGCCGGTGGCCAGCGCCTGCATGCGGCCCGCCGCGTTGGCGGTGGCGGAGACCGCGGCGGCCCGCTCGTGGCCGGCCCGGCGGGCCTGCTCGGCCAGGCGGGAGTTGTCGGTGGTGAGGCGGGCGCGGTCCTGCTCGAACCCCGCGGTCAGCCGGACCCGTTCCTGGGTGAGCTCCGCCGCGTGCCGGGCCCGCTCGTGGGTCAGCTCCTCGGTCAGGCGCACCCGCTCCTGGTCGAACTGCGCGCTCTGGCGGACCCGGTCCTGCAGCAGCCGGCCGGCGTCCTGGGTGACCACCTCCAGCCGGCGGCGGCTGATCCGGGCCGTCTGGAGCGCGTACGCGGCGAGCGCGACGGCGGTGCACAGCAGCAGTGCGCCCGTGCCGGCGCCGAGGGCGAGCGGGGCGCGGTCCCGTTCGGGGACGCGGGCGACCGCGCCGGCGACCGCGAGCGCGGCCAGGAGGGCCGTGATCAGCGGGGCGGGTGCGACGGTGCGGAAGGTGGGTCGTTCGCCGGGCACGTGGGGGGCGGTCATGAATCGGGTCCTCGGTAGGGGCCTCGGTCGTCCTTGATCGGGTTCCGCTGTCGTTGCTGGGCGATCTGGTGTTCCTGGGCGAGAGCTGCGGCTGTCGGGAAGAGCTGTCGTTCCTGCGCGCGAAGCGACACCTGTTGTCCAACTGACCGTCACTATATGGGAGTTCGTGATCGAATTGGGAAGGTTCTGGATCCGTTCACAGGTTCCGGTGGGGACGCTGCGGCGCGCCTGTGGACAGAGGCATCGTGACTGTCGGTGGCCGGATGCATGCTGGGAACATGACGGATCTCCAGGCTGAACTGCGCAGGGCCGTCCGGGGCGACGTCGGCTTCGACGTCACCTCCCGGGCACTGGTCACCATGGACGCCTCCAACTACCGGCGGGTTCCGCTGGGGGTGGTGGCGCCGAGGGACGCGGACGACGTGGCGGCCGTGCTGGCGGTGTGCCGGGAGCGCGGGGTCCCGGTCGTGGCGCGCGGCGGCGGCACCTCGATCGCCGGGCAGGCCACCGGCACCGGCGTGGTGCTGGACTTCACCCGTCATATGAACCGGCTGCTCTCCCTCGACGCGGAGGCGCGTACGGCCGTCGTGCAGCCGGGGCTCGTCCTCGACCGGCTCCAGGAGGCCGCCGCGCCGCACGGCCTGCGGTTCGGGCCCGACCCCTCCACACACGGCCGGTGCACGCTCGGCGGGATGATCGGCAACAACTCGTGCGGCTCGCACTCGGTGGCCTGGGGGACCACCGCGGACAGCGTGCGGGAGCTGGGCGTGGTCACCGCGCGCGGGGAGCGGCTGCGGCTCGGGCAGGAGTGGGCCGGCGCGCCGGAGGGTCTGCGGGCGCTGGTGGAGGGGGATTTGGCGCGGCTGCGGACCGGTTTCCCCGAGCTGCCCCGCCGTATCTCCGGGTACGCGCTGGACGCACTGCTGCCGGAGAAGGGTGGCGACGTCGCCCGTTCCTTCTGCGGCAGCGAGGGCACGCTGGGCGTGCTCACCGAAGCGGCCGTACGGCTCGTGGAGGCACCACGCGCGCGTGCGCTGGCGGTACTGGCGTACGCCGACGAGGGCGCCGCGGCCGACGCCGCGGCGGGACTGCTGGAGCACGGGCCGCTCACGGTGGAGGGGATGGCGGCCGACCTGGTCCGGTCCGCGGCCTCCCTGCCGCGGGGCGGGGCCTGGCTGTTCGTGGAGACGGGAGGGGAGTCGCAGGCGGAGGCACGCGCGCGTGCGGAGGCGGTCGTGCGGGCCGCCGACGTCCTGGACTCGCTGATCGTCACCGATCCGGCCGGGCAGCGGGCGCTGTGGCGCATCCGGGAGGACGCGAGCGGGACGGCGACCCGGATGCCTCACGGCAGCGAGGCGTGGCCGGGCTGGGAGGACTGCGCGGTGCCGCCTGCGCGGCTCGGCGCCTATCTGCGGGACTTCCGCGGCCTGATGGCCTCCCACGGTCTGCGCGGCACTCCGTACGGGCACTTCGGGGACGGGTGCATCCACGTCCGCATCGACTTCGACCTGCTGACCCAGGCGGGCATCGGCCGCTTCCGCCGCTTCTCCGAGGAGCTGGCCGAACTCGTCGTCGCGCACGGCGGCTCGCTGTCCGGGGAGCACGGGGACGGGCAGGCACGGGCCGAACTGCTGCCCAGGATGTACGGCCCCGAGATGGTCGCCCTCTTCGAGCGCGCCAAGGGCGTCTGGGACCCGGACGACCTCCTCAACCCCGGGATGCTGGTGCGCCCTTCGCCTCTGGACAGCAACCTCCGCTTCTCCGTGCTGCCCCGGAAGCCGGTCGAGGTGGCCTTCGGCTACCCGGCGGACGGCGGCGACTTCTCGGCGGCGGTGCGGCGCTGCGTCGGGGTCGCCAAGTGCCGTACGACAGCCGCGGCCGGCTCGTCCTTGATGTGCCCGTCCTTCCGGGCGACCGGCCAGGAGGAGCACTCCACGCGCGGGCGGGCCCGGCTGCTGCACGAGATGCTCGCCGGGGAGCTGGTGACCGACGGCTGGCGGTCAACCGAGGTGCGGGACGCGCTGGATCTGTGCCTGTCCTGCAAGGGGTGCCGCTCCGACTGCCCGGTCGAGGTCGACATGGCCACGTACAAGGCGGAGTTCCTGCACCACCACTACGAGGGCCGGCGCCGCCCAGCGGCCCACTACAGCATGGGACGGCTGCCGGTGTGGCTGCGCTGGGTGGCCCGTACGCGCACCGCGCCGGTCGTCAACGCCCTGGCCTCCGTAGGACCGTTGGCGTCGCTCGCCAAGCGGCTCGGCGGGATCGCGCCGGAGCGACGCATCCCGCGGGTGGCGACCGAGACCTTCACCGGTTGGTACGGGCGCCGGGCGCGGGCGCACGAGCGGCGGATGATCCGGGAGTTGGGTCTGGAGTACGAGGAGGAGATGGAGCACGGCAAGCTCGTCCTCCTGTGGCCCGACACCTTCACGGAGCATCTCTCGCCGGAGGTCGGGAAGGCCGCGCTGCGGGTCCTGGGGGCGGCCGGCCTGCGGCCGGTGCCGATTCCGCGGATGCGGCGCATCGCGCGGGAGACGACGGAGGCGGACGGCAGCACATGGTTCAGCCCGAGCCTGCGCCCGGCCATGAGGGGACGGGTCTGCTGCGGGCTGACGTATCTGTCGACCGGCCAACTCGACCGGGCTCGTGCGGTGTTGCGCCACACGCTCGACCTGCTCGAACCGCTGCTGCGTCCCGAGCTGGGGGAGAACCACATGCCCCTGGTCGTCCTGGAGCCGAGCTGCGCCGCCGCCCTGCGCACCGATCTGCCCGAGCTGCTGGCCGACGACCCCCGCGCGGCCCGGCTCGCCGCCTCGGTCCTGACCTTCGCGGAGGCACTGGAGCGGTACGCGCCCGACTGGGTGCCGCCCTCCCTGAACCGCCCGGTCACCGGCCAGACCCACTGCCACCAGCACGCCGTCCTCGGCGACGCCGCCGACCGCCGGCTGCGCGAAGCGGCCGGTCTCACCGGGGAGCTGGCGGGCGGCTGTTGCGGACTGGCGGGCAACTTCGGCTTCGAGAAGGGGCACTACGAGGTGTCGAAGGCGTGCGCGGAGGACCAGTTGCTGCCCGCGGTCCGCGACGCGCAGGACGGGACGGTCGTCCTCGCGGACGGCTTCTCCTGCCGGACCCAGCTGGAGCAGCTGGCCGGTGTGCGCGGACGGCATCTGGCGGAGGTGCTGGCTCAGGCGCTGGACGAAGTGCCGGACGAAGACCGAGCCGGCTCTCAGCTCTGATAAGCCCACTCTCAGCTTCATAAGAGAACTCTCAGCTTCGGCGGGGGTCGCTCAAGAAGGCCGGGCATCTGAGGCGGGGTCCGAGGCGGGATCCGAGTCGGTGTTCGGGTCCATCATGCGGGACAGTGGCAAAACAGGTTCACACGCCTGACCGAGTCCATTACCCTGGACTCGACAGTGCACCGTGATGAACGAACTTCGAGCCGAGCACCTGGACCGCCCGTGACCACGCCCAGCAGCACCACCACCTCCTCACCCTCCGCGGTGCACACCCCCGGCACCCCGGACCGCCGGACCTCCCTCGGTCCGGTCGGACTGGTGCTCGGGGCCGGGTTCTCGGTGCAGTTCGGTGCGGCGCTGGCCGTGAGTCTGATGCCGAGGGCCGGGGCGCTCGGTGTCGTCACCCTGCGGCTGATCGCGGCGGCCGTCGTCCTGCTGGTGGTGTGCCGGCCGCGGCTGCGCGGCCACTCGCGCGCCGACTGGGGCACGGTCGTCGTCTTCGGCGTCGCGATGGGTGCGATGAACGGCCTCTTCTACCAGGCGGCCGACCGCATCCCGCTCGGCGCCGCGGTCACCCTGGAGGTCCTCGGACCGCTCGCACTCTCGGTCTTCGCCTCCCGTCGCGCGCTCAACGCGGTCTGGGCGGCGCTCGCGCTCGGCGGTGTCGTCCTGCTCAGCGGCGGCGGTTTCGGAGACCTCGACCCGGTCGGGGTCGCCTTCGCGCTGGGCGCGGGTGCCATGTGGGCGGCCTACATCGTCTTCAGCGCGCGTACGGGCCGGCGGTTCCCGCAGGCGGACGGGCTGGCGCTGGCCATGACGGTCGGGGCGCTGCTGATGCTGCCGCTCGGGATCGCGGAGTCGGGCTCGAAGCTCACCGACCCGACGACGATCGCGCTGGGCTCGGCCGTCGCGGTGCTGTCGTCCGTGCTGCCATACACCCTCGAACTCCTCGCCCTGCGCCGCCTCCCCGCGTCCACCTTCGCGATCATGATGAGCCTGGAACCGGCCCTCGCCGCGACGGCGGGCTTCCTGATCCTGGGCCAGGCCCTGTCCGCCGTGCAGGCCGCGGCGATCGCGATGGTCATCGGGGCGAGCATGGGCGCGGTGCGGACGCAGGTGGGCCGCCGCAAGGTGACGCTTCCTCCGGAGGCGTGACAGGAGCCTGACCGGCCCGGTGGAGCGGCCGGCTCAGCCGGTCGGCTTCCGCCAGACCGACACGTGCTGCCGGCTCTCACTCGTGAACGGCTCCCGGGTCCATCCGTCCCAGCGGTCCACCAGCCGCATCCCGGCCAGCCGGGCCATGAGATCGAGCTCGGACGGCCATACGTAGCGGAACGGGACGGAGAAATACTCCGTGTCACCGCCCCGCACCCGCACATGGTGCGAGGTCATCGACTGCGTTGCGACGTCGTACTCGTCGAAGCCGAGGCGTCCCTCGCTCACGTGGAACGGCACCGCGTTCTGCCCGGGCGGCAGCCGGCGCAGGTCGGGCACCCCGACCTCGACGACGAAGCGGCCGCCCGGTTCGAGATGGTCGGCGACGTTCCGGAAGCAGTCCACCTGGGCGTCCTGGGTGGTGAGGTTTCCGATCGTGTTGAACACCAGGTACGCGAGGGAGAACCCGCCCTCCACCCTGGCCGTCGCGAAATCCCCGATCGTCACGCCGATCGTGTCCCCACCGGGCTTGGCCCGCAGCCGCTCCACCATCGCGCGGGACATGTCGATCCCGTGCACCTCGACTCCGCGGGCCGACAGGGGCAACGCGATCCGCCCCGTGCCGACGCCCAGTTCAAGGGCGCGCCCGTCCCCGGCCAACTCCGCGAGCAGGTCTACGGCCGGCCTCACGACATCCGCCGCGAACATCTCGGCCGACGACACGTCGTACCCCGCGGCAACGGACTCTCCGAAGTATCCGTCCTCATCGATCACCGGAGGACCGTACTGCCGGCCGCGGGCCGGCGCGCGTCAATTTTCTCGGCGGAGGGCGCGGAGGAAGAAGGAGAAGGCGCCGGAGGAGACGGTGACCACGCCTCCGGCGGGGTTCTTGGAGTCCCGGATGGCTGTGTGGGGGGTGAGGTCGGCGACCTCGACGCACTGACCTCCGGTGTCGCCGCTGTACGAGGACTTACGCCATATCGCGCCCGGCAGGCTCGGGTTCGTTGCCATAACGCTCCTCCATCACGCGGGCGATCAGGGCCGCGGAATCCTCCACGGAGAGCGCTGCGGCCTGGAGTTGATCGTAACGGAGCGACCCTTCCCGGACGGCGTCCGGATTGGCCGTCATGTGCCCCTGGACGAAGTCCTCGGTGTAGATGATGTCGGGGTCCCCGTCGAAGCGCAGATGAGCGAACGAGCCCATCATCCCGGTGTGCGCGCCTGCCTCGAACGGCAGAACCTGCACCTTCACCCACGGCCGGTTGCGCATGGTCAACAGGTGGGAGAGTTGGTTTTGCATGACCCCCCGACCGCCGACCTCCTGGTGCAGCACCGCTTCGCTGAGCACCACCCACGTCGTCGGGGGACGATCTCGGCTCAACACGCGCTGCCGGTCCAGCCGTGCCGCCACCTTCGACTCGAGCTCCCGGGCGTCGCGGAGACCCAGGACCGCACGTGCATATCCGTGTGTCTGGAGGAGGCCGTCCACCAACTGCGCCTGAAAGGTGGAGATGTACACCGCCCTCCCCTCCATCTCCGCATACGGCTGAAACCAGCTCGGCAACTGGCTGCGCAACACCAACCCGACCAGCCGCGAAAACGTCCCGTCCGTCCCCAGCGCCGCATCCACGCGTTCAGAAAACTCCCGCGTCGGCACCCGTACCGTCGTTTCGATCTGGCCGATCAGCGACCCCGTGCAGAACACGATCGAACCGAGCGCCTGCTGGGTCAGCCCCGCTGCCTCCCGAGCCCGCCGCAGCTCGTATCCGTAGTAGTCCAAGGGCGACCCGCTGGGATCAAGTTCGCGGATGTGCACGGCCACCACCTCCCATCACCGAGAGTAGCCAAGCGGACGCGCAGAGATCCCCTCCTGTGGAAAACAAATTAATGCAAGCACGCTTGATTGTTTCTGGTGCCGCTGCCATGCTCGCCCCATGGCTGACCCGACGCCCGTGATCGACGATCTCTGCGCGGAGAGCGAGGAACTCGACCGCATCGTGACCGAGTTGAGCCCGGAGCAGTGGGCGCTCGCGACCCCCGCTCCCGGCTGGACCGTCGCTCACCAGATCGCGCACCTGGCCTGGACCGACCACCACTCCGTGCTGGCGGTGACGGACCGGAACGCCTTCTCCCGCGAGGTCGAGAAGGCGCTCGCCCAGCCCGGCGACTTCGTGGACAACGGCGCGGAGGAGGGCGCAGGCAAACCGCCCGCGCAGCTGCTCGCGGACTGGCGGGCCGGTCGCACCGCGCTCGCCGACGCGCTGCGGGCCGCGCCGGACGGCGCCCGTTTCCCCTGGTACGGGCCGCCCATGGCCACCGCCTCGATGGCCACCGCCCGCCTCATGGAGACCTGGGCCCACGGGCTGGACGTGGCGCAGGCGCTGGGCGTGAAGCGCACCCCCACCGACCGGCTCCGGCACATCGTCCGCCTCGGCGTCCGCACCCGCGACTTCGCCTTCGGCGTGCACGGGCTGCCCGTCCCGTTCGAGGAGTTCCGGATCGAACTCACCGCACCCTCCGGTGAGTTGTGGACATACGGCCCCGAGGACGCCGACAACCGCGTCACCGGCCCCGCCCTCGACTTCTGCCTCCTTGTCACCCAGCGCGCCCATCGCTCCGACCTCGCCGTCGAGGCCGTGGGCGAGGACGCCGACCGCTGGCTGGACATCGCCCAGGCCTTCGCCGGGCCGCCGGGTGACGGCCGCCCGCCGAAGGGAGGCGCCGCATGACGGCCCTGCGCATCGGCAACGCCTCCGGCTTCTACGGCGACCGCTTCGACGCCATGCGCGAGATGCTCACCGGCGGTGAACTGGACGTCCTGACCGGCGACTACCTCGCCGAGCTGACGATGCTGATCCTTGGCCGGGACCGGCTGAAGGACCCCGCCGCCGGCTATGCCCGCACCTTCCTGCGCCAGCTGGAGGAGTGCCTCGGGCTCGCGCACGAGCGCGGTGTCCGCATGGTCACCAACGCCGGCGGCCTCAACCCGGCCGGACTCGCCGATTCCGTACGGAAGTTGGCGGACCGCCTCGGCATCCCCGTCCGTGTCGCCCACGTCGAGGGCGACGACCTCACCGCCGCCCACCCGGGCAGCCTCGCCGCCCACGCCTACCTCGGCGGGTTCGGGATCGCCGAGTGCCTGCGGGCGGGCGTGGACGTCGTCGTGACCGGCCGTGTCACGGACGCGGCGCTGGTCACCGGGCCCGCCGCCGCGCACTTCGGGTGGCGGCCGGGGGAGTACGACCGGCTCGCGGGCGCCGTCGTCGCCGGGCACGTCCTCGAGTGCGGGACGCAGGCCACCGGCGGCAACTACGCGTTCTTCGGCGAGAAGGCGCGTGACCTCCGGCGGCCCGGCTTCCCGCTCGCCGAGGTCCACGAGGACGGCAGCTGCGTCATCACCAAGCACCCCGGCACCGGCGGCTTCGTCGACGTCGGCACGGTGACCGCGCAGCTCCTGTACGAGACAGGCGGCGCCCGGTACGCAGGCCCCGACGTCACCACCCGCCTCGACTCGATCCGCCTGGTCCAGGACGGACCCGACCGCGTCCGGGTCGAGGGCGTACGCGGCGAGGCCCCGCCGCCGACCCTGAAGGTCGGCCTCAACCGGCTCGGCGGCTTCCGCAACGAGGTCGCCTTCGTCCTCACCGGCCTCGACATCGAGGCCAAGGCCGCGCTCGTTCAGGAGCAGATGACCGACGCGCTCGCCAAATCCCCGCCTGCAGAGGTGCGTTGGGACCTCGTTCGCACGGACAAGGACGACGCCGGGACCGAGGAGACCGCGAGCGCCGTGCTCCGGCTCGTCGTACGGGACCCCGACCAGGCGGTCGTCGGGTGGCCGCTGAGCGGTGCCGCCATCGAGCTGGCACTGGCCAGCTATCCCGGCTTCCATGTGCTCGCGCCCCCCGGAAAGGGCGCGCCCTACGGTGTCTTCGAGGCCGTCCACGTCCCCCAGGGCGACGTCGGGCATGTGGCGGTGCTCGACGACGGGCGCCGCATTCCCGTGCCGCCGGCCCACGACAGCCTCGTACTCGAAGACCTGCCGGAGCCCGCAGCGCCCGAGCCGCTGCCGGATGCGCGCACCCGGCGTGCGCCTCTAGGCCGCGTCGCAGGCGCCCGGAGCGGGGACAAGGGCGGCAACGCCAACGTCGGGGTGTGGGTGCGCTCGGACGAGGCCTGGCGGTGGCTGGTGCACACCCTCACCGTCGACCGGTTCCGTGAACTGCTGCCGGAGACCGGCGACCTGACCGTCGTACGGCACGTCCTGCCGAATCTGCGCGCGCTGAACTTCGTCGTCGAGGGCATCCTCGGCGCGGGCGTCGCCGCCCAGCACCGCTTCGACCCGCAGGCCAAGGCCCTCGGCGAATGGCTGCGCTCCCGCCATCTGGACATCCCGGAGGACCTGCAGTGACCGTGATCAACTCCAGCCTGGACACGGCCGGTTCAGACTACCGGGAGCACCGCGAGGCCATGCTCGCCAAGCTCGCCGACCTCGACACCGAGCACGCGAAGGCGCTCGCGGGCGGCGGCGAGAAGTACGTCGAGCGGCACCGGAGGCGCGGCAAGCTGCTCGCCCGCGAGCGCATCGAGCTGCTCCTCGACCCGGACACGCCGTTCCTGGAACTGTCGCCGCTCGCCGCCTGGGGGAGCGACTACGCCGTGGGCGCCTCGCTCGTCACCGGCATCGGGGTCGTCGAGGGCGTGGAGTGCCTGATCACGGCCAACGACCCGACCGTGCGCGGCGGCGCCAGCAACCCCTGGTCGCTGAAGAAGGCCCTGCGCGCGAACGACATCGCGCTCGCCAACCGGCTGCCCTGCATCAGCCTGGTGGAGTCGGGCGGGGCCGATCTGCCCTCCCAGAAGGAGATCTTCATCCCCGGCGGCGCCATCTTCCGCGACCTGACCCGGCTCTCCGCCGCCGGAATCCCCACCGTCGCCGTCGTCTTCGGCAACTCGACCGCCGGAGGCGCGTACATCCCCGGTATGTCCGACCACGTGATCATGGTCAAGGAGCGCGCGAAGGTCTTCCTCGGCGGTCCGCCCCTGGTGAAGATGGCCACCGGCGAGGAGAGCGACGACGAGTCGCTGGGCGGCGCCGAGATGCACGCGCGTGTGTCGGGCCTCGCCGACTACTTCGCCGTGGACGAGCCGGACGCCCTGCGGCAGGCGCGGCGGGTCGTGGCTCGCCTCAACCACCGCAAGGCGTACGAGGATCCGGGACCCGCGGCGTCCCCCAAGTACGACGAGGAGGAGCTCCTCGGTGTCGTCCCCGGTGACCTCAAGATCCCCTTCGACCCGCGCGAGGTCATCGCCCGGATCGTCGACGCCTCCGACTTCGACGAGTTCAAGCCGCTGTACGGGACCAGCCTCACCACCGGGTGGGCCTGCCTGCACGGCTATCCCGTCGGAATCCTCGCCAACGCCCAGGGGGTGCTCTTCAGTGAGGAGTCGCAGAAGGCCGCCCAGTTCATCCAGCTCGCCAACCAGCGCGACATCCCGCTGCTCTTCCTGCACAACACCACCGGTTACATGGTCGGCAAGGAGTACGAGCAGGGCGGCATCATCAAGCACGGCGCGATGATGATCAACGCGGTCAGCAACAGCCGGGTCCCGCACCTGTCGGTGCTCATGGGTGCCTCGTACGGGGCAGGGCACTACGGCATGTGCGGGCGGGCCTACGATCCGCGCTTCCTGTTCGCCTGGCCCAGCGCCAAGTCGGCCGTCATGGGCCCGCAGCAGCTCGCCGGCGTCCTGTCGATCGTCGCGCGCCAGTCGGCGGCCGCGAAGGGGCAGCCCTACGACGACGAGGCGGACGCCGGGCTGCGCGCCATGGTGGAGCAGCAGATCGAGGCCGAGTCGCTGCCGAAGTTCCTGTCCGGGCGGCTGTACGACGACGGCGTCATCGACCCGCGGGACACCCGCACCGTTCTCGGCCTGTGCCTGTCGGCCGTCCACACGGCGCCCTACGAGGGCGCACGCGGCGGCTTCGGCGTCTTCCGGATGTGAGGGGTCACGTGATGACAACAGGAGCTTCTGTGATCACTTCTCTGCTCGTCGCCAACCGCGGCGAGATCGCCTGCCGGATTTTCCGGACCTGCCGGGAGCTGGGCATCCGGACGGTCGCCGTGCACTCCGACGCCGACGAGAATGCGCTCCACGCACGCGTGGCCGACACGACCGTACGGCTGCCGGGTGCCGCGCCCACGGAGACGTATCTGCGCGGTGACCTGATCGTGAAGGCGGCCGTCGCCTCCGGCGCGGACGCCGTCCACCCCGGCTACGGCTTCCTCTCCGAGAACGCCGACTTCGCCCGCGCTGTGATCGACGCCGGGCTGGTGTGGATCGGGCCGCCGCCCGAGGCGATCGAGGCGATGGCGTCCAAGACGCGCGCCAAGCAGCTGATGGGCATCCCGTCCCTGGACCGGGACCGGGTCACCGAGTCCGATCTGCCGGTCCTGGTGAAGGCCGCCGCGGGCGGCGGCGGGCGCGGCATGCGGATCGTGCGCCGCCTCGCGGACCTCGACGGGGCGCTGGAGGGCGCACGGGCCGAGGCCGCGAGCGCCTTCGGCGACGGCGAGGTCTTCGTCGAGTCGTACGTGGAGGGCGGCCGGCACGTCGAGGTGCAGGTCCTCGCCGACACCCACGGCACGGTGTGGGCGCTGGGCACCCGCGACTGCTCCCTGCAGCGGCGCCACCAGAAGGTGATCGAGGAGGCGCCCGCACCCGGCCTTTCCAGCGAGCTCAGGGACGAACTGCACGCGCTGGCCGTGCGCGCCGCCCGCGCCGTCGACTACGTCGGCGCCGGCACCGTCGAGTTCCTCGTCTCCTCGGCCGGCAGCGCCCACTTCCTGGAGATGAACACCCGCCTCCAGGTCGAACACCCCGTCACGGAAGCGGTGTTCGGCCTCGACCTGGTGGCCGGGCAGATCCGCGTCGCCGAGGGCCACGCTCTCGAAAGCGACCCGCCACGCGCGCGTGGCCACGCGGTCGAGGCCCGCCTGTACGCCGAGGACCCGTCGGCGGACTGGGCCCCGCAGACCGGCACGCTGCACCGTCTCACCGTCCCGGACGACGTTCGCCTGGACACCGGCTACGGCGACGGCGACGGCATCGGCGTCCACTACGACCCCATGCTCGCCAAGGTGATCGCCCACGCCCCCACGCGCGCGGAGGCGGTCCGCAGGCTGTCGGGCGCCCTGGAGCGGGCCACGATCCACGGCCCGGTCACCAACCGCGACCTCCTCGTCCGCTCCCTCCGGCACAAGGAGTTCACCGGCGCCGGCATGGACACGGGCTTCTACGACCGCCACCTCGCGGAACTGACCGAACCGGCCCCCGACCCGTACGCCCCGCTGGCCGCCGCCCTCGCCGACGCGCAGACCCGCGTCTCCCGCTTCGGCGGCTACCGCAACCTGCCCGCCCAGCCGCAGCTGAAGCGGTACGCGACGGCGGGCGAGGAGCAAGAGGTCCGCTACCGGCACACCCGCGCGGGCCTGGAGGCGGACGGCGTACGCGTGGTGCGGGCCACCTCCGGCCTCGTCGTCCTCGAAGTGGACGGCGTGCAGCGGAAGTTCGAGGTGACGCGGTACGGCGACCAGGTGTACGTCGGCGCCACCGCCCTGACGGCCCTGCCCCGCTTCCCCGACCCCACCACCCAGCACGCGCCCGGCACCCTGCTCGCCCCCATGCCCGGCACCGTCGTGAAGATCGCCGACGGCCTGGCACCCGGGGCGGCCGTACAGGCCGGACAGCCCCTGCTGTGGCTGGAGGCCATGAAGATGCAGCACAAGATCACCGCACCGGTCACCGGCACGCTCACGGCGCTGCACGCCGCCTGCGGTGCTCAGGTCGAAGTGGGTGCCCTGCTCGCCGTAGTCGAGGTCTCTCAGGAGGACCAGTGAGCGCCACGTTGGAAACCGCGGAGCACAAGGCGCTGCGCGCCGCCGTCGCCGCCCTCGGCAAACGCCACGGCCGCGGCTACGACCGGGAAGCCCTCTGGGCCGAGGCCGCCAAGCTGGGCTACCTCGGCGTCAACCTGCCGGAGGAATACGGCGGTGGAGGCGGCGGCATCGCCGAACTCTCCATCGTCCTGGAGGAGCTGGGCGCGTCCGGCTGCCCCCTGCTGATGATGATCGTGTCCCCCGCGATCTGCGGCACCGTCATCGCCCGCTTCGGCACCGAGAGCCAGAAGCAGGCGTGGCTGCCGGGCCTCGCCGACGGCACCCGCACCATGGCCTTCGGCATCACCGAACCCGACGCCGGCTCCAACTCCCACCGCATCACCACCACCGCCCGTCGCGACCCCGAGACCGGGGACTGGCTGCTCACCGGCCGCAAGGTCTTCATCTCCGGCGTCGACCTCGCGGACGCCACCCTCATCGTCGGCCGCACCGAGGACGCCCGCACCGGCAACCTCAAGCCGTGCCTGTTCATCGTCCCGCGCGACGCCGAGGGCTTCACCCGGCGCGCGATCGACATGGAACTCAGCGCCGTCGAGAAGCAGTTCGAGCTGACGCTCGACGACGTACGGCTGCCCGCCGACGCCTTCGTCGGCGACGAGGACGCGGGCCTGCTGCAACTCTTCGCCGGCCTCAACCCCGAACGCATCATGACGGCCGCCTTCGCGATCGGCATGGGCCGCTACGCCCTCTCCCGCGCCGTCGAGTACGCGCGCGACCGCCAGGTCTGGAAGACCCCCATCGGCGCCCACCAGGCCATCGCGCACCCCCTCGCCCAGGCGCACATCGACCTCGAACTCGCCCGCCTGATGATGCAGAAGGCGGCCCACCTCTACGACGCCGGGGACGACATCGGCGCAGGTGAGGCCGCCAACATGGCCAAGTACGCGGCGGGCGAGGCGTGCGTGCGGGCAGTCGACCAGTCCGTGCACACCCTCGGCGGCAACGGCCTCACCCGCGAATTCGGGCTCGGCTCGTTGATAACCGCCTCCCGTGTGGCTCGTATTGCTCCGGTGAGCCGGGAGATGATTCTCAACTACGTCTCCCACCAGACCCTGGGTCTGCCCAAGTCGTACTGAGGGGGTGTCTTCGGGACCATGTCGGCGTCGCGGGGTCTGGCACGCCCATCCGCCGCGTTGTCGTCGGTTGCCGACGCTCCGCGTCGACGCCCTCCTCCGCCTTGTCGCTGCACGCACCAGACCCCGCTCGGGTCGGCTGCAACGCGCAGTTCTCTACGGCCGACCTGGTCCAGAAGACACCCCCTCGCCGCCTAGGAGGAACCGTGTTCCGCAGCGAGTACGCCGACGTCCCGCCCCTCGAACTCCCCATCCACGAGGCGGTCCTGGGCCGGGCCGCCGAGTTCGGGGGCGCGCCCGCGCTGATCGACGGGACCGACGGCACCACACTGTCGTACGAACAACTCGACCGCTTCCACCGGCGCATCGCGGCCGCGCTCGCCGAGGCGGGCGTGCGCAAGGGCGACGTGCTGGCCCTGCACAGCCCCAACACCATCGCCTTCCCGACCGCCTTCTACGCCGCCACGCGCGCGGGTGCCTCCGTCACCACCGTGCACCCGCTGGCCACGGCCGAGGAGTTCGGCAAGCAGCTCAAGGACTCGGCGGCCCGATGGATCGTCACCGTGTCCCCGCTGCTGGAAACCGCCCGCCGCGCGGCCGAACTCGCGGGCGGCGTCCAGGAGATCTTCGTCTGCGACAGCGCGCCCGGACACCGGTCGCTGATCGACATGCTGGCCTCCGCCGCCCCCGAGCCCCAAATCGGCATCGACCCCGCCGAGGACGTCGCCGCCCTCCCGTACTCCTCCGGCACCACCGGCATCCCCAAGGGCGTGATGCTCACCCACCGCCAGATCGGCACCAACCTCGCCCAGCTCGAACCGCTCATCCCGGCCGGCCCCGGCGACCGCATCCTCGCCGTCCTGCCCTTCTTCCACATCTACGGCCTCACCGCCCTGATGAACGCGCCCCTCAGGCAGGGCGCCACAGTCGTCGTGCTGCCGCGCTTCGAGCTGGAGACCTTCCTCGCGGCCATCCAGAACCACCGCATCACCGGCCTGTTCGTGGCCCCGCCCATCGTCCTGGCCCTCGCCAAGCACCCGCTGGTCGCCCAGTACGACCTGTCGTCGCTGACCCACATCGTCAGCGCCGCCGCGCCCCTGGACGCCGCCCTCGCCGCCGCCTGCTCCCACCGCCTCGGCCTGCCGCCCGTCGGCCAGGCCTACGGCATGACCGAACTGTCGCCCGGCACCCACGTCGTCCCGCTGGAGGCCATGCGCGACGCGCCGCCCGGAACCGTCGGCAAGCTCATCGCCGGCACCGAGATGCGCATCGTCTCCCTCGACGACCCCGACAAGGACCTTCCCCCCGGCGAGTCCGGCGAGATCCTCATCCGCGGCCCCCAGGTCATGAAGGGATACCTGGGCCGCCCCGACGCCACCGCCCAGATGATCGACCCCGAGGACTGGCTGCACACGGGCGACGTGGGCCACGTCGACGAGGACGGCTGGCTGTTCGTCGTCGACCGGGTCAAGGAACTCATCAAGTACAAGGGCTTCCAGGTGGCCCCCGCCGAACTCGAGGCCCTCCTGCTGACCCACCCCGGCATCGCCGACGCCGCCGTCATCGGCGTCTACAACGAGGACAACAACGAAGTCCCGCACGCGTACGTGGTGCGCCGGCCGAACGCGGCCGGCCTCTCCGAGTCAGAGGTCATGATGTACGTCGCCGAACGCGTCGCCCCCTACAAGCGCGTCCGCCAGGTCACCTTCATCGACGGCGTCCCCCGGGCCGCCTCCGGGAAGATCCTGCGCCGCGAACTGCGGGCCCTGAGGGAGCAGACGTGACCCTGATCGGACGCACGCGCGCGCGTGGCCTCGAGACGCTCAGCCTCGACTCCACGGCCAACCGCAACGCGCTGTCGGCAGCACTCGTAGGAGAACTGGCCGACGCGCTGACGGAGTGCGCCAAGGACGGCGACGTGCGCGCGGTCGTCCTCACCCACACCGGCAACACCTTCAGCGCGGGCGCCGACCTGCGCGACCCGCCGCACCCGGACGCCCTGGTGGGCGTGCTCCGGCAGATCGTCGCGCTGCCCAAACCCGTCGTCGCCCGGGTCACCGGACACGTACGGGCCGGCGGCCTCGGCCTGCTCGCGGCATGCGACATCGCGGCGGCCTCCAGCACTTCGACCTTCGCCTTCACCGAGGTCCGGATCGCAGTGGCCCCCGCGGTCATCTCCCTGCCCCTGCTGCCCCGCACCGACCCGCGCGCGCTGGCCCGCTACTACCTCACCGGCGAGCGCTTCGACGCCGCGGAGGCCGCCCGCATCGGTCTGGTGACGGTCGCCGGCGAGGACGTGGACGAGGCCCTGGCCCCGATCCTCGACGGTCTGCGCCGGTCCGCCCCCCAGGGGCTGGCCGAGACGAAACAGCTGCTCACGGCTAAGGTGCTCGAGACATTCGACCGTGACGCGGCCGATCTCACCGCGCTCTCGGCCCGGCTGTTCGCCTCCCCGCAGGCCCGTGAGGGGATGACCGCCTTCCTGGAACGACGGGATCCGACATGGGTGCTGTGAGATGGCTGCCGTGACCTCGGTCGACCGCGTGCCCAAGCAGGACCGCAGCCGGGCCACCCGGCAGCGGCTCCTGGAGGCCGCCGTGGCCTGTCTCGCCGAGCACGGCTGGGCGGGCTCCACGGTCTCCGTCGTCGCCGAACGCGCCGGCGTCTCCCGCGGCGCCGCCCAGCACCACTTCCCCACCCGCGAGGACCTGTTCACGGCAGCGGTCGAATACGTCGCCGAGGAACGCTCCACCGCGATGCGCGCGCTCTTCCCCGACGGCGCGTCCGGAGACCGCCGCGCCGTGGTCACCGCCCTCGTCGACCTCTACACGGGCCCCCTGTTCCGGGCCGCGCTCCACCTGTGGGTCGCCGCCTCCAACGAGGAGCAGCTGCGCCCCCGCGTCACCGAACTGGAGGCCCGCGTCGGCCGCGAGACCCACCGCATAGCCGTCGACCTCCTCGCCGCCGACGAGTCCCGCCCCGGCGTCCGCGAAACCGTCCAGGGCCTCCTCGACATGGCCCGCGGCCTCGGCCTCGCGAACCTGCTCACGGACGACGGGGGGCGACGGGAACGGGTGGTCACACAGTGGGCGTCACTGCTGGACGAGGCACTCGGCTGAGCGCACCGGAGCAGCGACATCCCCGCACCGTCCACCTCAGCGGGCGATGTCCTCGTACCCCACGATCTCCTGCGGACTCCGCGACGACGGCCCCACATACCGGGCCGACGGCCGCACCAGCCGTCCCGTCCGCTTCTGCTCCAGGATGTGCGCCGACCAGCCGGCCGTGCGGGCGCAGGTGAACATCGACGTGAACATGTGGGCCGGGACCTCGGCGAAGTCGAGGACGATCGCCGCCCAGAACTCGACGTTGGTCGCGAGGACCCGGTCCGGGCGGCGGGCGTGCAGCTCCTCCAGAGCCGCCTTCTCCAACGCCTCGGCCACCTGGAAGCGCGGCGCGCCCAGCTCGCGGGCCGTGCGCCGCAGCACGCGCGCGCGGGGGTCCTCGGCGCGGTAGACGCGGTGCCCGAAGCCCATCAGGCGCTCGCCCTTGTCCAGCGCCTGCTTCACATACGCCTCGGCGTCCCCGGTCCGCTCGATCTCCTCGATCATGCCCAGCACGCGCGAGGGGGCGCCGCCGTGCAGTGGCCCGGACATCGCTCCTACGGCGCCCGACAGCGCGGCGGCGACGTCCGCACCGGTCGACGCGATCACGCGTGCCGTGAAGGTGGAGGCGTTCATGCCGTGCTCGGCGGCGGAGGTCCAGTAGGCGTCGACGGCCGCCACGTGCTTGGGGTCGGGCTCGCCCCGCCAGCGGATCATGAAGCGCTCGGTGATCGAGTGGGCCTTGTCGATCTCCCGCTGCGGAACCATGGGCCGGCCCTGGCCACGGGCGGACTGGGCGACGTAGGAGAGCGCCATGACGGCCGCCCTGGCCAGGTCCGCGCGGGCCTGTTCGGCGCCGATGTCCAGCAGCGGTTTCAGGCCCCACACCGGCGCCAGCATGGCCAGCGCCGACTGCACGTCCACGCGGATGTCGCCGGAGTGCACGGGGATCGGGAACGGCTCGGCGGGCGGCAGGCCGGGGTTGAAGGCGCCGTCGACGAGCAGCCCCCAGACATTGCCGAACGAGACGTGACCGACCAGGTCCTCGATGTCGACGCCCCGGTAGCGAAGGGCGCCGCCCTCCTTGTCCGGTTCGGCGATCTCCGTCTCGAACGCGACGACTCCCTCGAGTCCGGGTACGAAGTCGGACATCAGGCGGCTCCTCGTGATGTGTACGGCGGATATGCACGACTCAAGGGGCGGCCCACCGCCGGATCCCCGGCCGCTCGTGCGACTCGTGGTCCTGGGTGGCCACGGTGGTGATGCCCCGTACGACTGGTCGCTCAACCAGAACGGACCAGCACGATATCTCCGAGTGCCAGTTTTGGGGAGACTCCGCGGCACTCAGTGCCACCTCCGACTCTCCCATCATGAAGGACACCCCTCCGGACGGCACGCGCGCGTACGGCAAGATGACCGCGTGACCGACCGAGACGCCGTCCCCCTCGACCCCGCCGCGATGCGCAGGCAGTACCGGGCCGAGGGTCTCGCCGAGACCGACCTGCCCGCGACCCCGGTGGCCCAGTTCGCCCGCTGGTTCGGACAGGCCGCGACCGAGGCCCATCTCTTCGAGCCGAACGCCATGGTCGTCTCCACGGCGAACGCCGAGGGCCGCCCCAGCTCGCGCACCGTACTGCTGAAGAGCTTCGACGAGCAGGGCTTCGTCTTCTACACCAACTACGCCTCTCGCAAGGCGGGCGACCTCGCGGAGAACCCGTACGTCTCGCTGCTCTTCCCCTGGCACCCGATGGCACGCCAGGTCATCGTCTCGGGCATCGCCCGCCGCACCGGGCGCGACGAGACGGCCGCCTACTTCCGCACCCGCCCGCACGGCTCACAGCTCGGCGCCTGGGCCAGCGCCCAGTCGAGCGTGATCTCCGGCCGCACCGAACTCGACACCGCGTACGCCGAGCTGGCCGCGCGCTACCCCGAGGGCGAGAAGGTCCCGGTCCCGCCGCACTGGGGCGGCTTCCGGGTCGCCCCGCAGTCGGTGGAGTTCTGGCAGGGCCGCGAGAACCGGCTGCACGACCGGCTGCGGTACGTGGCGCGGGCGGACGGCGGCTGGCAGGTGGAGCGGCTCAGTCCCTGAGGAGCCGCTGGACGCTCCTGGAACGCAGACGACCCGCGAGCTCGGGTTCCCCGCCTTACGGCAGGGAGCCGGCCGGACGTACCGGCGAGCTCGCGGGTCGGGTGACTGCTGGGATTGGGCCGGCTGCACGTTTCTCTCACGTGCTGGTCCGGCACCGCACTGGATGTGGTGACGAGCCGCTAGCCCGCAGCCACCTCACGCGTCCGGTATTCATACATCTGCCGAACCACCTCCCTTCTCGTGTACGCCACACCCTAAGAACCGCTCGGCGCACGATCAACCTCTTTTTTGACTCAGGCCCGTGACCTAGCGTTTCGCCCATGACGCAGCGACGCGCGATCCTCAGTGGGTCGACCTTCGAGGAGCAGATCGGGTATGCCCGGGCCGTGGTGGACGGGGAGTGGGTGCATGTCTCCGGGACGACCGGGTTCGACTACACGACGATGACGATCTCCGACGACGTGGTCGAGCAGGCCGAGCAGTGCATATGGAACATCGGCACGGCGCTCACGGAGGCGGGGTGCGGCTTCGGCGATGTCGTACGGGTGCGTTATCTGCTGCCCGAGCGCGCCGACTTCGAGCCGTGCTGGCCGGTCCTGCGGAGGGTGTTCGGGGACGTCCGGCCGGCCGCGACGATGATGGTCGTCGGGCTCGCGGATCCCCGGATGAAGATCGAGATCGAGGTGTACGCGCGGCGGAACGGGGAGCCCGCGTGACCGGTCTGCGGATGGAGCCGGTGGCCGGGGACGCCATGCTCGAGGAGTGGCGGCATGTGCACAACGTGATCGTGCCGCCCGCGGCGATGTCCCTCGACGAGGTGCGGGAGCGGGCGGGGCGGTACCGGCTGGAGAACGCCTACGTCGGTGACGAGCTCGTCGGCTGTTCGACCGTACGGCCGCCCGGGGACGCGGACGCGGTGGCGACCGTCATCGCGCGCGTGCTGCCCGCGTACCGGAGGCGGGGCTTCGGGACGGCGCTTTACCTCAAGGGGCTCGCTTACGCGCGCGTGCTGCGGGCAGGCGTGGTCGAGACATGCGTTCTGGCGGTCAACGAGGACGGCCTGCGCTTTGCCGAAAAGCATGGGTTCGTCGAGGTCGAGCGGTATGTGCTGGACGGCGAGGACGATCTGTGGATTGATCTTCGGCTGGTGGACGGCGGATCATAGGAGTGGCCGGCGTTGCAACGATTCCTTCAATCTTGGGGAACTCGGTGTGTGCTGTGTCACGTTCAGGTTGGATGATTGCAAGTGAGCGAACCGACGCGCTGTAGGTGCGGACGCCGCAGCTTGGCAGGGGGTCCAGGTGAGTGCTTCCCGGCGTAGTGGGACCACCGACGAGCTGGGGCCGGACGAGCCCGAGCCGGTAGGTCCGGCGGGCCCTGACGGCTCCGATCTGCTGGCCGCGCTGCTCGACGGGATGGACGCGGCGCTGTGCGCCTTCGACGCCGGCGGTGTGGTGACCCACTGGAACCGCGAGGCCGAGCGGATTCTGGGCTGGACGGCCGCCGAGGCGGTCGGGCGGCACGGGTTCGCCGGATGGGCGGTGCGCGAGGCGGACGCCCAGGAGGTCGAGGCGCGGCTGATGTCCGCCATGGAGGCCCCCGGACGGCAGGTGCACGAGTTCGCGCTGCTGACGAAGGACGGCGGGCGGGTGCTGGTGCGCACGCAGTCCGCCGCGGTGCGTGGGCCCGACGGCAAGCCCGCAGGCGTGTACTGCGCCTTCAGCGAGGTGCACGCGCAGATCGACCTGGAGCGGTCGATCGCGCTGAGCGAGGCGCTGTTCGAGGACGCGAGCTGGGGTGTCGTACTGGTCGACGCCGACCTGCGGCCCGCCGTGGTGAACGCGCACGCCGCGCGTGCCCTCGGCATAGGGCGTACGTCCGCGCTGGGCCGCCCGCTGGGCGAGCTGCTCGCCCAGGGAGTGGAGGAGCTGGAGAGCGCGCTCACGCATGTGCTCGCGGAGGGCGCGCCGCCCGCGCCGGCCGAGATCTGGGTGAGCGTGCGGACGGCGGAGGGTGAGCAGCGGCGGTGCTGGCGCTGCGGCTTCGTACGCCTGGCCTCGCCGCTGGCGGAGGAGCCGGTGCCGCTGGGGGTCGCCTGGCTCTTCGTGGACGTGACCGCGGGCAAGCAGGGTGAGCAGGAGGCGGCGCAGCTGCGGTTCCGGGCGAACCAGCTGCACCGGGCGGCGCGTGCGGCCGCGGAGTGCGAGGATCCGCGGGAGGCGGCGACCGTCCATCTCGACTTCGCGCTCGCCGGGTTCGCCGACCACGCGCTGATCGACCGGGTCGCGGGCGGTGCGGTGGCCGACGGGGAGGGGGGTCCCGTGCGGCTGGTGCGGGTCACCGCGACGCCGTCCGGGGCGCCGGGGCCGAGCCTGCTCACCGGTGAGGCGGGGCTGCCGGTGCGTTATGCGCAGGGGCATCCGGCGTTGCAGTGCGTGGAGCGGACGGGGTCCGTGCGGGCGACCGTGGGTGCGGTGCCGGCGGAGCAGGCGCGGGAGTGGGCGGTGGCGCGGCAGTGGTCCGCGGACACGGTGCACGCGTTGTGCGCGGTGCTGCGGAGCCGCGGGCGGACGCTCGGTGTCGTGACGTTTCTGCGCGGGGGCGGGCGGAGTACGTTCGAGCGGTCCGACGCGGTGTACGCGGAGGACGTGGCCGTACGGATCGCGACGGCGCTGGATCTGGCGGGCGTCCTGGGGCGCGACGGCTAGGCCGGACGCGCCCGCGGGCGGCGTCAGTGCTGGTAGAAGATCCGGTCGCCGTACTCCTTCATCACCTGGGTGTTCCACTCGTGGCCGCCGTCCACGTTGCCCGAGCGCAGGAGCGGGGGCTCGATGCCGCGGGCGGCGAGGGCGCCGGCCGCGGTGGCCATGACGGACTGGAGGATCGCGCTGGTGACGACGGTGGACGCCGGTGCGAAGGGGGCCGGGACCGTGTCCAGGGTGAGGGTCGCGTCGCCGATGGCGATCTTGGAGTCCAGGACGACGTCGCAGTGGTCGCGCAGATAGGTGCCCGAGGCGTGCCGGGAACGGGTCTCGGTCGCGTACGCCACCGAGGTCACGCCGATGACCTTCACGCCGAGCTCGCGCGCCTTCATGGCCATCTCCACGGGGAGGGCGTTGCGGCCGGAGAGGGAGATGATCACCAGGGCGTCCCCGGTGCGCAGCGGGGAGCAGTCGAGGACCACGCTCGCGAGGCCGTCCACGCGCTCCAGGGCGGAGCCCAGTGTGGCCGGGCGGACGTCGACGCCGACGACGCCCGGCACGGTCAGCAGGTTCATCAGGGCGAGGCCGCCCGCGCGGTAGACGACGTCCTGTGCGGCGAGCGAGGAGTGCCCGGCGCCGAAGGCGAAGAGCCGTCCGCCCTCGGTGACCGTGTCGGCGAGCAGCGTGCCGGCCGCCGTGATGGACTCCGCCTCCTCGTCCCGGACCCGGCGCAGGAGATCGATCGCGGCGTCGAAGAACTGGTCGGCCGGTTTGCCGTCGCTCATGCGGGCCCTTCCGGTACGGCGTCGGGTGTCTGTGCGGGTGTCTGTGTCGCGGATCACCGTGCGGTCTGGACCAGTGCCGTGTCAATACGGTGGTGGGAGCCCCGTGGCGCACGGGGCGCAAGCCCCTGGTTTCAACGGCGCGGCACGGTTGTCAGTGGTATGCGTCAGAATTGGAGCCAGGGCCAGCGCACGCGCCGGGAAGCCGTCGTGCTTCCGGCAGATCTCACCGAGGGGCATGTATGTCCGGACTGATCGACACCACGGAGATGTATCTCCGCACCATCCTCGAGCTGGAGGAGGAAGGTGTGGTGCCCATGCGGGCCCGGATCGCCGAGCGCCTGGACCAGAGCGGGCCGACCGTCAGCCAGACGGTGGCGCGGATGGAGCGTGACGGCCTGGTGTCCGTCGCCACCGACCGCCACCTGGAGCTCACGGACGAGGGCCGCCGCCTCGCCACGCGCGTGATGCGCAAGCACCGCCTCGCCGAGTGTCTGCTCGTCGATGTGATCGGCCTGGAGTGGGAGCAGGTGCACGCCGAGGCGTGCCGCTGGGAGCACGTGATGAGCGAGGCCGTGGAGCGGCGCGTGCTGGAGCTGCTGCGCCACCCGACCGAGTCGCCGTACGGCAACCCGATCCCGGGCCTGGAGGAGCTGGGCGAGAAGGACGGCGCCAACCCGTTCCTGGACGAGGGCATGGTCTCGCTGGCGGACCTCGACCCGGGCGCCGACGGCAAGACCGTCGTGGTGCGCCGCATCGGCGAGCCGATCCAGACGGACGCGCAGCTGATGTACACGCTGCGGCGCGCGGGTGTGCAGCCCGGTTCGGTGGTCAGCGTGACGGAGTCGGCGGGCGGTGTGCTGGTGGGCAGCGGCGGCGAGGCGGCCGAGCTGGAGTCGGACGTCGCCTCCCACGTGTTCGTCGCCAAGCGCTGAGTCCGGCCGGACCTCGGGCAATCCTCAACCTCCGTTGCCCCAGGGGTATTTGAGGCGCCCTGCGGGCGTTCCGGCAACCGCTTCGAGGTCACGGTCCGGTGGCCGAAATCGCAAGCGCCCGGACGATTCGCGTGCAAGGCTGTCGCGTGAGGCATATGACCGGAGGGGGCGGGAGGATGTGCCGCAGACGTGTGGATGGCCCCGGCGCCGTGCGGCGCCGGGGCCTGTCCTCCCCTGTGCTGACCCGGAGCCCCGAGCTCCCAGGGTCATCCCCACGGACCGTTTTCCCCGAGCGGTCCGCTCCCCGCAGAAGATCTCCCCTCGGCGGCGGCGATCATGCCTCGGCGAGGTCACTCGTACGAGGGGTGTTGCTCGCAGATACAGCATTTTCGAATAACCATTCGATAGCCTGCGGTTGACGGTCACGCGGGACGGGCGCTGGGGAGTGGCGCACAGGGACCGGGTATCCGCAGCACAAGGCAGGACGCGGTTCACGGAGCCAGGGGGGTACCAGAACCATGGCGCGACGCATCGACGTGACCGGGGCGGGCGGTGTACGCCTCGCGGCGTGGGAGTTCGGCGACCCGCCCAAGACCGACCCGGCGGACGGCGCGACGGGCGAGGACACCCCGGGCGTGCTGTTATTGCACGGCCTGATGGGCCGCGCCTCGCACTGGGCGTCCACCGCCCGCTGGCTCTCCGAGCGGCACCGTGCGGTCGCGCTCGACCAGCGCGGTCACGGCCAGAGCGACAAGTCCCCGCAGGCCGCCTTCACGCGTGAGGCCTACGTCCAGGACGCCGAGGCCGCCCTGGAGCAGCTCGGCCTCGCCCCGGCCGTCCTCATCGGCCACGCCATGGGCGCGCTGACCGCCTGGCAGCTCGCCGCGGCCCGGCCCGACCTGGTGCGGGGCGTGATCATCTGCGACATGCGGGCGTCGGCGCTGGGCGCGGCCTCGCAGCGGGAGTGGTCGGCGTGGTTCGAGGCCTGGCCGGTGCCGTTCGCCACGCTGGCCGACGTACGGAAGTGGTTCGGTGAGGACGATCCGTGGGTGGAGCGGCCCAATGCGGCGCGGGGGGAGTTCTACGCCGAGGTGATGCATGAGTCCGCCGACGGCTGGCGGCCCGTGTTCGTGCCCGATCAGATGCTGAGGTCGCGTGAGACGTGGGTGTACGACGCGCACTGGGAGGAGCTGGCGCAGGTGCGGTGTGCCGCGCTGGTCGTGCGGGGGCTGGACGGGGAGCTGGGGCGGGCCGAGGCGCAGGAGATGGTGCGGGTGCTGCCGCGGGGGGAGTATGCGGAGGTTGCCGATGCGGGGCATCTCGTGCATTACGACCAGCCGGAGGGGTGGCGGGTTGCGATTGAGCCGTTTCTTGATGAGGTGCGGGGGGTTTAGGGGCGCCTGGTGAGGTGGGGGTCCCGGTGGTGTCGGCGGGTGCGGGTGCGTCGTGGTTTCTCGCGCAGTTCCCCGCGTCCCTAAACCTGCAGTTCCTCGCGCCCCTGAAGACACTGCGGTCCCCTGCGCCCTGGACCCGCAAGCGTCAGCCCTTGCTCACCGCCGTCAGGATTTCCGGTAGGCGGGCCGCTGTGCGGGGGGCTGCGAGGCGTAGGCCGGACCAGGTGATCGCGGCGCCGTAGACGGTGCCCAGGGGGAGGAGGAGCCAGCCCCACGCGTCGCCGTTCTTCGCGATGCCGACCCAGATCGCCGCGACGATGACGGGGGAGCACAGCAGGGCCGCGGAGACCATGCCGCCGAAGATGGAGATCCAGGCGAGGCCGGTCTGGCCCGGGGCGACGTTCTTGTAGCCCTCCTGCGGGATGGAGTACGGGAAGCGGGCGGAGGTCCACGCGCCGGTCGCGAGCATCGCGCCGAGGAGGGCGAAGGAGAGGCCGAGCACCTCGGGCAGGCGGGGCCAGTCGCCGAGCATCGCGGTGGTCAGGACGGTGACGAGGGTGGCGTACGGCAGGGTGATCACCAGCAGGGCCAGGGCCCGCCCGCGCAGCTCCACATAGGCGTCGTGCGGCGAGGAGATGGTCGTGGCGACCATCCAGAACGCCGAGGTGTCCTGCCCGAACTGGTTGTACATCTGGATGCCGAGCATGCCGGCGGCGAAGCACGCGAAGTAGATCGAGCCGGTGCCCTGCAGCGCGTTGAACACCGGCACGATCAGTCCGATGGCGAGCGAGGTCACCCAGGCGGCCTTGGTCTTGGGATCACGCCAGATGTAGCGCAGGCTGCGCTCCATGACCGTGCCGGTGCGGCCGGCCGGCAGCAGCCGGGCGAGGCCGCCGGCCGAGCGCTCACGGGTGGTGGGCCGGTCGGTGGCGGCCTGGAGGGTGGAGCCGTCGGGGGAGGTCATCAACTTCGTCAGATGGCGCGACCACACGGCGATCAGCGCGAACAACGCGGCCGCGCTCAGCGCCAGTTGTGCGACCGCGGTGCCGTACGAGCCCTCGCTCACCGAGCGGACCGCGCCGATCGCCGACGCGGGCGGTACCCACTTCAGTACGTCGGCCACCGGGTCGAGCTGCGAGATGCCGGACGAACCCAGGTGCTGTGCGCCGAAGTTGACCAGTTGCGCCCCGATCGCGATGACCAGCCCGCTCAGCACCGCCAGATCACGGCCCTTGCGGCTGGTCAGCAGCCGGATGTTGGCGGCGGCGACGGCCCGCGCCAGGGCCACGCACACCAGCAGCGCGAGGACGACGGCCACGACGCCGACGGCGTAGGCCGCACCGCCGTGCGCGACCGCGACCACCGAACCGGTCAGCAGGAGCAGGGTGAACAGCGGCCCGATGCCCACCAGCGAGGCCGCGAGCAGCGCCCGCACCAGCGGCCGGGGCCGCAGCGGCAGCATCACCAGCCGGGTCGGGTCGAGGGTCTCGTCGCCGCTCGGGAAGAACAGCGGCATCACGGCCCAGCCCAGCGCCAGGACGGCCACCAGCAGCGTGACCACGGACAGGGCGTGCGCGTTCCCGTGCAGGACGATCAGCCCGAGCAGTTGCAGCGCCCCGAAGAGCACCACGACCACGGCCGAGACGATGTAGGCGGCCCGCCGCCCGCCGGACTGCTTGAGTCCGTTGCGCAGCAGCGACAGCTTCAGCCGTACGACGACGGGGGTGATGTTCGCTTCGGTCGTCATCGTGCCCCGCCGCCCAGCCAGTCGAGGTTGGAGCCGGTGTCGCGGCCGCCCGCGCCCACGAGTTCGAGGAACGCCTGCTGGAGCGAGGCCGCCTGCCCGCGCACCTCGGCGAGGGTGCCGTGGGCGCGGATGCGGCCGGCGGCCATGACGGCCACCCAGTCGCACAGGGACTCCACGAGCTCCATGACGTGGGAGGAGAAGACGACGGTGGCGCCCGAGGCGGTGTACCGCTCGAGCACCCCGCGGATGATCTGGGCGGACACCGGGTCGACGCCCTCGAACGGCTCGTCCAGGAAGAGCACTTCGGGATTGTGGAGGAGTGCGGCCGCGAGGCCGATCTTCTTGCGCATGCCCGTCGAGTAGTCGACGACGAGCTTGTGCTGGGCGCCGGCCAGGTCGAGCACGTCGAGCAGCTGGGTGGCCCGCTTGTCGACCTCGGCGCCAGGCAGCCCGCGCAACCGCCCGCTGTAGCCGAGGAGTTCACGTCCGGAGAGTCGCTCGAAGAGCCGGAGCCCCTCCGGCAGCACCCCGATCCGGGCCTTCACCGCCGCGGGGTCCTGCCACACGTCGTGGCCGACGACCTCGACGCTCCCCTGATCGGGCCGCAGCAGCCCCGTGGCCATGGAGAGAGTGGTGGTCTTCCCGGCGCCGTTGGGTCCGACCAGCCCGATGAACTTGCCCGCCGGCAGGTCGAGATCGACCCCGGCGACGGCGACCTGCTGCCCGAACCGCTTCCAGAGCCCTCGCACGCGCACGGCGGCGGTACCGACCTCAATTCCCTCTGTCATGCGGGAAACCCTAGGGGTTCGTCCCCGGGCGGGCGCGTCAGCGGTCGCGTCCGCAGGCGTAGGCGAGGGGGGAGATCAGCTCCTCGGCGTCGGGCAGCCAGCGGTTGGCGGGGGTCGGGCGGCAGGCCCACTGCACGGCGCCGCGGGAGCCGAAGCGGGTGGGCGGCGCGGCCACGTACGCCCCCTCGCCGAGCGCGACCAGGTCCAGGGACGCCGGTGACCAGCCCAGCTTGCGCACCAGTTCCGGCACCTTCACGGCCGCGCCGGGCAGGACGAAGAAGTGCATGCGCCGGTTCGGGGTCACGGTCACGGGGCCGAGCGTCAACTCCATGCGCTCCATACGCGCGAGGGCCAGGAAGCCCGCGCTCTCCGCCACCTCGATCGCGTCGAACGTACGGCCCGTGGGCAGCAGGATCGACGCCGTCGGCTGCTTCTGCCACATCCGGCGGGCGACGGTCGCGCTGCCCGTGGCCAGCGTCGCCCAGTCCTCGCGCGCCGGATGCGCGCCGGGGGCGGCGCACGCGGGGTCGGAGCAGGAGCAGTGCTGCACCCCGTCGACGGCCTCCAGCCAGGTACCGGGGAAGACGTCCCAGTGGCGCTCCTCGGCGTAGCGTACGGCGGTCTCCAGCAGCGAGTCCCCGCGCTGCTTCGGAATCTGAGCGGCTTCGGTTCCCGCGATCGTCTCTTCCACGATGAACTCAACTCCCGCACCCACCTCGGGTTACGGCCGTATCGCGCGCGGGGGAGGAGCATCGATTCCACGGCTGGGGCGCATGGATGCATGTGTGGGGGCGCGCAGGAGGAACCCCCGCGTGATCTGGGTAGCCACATGCGGGGTCGACACAGGTTCTTACCCCGGCAATCCGCGCAAGCCTCGCATTTTACGTACGGCACCGGGGCATTGATCTTCACGGCCGGATCTTTTCGCTTCAGGGGTTGTTCCCAGGGGGTACGCCATGGCCGCAAGGCCTCTCGTCGCGCGACAGCCGAACGAACGGTTGCAGGCGCTCATCCAGGAGGCGGGGTGCTCGAACGCCGGGCTCGCCCGCCGGGTCAACATGTGCGGCGCCGAGCACGGTCTCGACCTGCGCTACGACAAGACGTCCGTGGCCCGTTGGCTGCGCGGTCAGCAGCCACGCGGACGCGCCCCGGCGATCATCGCGGAGGCGCTGGGCCGCAAGCTGGGCCGCACGGTCACGATCGACGAGATCGGCATGGCCAACGGCAAGAACCTCGCCTCGGGCGTCGGCCTCCAGTTCTCGCCGACGGTACTGGGAGCCATCGAGCAGGTCTGCGAGCTGTGGCGCAGCGACGTGGGGCGCCGGGACTTCCTGTCCGGCTCCTCCGTCGCCGCCTCCGCGCTCGTGGAGCCCAGCCGTGACTGGCTGATCTCCGCGCCCGACTCGCAGGTCTCGCGCTCGGCGGGGCCACGGGTGGGGCAGTCCGACGTGGCCGCCGTGCGCGCGATGACGCAGGCGCTCACCGACCTGGACCACCAGTACGGCAGCGGGCATGTGCGCCCGGTGGTCGTGCACTACCTCAACAGCGTCGTCTCGGGGCTGCTGGCGGGGTCGTACCGGGAGGCGGTCGGGCGCGACCTGTTCGCCGCGGTGGCCCGGCTGACCGAGCTCGCGGGCTACATGGCCGTCGACACCGGCCAGCCGGGGCTCGCCCAGCGCTACTACATCCAGGCCCTGCGCCTCGCACAGGCCGCGGGCGACCGCGCCTACGGCGGATACGTCCTCGCCGCCTCCATGAGCCACCTCGCCGCGCAGCTCGGAAACCCGCGTGAGATCGCGCAGTTGGCACGGGCGGCGCAGGAAGGGGCGCGGGGGCGCGTGACCCCGCGCGCGGAGGCGATGTTCCATGCGGCGGAGGCGCGCGGGCACGCGCTGATGGGCGACGCGCGCGCGACCGCCGGGGCATCGGGGCGTGCCGTCACGGCACTTGAGGCCGCCGACTCCGCCTCCGGGGACGACCCGGCGTGGATCTCGCACTTCGACGAGGCGTATCTCGCCGACGAGTTGGCGCACTGCCACCGCGACCTCGGCCAGGCCGACGCGGCGGCACGGCAGGCGCAGGAGGCGCTGGACCGGCTCCCGGAGACGAAGGCGCGCAGGCGGGCCATCGGCTACGTCCTGCTGGCCACGGCGCTGGTGCAGCAGCGCGAGATCGAGCAGGCCTGCAGCACCGGGCTGAAGGCGGTGGACCTCCTCGAGACCCTGCGCTCCAATCGGGGCGCCGACTACCTCGAGGACTTCCAGCAGCGGCTGGAGCCGTATCAGGACGAGCCGGTGGTAAGGGAGTTCGGGGCGCGCATGGGCGTGCAGGCAGCGGCCTGAGCGCCGTGCGAGCCGCGAAACATGGACACATACAGCGCTTTGTAGACCGGTTTTGTTACTGCTGTCACAGGGAAGGAGGTTAGGCCCAGAGCTGCGTGGCACCCGGCTCGGAGGACCCGGTAGCGTGAGCCGACGATTCCGAAGGTCCCCCATTCGTAGGAGTCCCGGTGACGCAGAGTGGACAGGGCGAGGAGCCCTCGCAGCGCGAAGCGCGCGAAGGCATCGTGCTGCCCTCGGACGGAAGCGAACCGCTGCTGCCGGGCATGCTGGGCGCACAGGCCCCGGTCGGTCCGTACAACGGCCGGCACAGCGGCTCGCACGACGCCACCGGCCCGTACGACGCCAACGGCTCGTACGGCGGCCCGCAGGCCGGAGCCCCGACCGTGGGACAGGCCTGGGGCACGCCCTGGGGCCCCGGCGAGCAGCAGAGCCCGGCCCCGGCGCAGGGCGAGGGCTGGGGAACGCCGCAGACCCAGTCGTGGAGCACGCCCGAGCAGCACCAGCCGCAGGCGGACCAGTGGGGCGCGCCCGCGCCCGACCCCTCGGCCGCGCTGCCGCCGGAGAGTTCGTCCTACGGCGCCCCCGGCGCGGCCCTCCCGCCGCCCCGGCAGGGCCGCCACTCCGCGCCCCTGCCGCCCGCCGACGGGTACGCCGGCCAGGACCACGGCGCGGCGAGCGCCCCGCTGCCGCCCGCCGCCCCGGGCGGCTACGGCTCGCCCGCCGCCGGCGCGTACGGCGGCCCGCTGCCGCCCGCCGCCGACGAGGGCGCCACGCAGTTCATCCCGCCGATGACCGCGCCGGCCGACGAAGGGGCGACGCAGTACATACCCCCCGTCGGGCCGGGAGCACTGCCACCCGAGGTGGGCGGCGCACCGGCCGCCTCCGAGGCGACGCAGTTCCTGGGGCACGCGCAGCAGCCCGGCGCCGGGCCGATGCCGCCCGCGTCCGGGCCCGACGCCGAGGCCACGCAGTACATCGCCCCGGTGACCGACCAGCCCGGCGGCATGCCGTACGGCATGGCGCAGGGCGAGGACCGGCAGCCGCCCGCCGAGTTCGACAACCTCTTCCGCAGCGGGCCGGGCGGCGAGAGCCCGGCCGCGGCCACCCAGCAGATGCCGCGCTTCGAGCAGCCCCAGCAGTCCTACGGGCGTCCCCAGCAGCCCGCGCCCGCGTACGCCCCGCCCGGCGACGAAGGCCGGGGCGGCAGACGCGGCGGCGGCCAGGGCCGGTCGCGGGTACCGCTCATCGCGGCCGTCGGCATCGGCATCGTCGTCCTCGGTGTCGGCGCCGGTGCGCTGCTCGGCGGTGGCGGGGGCGGCGACGGCAAGGACAAGAACCAGACGGTCTCCGCCACGGCCCCGGCGACGGACGGCTCCGCGTCGCCCGCCGCGGACCCGGCGAAGCAGCAGGCCGTCGCCCTGGACAAGCTGCTGGCCGACAGCGGCGACAGCCGTGCCTCGGTGATCCGGGCGGTGGCCGACGTCAAGGGGTGCAAGAACCAGGGCCAGGCGGCCTCGGATCTGCGTGCCGCGGCGAAGCAGCGCAACCAGCTGGTCACCCGGCTGTCCGCCCTGTCCGTCGACAAGCTCCCGAACCACGCGGCGCTGACCACCGCGCTCACCAAGGCGTGGCAGGCGTCCGCCGCCGCCGACAACCACTACGCGGCCTGGGCCGACCAGGTGGGCGGCAAGAAGGGCTGCAAGAAGGGCCAGGCCCGCCCGAGCGGCCAGACCCAGGCCGGCAACCGCGCGAGCGGCACCGCGAGCCAGCAGAAGGTGCAGGCGGCCGGGCTGTGGAACGCCATCGCCAAGACGTACGGACTGACCCAGCGCCAGCCGACCCAGCTCTAGGGGCGGCCGGGACACGCGCCGGGGGGCGCGGAGGTGCACCTCAGTGCACGTCCGCGCCCTCCAGCGTCTTGGTCGCGTTGACGAACCCCTTGTCCGCCGCCACGAGTTGGCCCTGGCGTACGACCTGGAGCGTCACGTCGGCGTTGACCAGGCGGGGGAAGCCGATGGCGGCCAGCCGGCTCTCGTCGGCCCAGTGCAGCTTCGGCGTGAGCCCGCCCGTGCCGACCTTCAGCCCGTCGTCGAGGGCCTTGCGCACGGTGTCGGCGGTGACGTCGCCGCTGCCCAGCGACTCGACGGCGGCCTTGAACACCGTGTACGCGATCCAGGTCGTCTGCACGCCGGCGTCCGCGGGGTCGATGCGGTTGTCGCCGAAGGCCTGCTCCTGGATCACCTTCTTCATGGGGTCCCAGCGCTTGTCGTTGGCCACCGGGTACCAGCCGGTGATGTACGACCCCTCGTACGGGCCGGACTGCCCGCCGGACTCGTTGATCACCGTCTGGTCGACGCTGTCGAGCGTGGCGGCGGTCTTCACCGCGGGGTAGTCCTGCCGGTCCCGCCGGAAGGAGTCCATGAAGGTGTCGGTGCGGTCCCCGAGCGCGGGGATCACGCACCCCTTCTTCGCCGGGTCGGTCGTGGTCGTCTTCAGCGCCTTCTGCGAGGGCCACGAGTACTCGGTGGTGTCGTCCGCCGCCCGCTGGTCCGCCGCGTCCGGGTGCCCGCCCACCTTGAGGCCGGAGTCGAGCATGGCGGGCAGCTCGTCGCCCGCGATGCTGTCGGGCCGTACGAGCGCCACGGGGCCGCAGCCGCCGGAGAGCTCCTTGCCGAGACCCGCCAGCAGGGCGGGCTGGCCGCCGTTGACCGGATAGGACAGCGGGCTGGTGAACTCCGCGGTGGTGACGCCGTAGCCACCTATGTAGGGGATGCCGGCGCTCTCCAGTGTCGGCAGGTAGGAGTCGCCGTACTGGCTGTAGGAGCCGACGACCGCGACGACGTCGTTCTTGACGGCGGTGGTCGCGCACTCCGCGGCGGCCACGCTGTCGTTGTGGTCGTTGCAGGTCAGGACCTTCAGCTTGTGTCCGGCGATGCCGCCGTGGGCGTTGATCCAGCGGGCGTAGGCCCGGGCGAAGGCGGGCATGCCGGGCTTGTTGGTCGCGCTGGTCTGCTCCGGGGCCCACGTCATGACGGTGATCGGGTCATCCCCGGAGCCCCCCGTGGCACCGGGGATGACCCCGCATCCGGCGGCGAGCGACGCACACGCGGCCAACGCCCCCGCCGACAGCACGGTGGCTCTGCGAGGCCTGGTGCGCAGGAGACGGATGGTGTTGGGGACGCGTCGCCGACCGGTCATGGACACACACGCTTCCGCCACATCAACAACCCGGGGGTGACCCACGGTTATCGAGTGGTGGCTGCAAGGTGAATTGCAGGGGTCGATGAGGCGCCTGAGCGGAAGAACGTACGATCGGTGACCGTGCAAGCTCCGGAGAACTCTTCCCGCCGTGGCCGTCGCTCCCCCACCATGGGCGGCATGCCACTCAACGACATGCCGTGGTGGCGCTGGCGCAGCAATGTGCGCTCCGCGCTGCACATGCTCTCCGACCCGGTGTTCCAGCGGGACGTCTGGCTGGCCGGTGTCGACGGGTACGGGGACGTGACCGACGCCGTCTACCGCCTGGTCGAGGACACCTGGCTGGACAACTGGTCCGCCGAGAAGTACGTCGGCACGATCTTCCGGGACTCCCAGGAGGCGGCCCTCGTCGACACCGCCGTGCTGCGGGTGCTGCGGATCATGCACCAGGTGGGGCCGGACGCCCAGGTCTCCGCGTACTTCGAGAACGAGGGCTGGCCGGAGGCGGTCCGGGCGGCCCGGGACGCGCATGTGCGGATGGCCGCGGCCGACGGCGAGGACGCGGACACCCCGCCGCGCACCCTCGAGCTGCTGCGGATCATGACGCGGTCCGCCTAGCGGACCCGGGCCCGTCCGCGGGCCCGTGTATGGGACCCTGTCCTGCATGAACGAGCAGTCCACCCGAGCCGCGGCGGCCAGTGACCAGTACGTCCTCACGCTCTCCTGCCCCGACAAGCAGGGCATCGTGCACGCCGTGTCGAGCTACCTCTTCATGACCGGCTGCAACATCGAGGACAGCCAGCAGTTCGGCGACCACGACACGGGTCTGTTCTTCATGCGCGTCCACTTCTCGGCGGAGACTCCGGTGACGGTGGCCAAGCTGCGGGCGAGCTTCGCGGCCATCGGCGACGCCTTCCACATGGACTGGCAGATCAACCGGGCCGACGAGAAGATGCGGATCGTCCTCATGGTCAGCAAGTTCGGGCACTGCCTGAACGACCTGCTGTTCCGGGCGCGGATCGGTGCGCTGCCGGTGGAGATCGCCGCCGTGGTGTCCAACCACACCGACTTCGCCGAGCTCGTGGGCTCGTACGAGATCCCCTTCCACCACATTCCGGTGACCAAGGAGACCAAGGCGGACGCGGAGGCGCGGGTGCTGGCGGTCGTTCGTGAGAACGACGTCGAACTGGTCGTGCTGGCCCGGTACATGCAGGTGCTCTCCGACGATCTGTGCAAGCAGCTGAGCGGCAAGATCATCAACATCCACCACTCGTTCCTGCCGAGCTTCAAGGGCGCGAAGCCGTACCACCAGGCTCACGCCCGGGGGGTCAAGCTGATCGGGGCCACGGCGCACTACGTGACCGCCGATCTCGACGAGGGCCCGATCATCGAGCAGGAGGTCGAGCGGGTGGGGCATGACGTCACGCCGGATCAGCTGGTCGCGGTGGGGCGGGACGTGGAGTGCCAGGCGCTGGCGCGGGCCGTCAAGTGGCATGCCGAGCGTCGTATCCTGCTCAACGGACGCCGGACGGTCGTGTTCGCCTAGTCGCTCGGGCGGCCGGGTGCGTCGGCGGGTGCGGGTGCGTCGTGGCTTGTCGCGCAGTTCCCCGCGCCCCTGAAAGAACTTGCGGTGAAGCCTCCCAGGGGCGCGGGGAACTGCGCGACCGGCCACAGACGATCTGCAGCCGCCGACGCACACGAACCCACCCCTACAGACGGCTCAAGGACGCCGCAGCGAACAGGACATCCCTGATCGCCTCCTTGTCACCGACCTGACCGACCGCCGCATCCGCCGGAGGCACATGCCCGGCGGCCAGGCGGCAGAACTCCACGCCGTCCAGGGCGATATGGGCGACCTCGTGCTCGGCGGAGCCCACCGCCGCGGGGGAGTCGAGGGGGATCAGCCACTCGCCGCCGCCCGAGCCCTCGATCTCCAGGCGCAGGCTGCGGCCGGGCTCGCCGGCCGGGACGAGGTGGCGTCCGTGGGTGGGCGAGGCCAGCCCCGTCCGGCGGCGCTGGGCCAGCGCGCCGGGCAGCACGCGGGCCGCGAGGTCGATCATGCGGTGCAGGTGGCGCGGGGCGGGCGGGCCGTAGGGGTAGTCGACCGCCTCGGCGATGTCCTCCGCGTGCACCCAGCACTCGAAGGCCCGGTCCACCATCGCGTCGTGCAGCGGCAGTTCGAAGTCGCCGTAGGAGACCGCGAGGCGTGCGGAGCCGGTGCCGCCGCCCGCGAAGCCCACCGTGCGCACGAGGTCGTGGGTCTGCTCCCGCCAGGGTGCCCGGACCGAGCGGCCGGGCGGGACATGCGTGGTGCGCCAGTACGTCTCCGTGCGGGTCCGGGGCGAGGGGCCCTCCGCGGCACAGTCGCCCAGCGGGTCGTCCAGGCCGAGGGCGACCGCGACCAGGCCGTCGACCGACAGCAGGTGGGCGATGACGCCGGCGACGGTCGTACGACGGCTCGCCGGGCCCTCGCCGTCGAACCAGCGCAGCCGCACGGGCGCGTGCCACTCGGCGTCCCCGATGTCCTGCAGCAGGGCGTCGAGGCGGGCGGTCTCGGCGTCGTACGGGGCCGCCCACCCGGGCACCGGGATGCGCGGCGGGCGCCGGTCGAGGCAGCCGTCCAGGACGCGGGTGCGCAGGGCCGGGTCCAGGTCGAGGGTCTCCTGCGGGTGCAGCAGGCCGACCGCGTCGCGCAGCCGCAGCGCCTCCTCGGCGCAGGTGCCGCAGTCGCCGAGATGCTCCTCGACGGCGACCGTCTCCTCCGGCGAGCAGGCGGCCAGCGCCCAGGCGCCGAGGAGCGACTTCAGCACGCGGTGCTCCAGCACGAGCGGGACGGGCCGCGGCGCCGGCTCGTCAGGCCTCTCCAGCGCGGGCAGCGGCCGGCCGCCGTCCTCCACGGACGAGCGGGGCATGGGTATGCGGGGCGGCCGGTCGGGGTCCTTGCCGGTGCCGCCGCCGTTCGCGGGGCCGCCGGGGACGCCGGGCTCGTGCTGCCGCCCGGACCTGCCGCCCTGCTCCCCCTTGTCGTCCCTGCCCTCGAAGCCGCCGGACTCATAGCGGTCGGCGTTGCCTCCGTCGTTCACGCCGCACCCCCGTAGCCGGGCGGGGCCCCGGGTGCGCCGGCGTCGTGGGCGGTGGACAGCAGTTGCAGGCCGAGGCGGAGCCGGCGGCGGGCCTCGTCCTCGGTGACGCCGAGGTCGGCCGCGGCCTGGCGGTAGTCGCGGCGCTGGAAGTAGGCCAGCTCCAGGGCGGCGCGCAGCGGGACGGGCATGGACTGGACGATGTAGTCGGCGCGCGCGGCGATCGAGGCGCGGCGGACCCTGCGCTCCAGCTCCTCGGCGGAGCCGCCGGAGCCCTGGGCCATGGCGGCGGTCTCGGTGGCGCGCAGCCGCTGCACGGCGAGGCGGTGGGTCAGCGTCGCGACCCAGGAGCGCAGCGGGCCCTGCCTCGGGTCGTAGGACTCGGGGTGCTCCCAGACGTGCACGAACACCTCGCGGGTGATGGTGTCGGCGGCGCGCTCGTCGCCGAGGACGCGGTGGGCGAGGCCGTGGACGAGCGAGGCGAACCGGTCGTAGAGCTCGCCGAGGGCGGCCGCCTCACCGCGTGCGAGCCGCTGCTGCATCTTGCGGTCCCAGCGGGGCGGTACGTCCTTCTTCGCCATGCGGCCCCCTCACCCGTACGTCTGCCTCGACCCAGCCTGCGTCCATCCTCTCCTCGAATGTAGTCGGCACCTCCGACAGCGCACGCCCCTTTGTGCCATTGGGCGCCCCCGGCGCGGTCGGAGGTGATAGTGGAGCACCGCCTACCCGGTTCAGATCTGATCGAACAGGATCGATACCGAACAAAACCAGCCGTTTACGATCGCTATTCGTTTCTGGTGTCGTGTTTCAGGGAACGGCGGCTGGGCAGCCGCGCTGCAAGGAAGCGAAGGAGTGGCTTCCGGTTCGAGGGGGTCCGGCGAACGAAAGGCATGGTGGTGGCGTTCTATGTGACCGGCGGCGAGCAGGGCCCTTGGATCGTGCTCAGCGTGTCGGGCGAACTGGACCTGGTGACGTCGCCGGTGCTGCGGCAGCGGGTGCACGACGTCGTCGCGGACGGCCGCCACAGCCTCGTCCTCGACCTCTCCGACGTCTTCTTCTGCGATTCCAGCGGTGTCGGCGTGCTCATCGCCTCCCGCCGGCTGATCCGCTCCTGCCAGGGCAGCCTGCGGCTGATACTCCCGGCACAGGGTGCGGTCGACGGCTCCCATGTCAACCGTGTCCTCGGCGCGCTCGGCGTGCGCCGTCTGTTCGAGGTGTACGCCGACGTGGACGACGCAGTCTCCGAGGAGGCGGGCCCGCTCTCCGCCTAGCAAGCGCCGGGCGCTCCTGCCACATCGTTGTCCCAAAATTCCCCCGGTCTTGGCACAAGCGTCGCTTTCCGCCGCCCGAAGGTCCCGCTCCGTCGTACGCTCCCGTGCAGATGCACCCGACATGACGTGAGGCGGCCCGAAAGACATGGTCAGCAGCGAGTACGAGCGCAGGATCGCGGCCCGGTTCGCCACCTTCGACCAGGACGGCAACGGCTATATCGACCGCGAGGACTTCAATGCGGCGGCCAAGGCGCTGCTCGCCGAGTTCGGTGTCGCGGCGCGGTCCGACAAGGGCCAGGCGCTGTACGCCGGCGCCGAGGCGTTCTGGCAGGGCATGGCCGGCATAGCGGACCGCGACGGCGACCAGCGCATCGACCGCGAGGAGTTCGTGAACGGCGCGGTCAAGCGGCTGCGCGACAACCCCGACCGGTTCGCCGAGATCGCCCGGCCCTTCCTGCACGCGGCCCTCGCCGTCGCGGACACCGACGGTGACGGCGCGGCCACCGTCGAGGACACCGCGCGCGTGCTGAGAATCCTGGGCGTGGGCGAGGACATCGCCAGTGCGAGCGCCGCCGTGCTCGACACCGACGGCGACGGCAGGGTCGGCGAGGCGGAGATCGTCCCGGCCTTCGCCCGCTACTTCACGGTCCCGGAGTAGCGCTCCCGCAGCCTGTACTTGAGCACCTTGCGCAAGGTGTCGTTGCGCGGAAGGGCGTCCACCACCTCCAGCTGCTCCGGCAGCTTGTGCACCGACAGCCCTTCCGCGCGCAGGTAAGAGGTCAGCGCGTCCAGGGTCGGGTCACCGGCCCCCGGCCGCCGCTCCACCACGGCGCAGACCCGCTCCCCTCGCTCGGCGTCCGGCAGCCCGACCACGGCGACGTCCCCGACGGCCGGGTGGGCGGCCAGCAGGTCCTCGATCTCCTTCGCCGAGATGTTCTCGCCCTTGCGGATGATCACGTCCTTGAGCCGCCCGGTCAGCACCAGATGCCCGCTCGCGGTCACGTGCCCGAGGTCACCGGTGCGCAGGAACCCCTCCGCGTCGAAGGCGTCCGCTGTCTGCGCCGCATCCAGATAGCCCCGGCACACGGCCTCCCCGCGCAGCCGCACCTCCCCGCCGGCGATCCGTATCTCCATCTCCTCCGGCGGCCGGCCCTCCGTCGTCGCCAGGTTCTCCGCGGTGTCGTCCGGTGCCCCCATGGTGATCATCGGCACCTCGGTCATGCCGTACCCGTGCGTGAGCTGCACCCCCATCTCGCGTACGACGGCGTGGTACACCTCCGGCGGCTTGGGCGCCCCGCCGCCCGCGAGGAGCCGTAGCGAGGGGATGACCTTGGTGCCCGGCTGCTTGCGCTGCTCGGCGAGGAACATCGAGTAGAACGCCGTCGAGCCGCCCGCGACCGTCACGCGGTGCCGGCGGTAGCCCTCCAGCGCGTCCGGCAGCGCGAACTGCTCGAACATCACCGCCGGGAAGCCGTACAGCAGCAGCATCACCGTGTAGTCGGGCCCGGCGATGTGCGCGTACGGGAAGGCCATCGAGCCCACGTCGTCCTCCGACAGGTGCAGCGCGTGCGCGAGGCACGAGCCGCCCGCGATCAGCGAACGGTCGGTGTGCAGCACGCCCTTGGGGTCGGAGGTGGTGCCCGAGGTCCAGTAGATCCAGCGCACGGAGGTGCCCTCGGCGGGCGGGGCGGGCAGTACGGACGGGTCCCCCTCGGGCAGGTCGTCGTAGGCCTCGAAGATGCCCTTGGCGCCCAGCCGCCGTGCCATCGCGGTGTGGTCGAAGCCGCGCCACTCGCCGGGGACGGCGAAGTACTCGGCCTTGGACTCGCGCAGGGCGAAGGCGACCTCGCGGTCGCGGTAGAAGGGGATGATCGGCGTCTGCACGGCGCCGAGGCGGGCCAGCGCGAAGGTCAGCAGGGCCGTCTCCAGGCGGGTCGGCAGCTGCCAGGCGACCACCGTGCCGGGCCGTACGCCCATGTCGTACAGGCCCGCCGCCACGCGCTCGGCCCCCGCGCGCAGCTCGCCGAAGCTCAGGGAGCGGTCGTCCTGAAGGAGGACCGGGCGCCCCGGGGTGAGGTCTGCGCGGCGGGCGAGAAGGTCCCAGAGGGTGCGGGACGCGCTCAGTGCGTGGGCGGTGTCGTTCACGGCGGCCCCCTCGGCCTAACTGACGGGCTGTCAGATCGTGCGCAGAGCGTAGGGCTCGGCGCCTTGTCGGTCCAGAGGCGCGGGACTAGCCTGCTTGGCGAAGCGAATCTGACGGTCCATCAGAAATCAGTCGCGTCAGGCGGAGGGGACCCATGACCGAACTGCCCCGCATCATCAGCGTCGACGACCACGTGATCGAGCCCGCACACCTCTTCGAGACGTGGCTGCCGGCCAAGTACCGCGAACGGGGCCCGCAGCCCCTGACCGCGGGCATCGGCGAACTCGCCTACGTCGCCGGCAAGTACCAGATCACGATGGACCCGGAGGGCCAGCCGACCGACTGGTGGATCTACGAGGACCTGAAGTTCCCGTACAAGCGCAACATCGCCGCGGTCGGCTTCGACCGCGACGAGATGACCCTGGAGGGGATCACCCGCGACGAGATGCGGCGCGGCTGCTGGGACCCGAAGGCGCGCCTTGAGGACATGGACCTCAACCACGTCGAGGCCAGCCTCTGCTTCCCCTCCTTCCCGCGCTTCTGCGGGCAGACCTTCGCCGAGGCGCACGACAAGGAGGTCGCGCTGGCCTGTGTGCGCGCCTACAACGACTGGATGGTCGAGGAGTGGTGCGGCGACAGCGGCGGCCGGCTCATCCCGCTGTGCCTGATCCCGCTGTGGGACGTGGAGCTGGCGGTCGCGGAGATCAGGCGCAACGCCGCGCGCGGCGTCAGGGCGGTGACCTTCTCCGAGATCCCCACCTACCTCGGCCTGCCGTCCATCCACTCCGGCTACTGGGACCCCTTCTTCGCGGTGTGCCAGGAGACCGGCACGGTCGTCAACATGCACATCGGCAGCAGCTCCCAGATGCCGGCCGCGTCCCCCGACGCGCCCCCCGCCGTCCAGGCGTCGCTGAGCTTCAACAACGCCATGGCCTCGATGATGGACTACCTGTTCAGCGGGGTGCTCGTGAAGTTCCCGCGCCTCAAACTCGCCTACTCCGAGGGGCAGATGGGCTGGATCCCGTATGCCCTGGAGCGCGCCGACGACGTGTGGGAGGAGCACCGCGCCTGGGGCGGGGTCAGGGACCTGGTGCCCGAGCCGCCGTCGACGTACTACTACCGGCAGATGTTCTGCTGCTTCTTCCGCGACAAGCACGGGGTCGCCTCGCTGGACGTCGTCGGGCGGGACAACGCCACCTTCGAGACCGACTACCCGCACGTCGACTCGACCTTCCCGAACACCAAGGAGATCGCCCTCGACCATGTGAAGGGGCTCGACGACGAGACCGTCCACAAGCTGATGCGGGGCAACGCCATCCGCATGCTCGACCTCGACCTGGACCGCTAGTGGACCTGTCGTACACCCCGCAGGAGGAGGAGTTCCGGGCGCGGCTGCGGGAGTGGCTCGGCAAGGCGCTGCCGACGCTGCCGCCGAAGCCGTCCCCGCGGGACTGGCCCGCGCGCAGGGCGTACGACCTCGGCTGGCAGCGGATGCTGTACGAGGCCGGGTACGCCGACGTCCACTGGGACGCCTCCCCGACCACCCGGCTGATCTTCCTGGAGGAGACCGAGCGGGCCGGTGCGCCCTACGTGGGGGCGAACTTCGTCGGGCTGCTGCACGCGGGGCCCACGATCGCCGCCGAGGGGACGCCGGAGCAGCGGGTGCGCTGGCTGCCGCCGGTGCTGCGCGGCGAGGAGGTCTGGTGCCAGGGCTTCAGTGAACCGGACGCCGGCTCCGACCTCGCGGCACTGCGCACGCGCGCGTGGCGGGACGGCGACGACTACGTGGTGCGCGGCTCGAAGATCTGGACCTCGCACGCCGAAGTGGCCGACTGGTGCGAGCTGTTGGTCCGCACCGACCCCGAAGCGCCGAAACACCGGGGCATCTCCTGGCTCGCGATGCCCATGGACGCCCCGGGGATCACCGTACGGCCGCTGCGGACCCTTGCCGGGTCGGCCGAGTTCGCCGAGGTGTTTTTCGACGACGTGCGCGTACCGGCCGCGAACCGGGTCGGCGAGGAGAACGACGGCTGGCGCGTGACCATGGTGACGCTGTCCTTCGAGCGCGGCACGGCGTTCGTGGGCGAGGTGGTCGCCTGCCGGCGGGTGCTGGGCGAACTCGCCTCCGCGGCCCGGGAGAACGGCCGCTGGGACGACCCCGTGCTCCGGCGCCGGCTCGGCAGGCTCAACGCCGAGTTCCGGGCGCTGTGGCGGCTCACACAGTGGAACGTGAGCGAGGCGGAGGCCTCCGGCGGGGTGCCGGGGGTGGGGGGTTCGGTTTTCAAGCTGAGCTATTCGCACGCCCGGCAGGAGCTCTACGACGCTGCCGCCGAGGTTCTGGGACCGGACTCCCTGGACTTGGACCGGCCCTGGGTGCTCGACCGGCTGTCGTCGCTGTCGTACACGATCGCGGCGGGCACTTCGCAGATTCAGCGGAACATCGTGGGCGAGCGGGTGCTGGGACTGCCGAAGGGAAGGTGAGCTGTGCGGTTTCAATTGAGCGAGGAGCATCGGGAGTTGCGCCGCGCCGTGCGGACTGCGATCGGCCGCCGGGCGGCGAGCGGCTCGTCGTGGCTGGTCGCGCAGTTCCCCGCGTCCCTGATCGGCACTGCACGGGCCGGCGATTCACCGCCCCGTCTTGATCGGGAGATGTGGCGGGCTCTCGGTGGGCTCGGGTTCTTCTCGATGCGGTTGTCCGAGGCGGAGGGAGGCGTCGGGCTCGGGTTGCCCGAGGCCGTGTTGGTGTTCGAGGAGGCCGGGCGGGCGCTGGTGCCCGGGCCGCTTGTCGCCACGCATCTTGCCGCCGGGGAGGTGCCCGGCGCGGCCACGGGGGAGGTGGTCGTGGCCGCCGCCGACGGGCGGCTCGTGGAGTGGCTGGCCGAGGCGGACGTGGTGCGGCGGGGCGCCGAGGGGGCCCTGCCGATGAAGTCGGTCGATCCGTTGACGCCCCTGCACCGGGTGCCCGCACCGGCCCGTACCGATCCCGTCGCCGTCCTGCTGACCGCCGCCGAGCAACTCGGCACGGCCACGCGTGTCTGTGAGCTGGCCGTGCAACACGCCCGGACTCGCGAGCAGTTCGGGCAGCCGATCGGGGCCTTCCAGGCGGTCAAGCATCTGTGCGCGCAGATGCTGGTGCGGGCCGAGGTCGCCCGCGCGGCCGTCTACGCGGCCGCCGTCACCGCCGACCGGGCCGACATCGCCGCGGCCCGGCTGCTCGCGGACGAGGCCGCCGAGCGCGGCGCCCGCGACTGCCTCCAGGTGCACGGCGGGATGGGCTTCACCTGGGAGAGCGAGGTGCACCTGCACCTGAAGCGGACCTGGGTCCGGGCGCAACGTGGCGGCGGCGCTACGGAGAGTGAGGAGCTGCTCGCGGCCGATCTGACCGGGTGACCGGCATGGGCCTGCGATGTCGCGGAATCGGACCTCGCAGATGTCGCGGATTGTGGCATACCGGAATTACGGAGCGTTGATATCGGGTTGTGTCCTATGCGTGACCCGTCACGTCCTGGAGTCGGCGCCCCGCTCCGGTACCTTCTGTGGGATGCGAGTGGTTCCGAGCGCGTGCCGTGCCGGTGTTGCCCCCGGGGTGATGCCTAAACAGGCCTGTTCGACTCCCCGCAGTGAGCGTCGCACAGTATGCCGCACGGGTACTCCTTCGCGCTGGAATATGCCCGAAGCGCTTGTTGGCGTGACTGTACGTCAACCATGCTGTCTTTTAAGGGATTCACGTTCCGTGACCCTTGCTCTGGGCTCTGCACTGGCCATTGTTCTGGCCATGCAGAAAATGGCTACGATCGTGGCCCTCGTCGCGGCGCGCGCGTGGCGCGAGGTCATGTGTCCGCCGGTTCGGATGGTGTGAGCGGTGCAGGTGCTTCAGGTGCAGCTGGAAGTCCGGCCCGACCCCGCTGAGGTGGGGCGAGCCCGAAAGTGGGCTCGTTCGCGTCTCGCCGGGTCCGGCATAGAGGCCGACGAGCCGCTCGCCGAGACGCTGATCCTGCTCGTCTCCGAACTGGTCACCAACGCCGTGGTGCACACCGGTTGTCCGGCCGTCCTGCGCCTGTGCCTGCCCGGTGTGGCCGGCGAATCGGCCACCGTCCGCCTGGAGGTGGCCGACAGCAGCGACCGGGCCCCCGTGCCGCGCTGCGTCGACGGTGACGCGACCGGCGGCCGCGGCCTCGCCCTCGTCGACGGTCTCGCCGACCGCTGGGGCTGGAGCCCCGAGGGTGCCGGCAAGCGCATCTGGTGCGAACTCGACCGCTGTGCACAGTCCCGCCAGGAGGCGGAGTCCTGCATGCGTGGCGTGCCGGCGTACGAGGGGCTGGCGTTCGAGGTGGTGTGACCGGCGCACGGAAGCCGGGAGTCCGGTCAGCTGCGGTGCACGGTCGCAACGACCCCCGTCCTGTCAGGTCCGGCCGGGTGCGATGCGCCGGGACGTGCTTCCGTGCGCGCCCTCGGCAAATAGGGCTTAAGTAATAAATCTCCGTACGGGTGTTGACGCAACGTGCCCGTTTGATCACGCTGTTGGTCTGCGAGTCGCCGTGAGGGGACGGCGAGGGCTTCGGTGACGGGAGCCCCCGTCGAGCGCGGATCGCGGTTCGGCGCCGGTTCCGTTCAGGGGCCAGGAGGAATCGGCGGGGTGCGCCGAAGGCGGTCGGCGGTGCGTGGTGCCGTGCTCGGGGCGGGAGCGCCGCGCCGCCGGCCGTGTGGCCTCACAGCACGGCGACGGGGGCCACGGGAGTTCCCGTCGCGCCGACGAACGGCTCGGGCATCGCCGAGAGCAGGAACGCGTACCGGCCCGCTTCTCCACAGGCTGTGGACAACTCTTCGAGATTCCAGTTCTGACCCTGCAGCATGCCCATCTCCACCAGGTCGAGCGCGTGCACGGGCAGCCACAGATCCTCGATCTCGGGAGGGAAGATCTCGAAGGTCAGGGTGTCGTTGGCCACGGCGGCGGCATCGCGCGCGTGGAACCACTCCGGCGTACGGACCGAGAGGCCCGGCGAGGGGTAGCCGTACGCCTCCCTGTCGCCGGCGAGACAGACCTGGATCTGCCCGGTCCGTACGAGGACGATGTCGCCGGCCCGCACGCGCGTGCCGCCGAACTCCTCGGCGGCCTCCAGGTCCTCGGGGGTCACCGCGTGCCCGCCCTCCAGCCGGTCCACGCCCCGTGCGTGTGCCACGTCCAGCAGCACCCCGCGCGAGACGATGTGCCGCGCCTTGTCGATGCCGGCGAACTCGGCGCCGCCGTGCGCGGTGACGGTGCCGGCCGGACGGCCGTTGTAGAGCCGCCCCGAGTGTGAGACATGGGGCAGCGCGTCCCAGTGGGTGGCCGCCTGGAGGCCCATGGTCACGGCGTCGTCGCTGCAGGCGACCGTGCCGGGACCGAACAGCTCCTGGTTGATCTGCACCATCGTGTGCAGGGGGTTGACCCGGCCCGGGATCATCCCGGTCTGCACGCCGTCCTGCTTCAGGGGCAGGGCGAGCGGAACGCGGCGGCCCGAGCGGACGGTCGCGGCGGCCTCGCGCACGACCTCGTCGGTGATCAGGTTGAGCGTGCCGATCTCGTCGTCGGAGCCCCAACGACCCCAGTTGTTCACGCGCTTGGCGATCTCGTGGAACGAATCCGGCAGCGACATCGGTCCTCCCCGGGGGCTTGTCTCCAGGTATCTGACGGGTCATAAAATCTAACGGTCCGTCAGAAACCGCGGGAAGGGGCCGGACGTGGGGAACTTCTTGGCAGGCAAGGTCGTCGCCGTGACGGGCGCCGGACGGGGCATCGGGCGGGCGGTCGCACTGACCGCGGCGGCCGAGGGAGCGCGGGTCGTCGTCAACGACTACGGCGTCTCCGTCGACGGCGCCTCCCCGGCCAGCGAGATCGCCGAGGCCGTCGTCAAGGAGATCGAGGCGGCGGGCGGGGAGGCGGTCGCCGTCGCCGACGACATCTCCACCATGGCCGGCGGGCAGCGGGTCGTGGACACCGCACTGGCCTCGTACGGGCGCCTGGACGGGGTCGTGTGCGTCGCCGGGATCCTGCGTGAGCGGATGCTGTTCAACATGTCCGAGGAGGAGTGGGATCCGGTCGTCGCCACACATCTGAAGGGAACGTTCACCGTGTTCCGGGCCGCCTCGGCGGTGATGCGGAAGCAGCGGGCGGGGACGTTGATCGGGTTCACCAGCGGCAACCACCAGGGGTCGGTGTCGCAGGCCAACTACAGCGCGGCGAAGGGCGGGATCATCTCGCTGGTGCGGAGCGCTGCGCTGGGCCTTCACAAGTACGGGGTGACCGCCAATGCGGTGGCGCCCGTCGCCCGCACGCGGATGTCCGCGAACGTTCCTGTGGAGTTGGCGGAGATGGGGGAGCCGGAGGACGTGGCTGCCCTCGTCGTCTATCTGCTGTCCGAGCGGGCCAAGGAGCACGGGATCACCGGGCAGGTGTACACGATCGCCGGGGCGAAGCTGGCGGTGTGGGCGCAGCCCTACGAACTGCGTTCGGCTTTCGCGGAAGGGGGTTCCTGGACGCCGGAGTCGATCGCGGAGTTCCTGCCGGGGTCCGTGGGGGTGGATCCGATGCCGATGCTTGAGCGGTTGGCGGCGATGGAGCGGGCGGCGGCGCGGGGGGAGCGGCCGAACGCCTAAGGGGTTGGCGGGGGGTCTGTGGTGTGCGGGTGCGGGTTCGTCGTGGCTTGTCGCGCGGTTCCCCGCGCCCCTGAAAGCCTTGCAGCTAAGGAGCCTTCGTGGACTTTGGGTTCAGTGGTGAGGACGAGACCTTTCGGGGTGAGGTGCGGGAGTGGCTTGCGGCGCATGCCCCGGGGGCGGTGGGGCGCCGGGACTGGGAGCGGACTCTCGGCAGGGACGGGTGGGTCGGGATCGGGTGGGGGGAGGCGGGGTTCGGGAACCGGACCGCCTCGCTCACCCAGCAGGTGGTCTGGGCCGAGGAGTACGCGCGGTCCGTCGCGCCGCCGCGGACCGGGCACATCGGGGAGAACCTGCTGGCGCCGACCCTGCTGGCGCACGGGACGGACGAGCAGAAGGCACGGTTCCTGCCGGCGATCGCCCGGGGCCGGGAGCTGTGGTGCCAGGGGTACAGCGAGCCCGGTGCGGGGTCGGATCTCGCCGGGATCCGCACCAAGGCCGAGCGGGGACCGGACGGGACGTACCGGATCAGCGGGCAGAAGATCTGGACCTCGCTCGCCCATGAGGCCGACTGGTGCTTCGTGCTGGCGCGGACCGAGCCAGGTTCGACGCGGCACCGCGGGCTGAGCTTCCTGCTCGTGCCGATGGACCAGCCCGGGCGCATCGAGGTGCGGCCGATCCGGCAGATGACCGGGACCAGCGACTTCAACGAGGTGTTCTTCGACGGGGCTTGCGCCCGTGCGGATCATGTCGTCGGGGGCCTCGGGGGCGGCTGGCAGGTCGCGATGAGTCTGCTGGGGTTCGAGCGGGGGGTGTCCACACTCGCTCAGCAGATCGGGTTCGCGGCCGAGCTGGGACGGGTCGTCGAGGCTGCGGTGAAGACGGGGGCCGTCGCCGATCCCGTCGTACGGGAGCGGCTGGTGCGGCAGTGGGCCGAGCTGCGGGCCATGCGGTGGAACGCCCTGCGGACGCTGGGCAGTTCGCGGGACCCTGGGGCGCCCAGCGCGGCGAAGCTGCTGTGGGGCGGCTGGCATCAGCGGCTCGGAGAGCTGGCCATGGAGGTGCGCGGGGCGGCGGCCGCGGTCGGGCCGGTGGACTGGTCGTCCCCGGCACCGTACGAACTCGACGCCTTGCAGCACCTGTTCCTCTTCTCCCGGGCCGACACCATCTACGGCGGCTCGGACCAGGTTCAGCGCACGATCATCGCCGAGCGCGTGCTCGGCCTGCCGAGGGAGCCCAAGGGAGTCGCCTGATGCGCGGAGTGCTGTTCGACGGCAAGCGGGTCGAGGTCGTGGACGACCTGGAGGTGCGGGATCCGGGACCGGGGGAGGTGCTGGTCGCGATCTCGGCGGCCGGGCTGTGCCACAGCGATCTGTCCGTGGTGGACGGGACCATACCCTTCCCCGTCCCCGTGGTGCTGGGGCATGAGGGGGCGGGCGTGGTCGAGGCGGTCGGCGCCGGGGTCACGCATGTCGTGCCCGGTGACCATGTGTCCCTGTCCACGCTCGCCAACTGCGGTACGTGCGCGCAGTGCGACCGCGGGCGGCCGACGATGTGCCGGCAGGCGATCGGCCGGCCGGGGCAGCCGTTCACGCGGGGCGGGCGGCCGGTGTACCAGTTCGCCTCGAACTCCGCGTTCGCGGAGCGGACCGTGGTGAAGGCGGTGCAGGCGGTCCGGATACCCAAGGACATCCCGCTGCCGTCCGCCGCCCTGATCGGGTGCGGGGTGCTGACCGGGGTGGGGGCCGTGCTCAACCGGGCGCGGGTGGACCGCGGGGAGTCGGTCCTCGTCATCGGCACCGGCGGCATCGGGCTCAACGTCATCCAGGGCGCCCGGATCGCCGGGGCACTGAGGATCGTCGCCGTCGACGCCAACCCGGCGAAGGAGGCGGTGGCCCGGCAGTTCGGGGCGACGGACTTCCTGACGTCGACGGACGGGGTGAAGGACATCCTGCCGACGGGGGCCGACCACGCCTTCGAGTGCGTCGGGCGGGTGGAGCTGATCCGGCAGGCGATCGATCTGCTGGACCGGCACGGCCAGGCGGTGCTGCTCGGCGTCCCGCCGGCGACCGCGGAGGCGTCCTTCCTCGTCTCCTCCATGTACCTCGACAAGTCCATCCTCGGCTGCCGGTACGGGTCTTCACGGCCGCAGCGGGACATCGCCCGGTACGCCGAGCTGTACCGGGCGGGGCGGCTGCTGCTGGACGAATTGGTGACGGAGACCTATCCCGTCGAGGACTTCGCGAAGGCCGAGGCGGACGCGGAGGCGGGGCGGGTCGCGCGCGGGGTGCTCACGTTCTGACGACGACGGCTCTCACGTGCTGACGACGACGGCTCTCACGTGCTGACGACGACGGCTCTCACGTGCTGACGACGACGGCTCTCACGTGCTGACGACGACGGCTCTCACGTTCTGACGCCGGTGCGGAAGGTGCGGCGGTAGGCGGTGGGGGTGATCCCCAGCGCCGTCTGGAGGTGCTGCCGCATCGACTGGGCCGTACCGAACCCGGCCTCCTGCGCCACCTGGTCCACGGACAGGTCGCTGGACTCCAGCAGGTGCCGCGCCCGCTCCACGCGCTGCTGGGTCAGCCACTGGCCGGGGCTGACGCCGGCCTCCTCGCGGAAGCGGCGCGTGAAGGTGCGTACGGACATGGACTCCTGGGCGGCCATGTCGCGCAACTGGATCGGCTCGTGCAGGCGGCCCAGGGCCCAGGCGCGGGCGCCGGTCGTGGTGGCCAACTGGGGCTCGGGCACCGGGCGTTCGATGTACTGCGCCTGCCCGCCGTCCCGGTGCGGCGGCACGACCGTGCGGCGGGCCACCTCGTTGGCGACCGCCGTGCCGTGGTCGCGGCGCACCATGTGCAGGCACAGGTCGAGGCCGGCCGCGACGCCCGCGGAGGTCAGGACGTCGCCGTCGTCGATGAACAGCACGTCCGGGTCGACGTCGATCTTCGGGAAGAGGCGCTGGAGCTGGTCGGTCTCCGCCCAGTGCGTGGTCGCGGGCCGGCCGTCCAGGTAGCCGGCCGCGGCGAGGACGAAGACGCCCGTGCAGATCGAGGCGAGCCGGGTGCCGGGCCGGATGTGGGCGAGGGCGGCGGCCAGCTCGGCGGTCAGGACACCCTCCTCGAAGACCGGTCCGAGTTCGTACGACGCCGGGACGACGACGGTGTCGGCGGTGGCCAGCAGCTCCGGGCCGTGCTCGACCGTGATCGAGAAGTCGGCGTCGGTGCGCACCGGGCCCGGCGGCCGGACCGAGCAGGTCATGACCTCGTACAGCCGGCGGCCCAGGGCGTCCTTCGGGCGCCCGAAGATGCGGTGCGGGATGCCCAGCTCGAAGGGGAGCAGTCCGTCCATGGCGAGGACGACGACGCGGTGCGGGCGGAACTCCGTGACCGTATCCATGACCTTGTCCATGGCCCGATTCTAACGAATGCTGTCCTTCGGGCCAGTGGCTGCGATCGCTCCCGGCCTGGATGCTCTATGTCGTGACCCAGACAACCGAGGCCGCAGCCGCCGCAGAGAACACCCCGGCCGCCAAGAGGCCACGCCTGCGGCGGAGCCGCAGAATGCCGGTGCACATGGCGTGGTTCGTCGCCGCCGTCACCTTCGTGACGATCATCGGCGCGGCCGCATTCCGTTCCCTCCCCGGACTGCTGATCGACCCGCTGCACCAGGAGTTCGGCTGGTCGCGCGGCACCATCGGCGCGGCGGTCTCCGTCAACCTCGCGCTCTACGGCCTCACCGCCCCGTTCGCCGCGGCCCTGATGGACCGCTTCGGCATCCGCAAGGTCGTCGCCGTGGCCCTGACCGTGATCGCGGTCGGCTCCGGACTGACCGTGTGGATGACGGCGGCCTGGCAACTGATGCTCTGCTGGGGTCTGCTGGTCGGTCTCGGCAGCGGCTCGATGGCCCTGGCCTTCGCCGCCACGGTCACCAACCGCTGGTTCACCGAGCGCCGCGGCCTGGTGACGGGCATCCTCACCGCCGCCTCGGCCTCCGGGCAGCTGATCTTCCTGCCCGTGCTGTCCTGGATCGTCGAGACCCACGACTGGCGGCCCGCGGCGGTCACGGTGGCCCTCGCCGCCCTCGCGGTCGTCCCCTTCGTCTGGCTGCTGCTGCGCGACCACCCGGCGGACGTGGGCCTGAAGCCGTACGGCGCCGAGGAGTTCGTCGAGAAGCCCCCGCCCGCGCGCGGCGCCGCCCGCCGAACGATCAGCGTCCTGGTGCAGGCCTCCCGCACCGGCACCTTCTGGCTGCTCGCCGGGACCTTCGCGATCTGCGGCGCCTCCACCAACGGCCTGATCCAGACCCACTTCGTGCCCGCCGCCCACGACCACGGCATGCCCGTCACGGCGGCGGCCTCGCTGCTCGCGGTCATCGGCGTCTTCGACGTCGCCGGCACGATCGCCTCCGGCTGGTTCACCGACCGCTTCGAACCGCGCCGCCTGCTGGCCGTCTACTACGCCCTGCGCGGCATCTCCCTGCTGTTCCTGCCGATGCTGCTGGCGCCTTCGGTCCACCCGCCGATGCTGTTCTTCATCGTCTTCTACGGCCTCGACTGGGTCGCCACCGTCCCGCCGACCGTCGCCCTGTGCCGCGAGCAGTTCGGCGACGACAGCGCCATCGTCTTCGGCTGGGTCCTCGCCTCCCACCAGGTCGGCGCCGCGCTCGTGGCCTTCCTCGGGGGCGTGGCCCGCGACGTCTTCGGCTCCTACGACATGGTCTGGTACGCCTCCGGTGCGCTGTGCGCGGCGGCGGCGCTGATGGCGCTGGTGATCCGGCGCAAGCCGGTGGCCGCGACCGCGACGGTCACGGCGGCGGCGACGGCCTAGCGGAACCGGCCTACAGGAACCGGCCCTTGTGGAAGAGCAGGGGCTTCCCGTCCTCGTCGCCCGCGCCCAGCGCGTCGACCCGGCCCACCACGATCAGATGGTCGCCGCCGGTGTGCACCGCGTGGATCGTGCAGTCGATCCAGGCGAGCGCGCCGGCCAGGCGCGGGGAGCCGGAGACCGGTGCCGCGTCGTGGGCCACGCCCGCGAACTTGTCCGCGCCGCTCACCGCGAAGGACCGGCACAGCCCGCCCTGGTGGCCGGCGAGGACGTTGACGCAGAAGACGCCCGCGCGGGCGATGCGGGGCCAGGTCGTCGACGTACGGCCGACCATGAAGGCGATCAGCGGCGGTTCGAGGGAGAGCGAGGAGAACGACTGGCAGGCGAAGCCCGCGGGGGTGTCCTCGCCGGGGGCCGCCGGGGCGGTGACGACGGTGACGCCCGTCGCGAAGCTGCCGAGGACGCGCCGGAACTCGGCCGGGTCGACCGGCGCCCGCTCGTCCTCGCCGACGCATCGGAGGTCCGGGCGCGGCAGAGCGTCCACGGGGGCCGGAGCCCCGGCCGCCCTGAGGTAGCGGACGGCTGCCGCGGCCGCCCCTGCGTGTCCCATCACGCCTTCCATTGAAGCTGACGGTTCGTCAGATGGGAAGGGTCAGCGGCCCCTGTACTCGGGGTCGGTGCGCCGCACGAAGCTGCGTACGCCCTCCTGCGCGTCCTCGGTCGTCATGTTGATCTCCTGCGCGGCCGCCTCGGCGGCGAAAGCGGTGGCGCGGTCGGAGTCGAGCGAGGCGTTGACGAGCTGCTTGGTGAGGGCGAGGGCGCGAGTGGGCCCGGCGGCCAGCCGCGCCGCCCACTCGCGGGCCGTCTTGTCCAGCTCCCCGTCCGCGACGACCCGGTTGACCAGGCCCAGGCGCTCGGCGTCGGCGGCCGAGAGCGCGTCGCCGAAGAACATCAGCTCCTTGGCCCTCCGGGGGCCGACCAGACGGGGGAGGAGGTACGCCCCGCCGCCGTCCGGTACCAGACCGCGCCGTACGAACACCTCGATGAAGCGCGCCGATTCGGCGGCCAGGACCAGGTCGCAGGCGAGCGCGAGATGGGCGCCGAGGCCGGCCGCCGTACCGTTCACGGCGGCGAGCACCGGTTTCTCGCAGTCGAGGACGGCGGCGACCAGCCGCTGGGCGCCGAGGCGCAGGGTGCGGGCCACGTCGCCCGCGACCCGCTCGCCCGCGCCCGAGCCCGCACCGCCCCGCAGATCCGCTCCCGCGCAGAAGCCGCGGCCCGTGCCGGTGAGGACGACGGCCCGCACGTCCGGGTCGGCCGAGGCGTCCGCGAGCAGGGCGATGACGCGGTCGCGCTGCCCGGGGGTGAGGGCGTTGAGGGCCTCCGGCCTGTTGAGCGTGATGTACGCGACCTGGCCCGCGGTCTCGTGCAGCACCCACGTCTGCTCGCTCACCGGCACACCGCCAGCGCGTCCAGGGCCACGGCGCCCTGCCCCTGGGGCAGCACCATCAGCGGGTTGATGTCGAGCTCGGCGAGACCGTCCCCGAGTTCGAGGGCCATCCGCTGCACCCGCAGCACGACTTCGACGAGCGCGTCGAGATCGGCCGGCGGGCGTCCGCGCACGCCGTCGAGCAGGGCCCGCCCGCGCAGGTCGCCGAGCATGTCCCGGGCCTGGTCCTCGCCGAAGGGCGGCACGCGGACGGCGACGTCCCGCAGGACCTCGACCAGCACCCCGCCGAGCCCTACCGTCACCGTCGGCCCGAACAGCTCGTCGTGCGTGACGCCGACGACCATCTCCACGCCCCGCTCCACCATCTGGCAGACCAGGACACCGTCCAGGGCCACCCCCTCATAGCGGGCGATGTCCGTCAGCTCGCGGTAGGCGTCGCGGACCTGGCTGGCCGAGGTGAGCCCGATCTTCACCAGCCCCAGCTCGGTCTTGTGGGCGATCTGCGCGCCGGACGCCTTCATCACCACCGGGTAGCCGACCAGACTCGCCGCGCGGACGGCCGCCGCCGCACTGGTCACCAGCTGCTCGCGCGGGACGCGGATCCCGTACGCCCGCAGCAGCTGCTTCGCCGCGTGCTCGCTGAGCTGCCGGCCCGGGCACATCAGGGCCTGCGCCTTGCGGAAGGAGGGCGAGGTGGCTCGGGGGGCCTCGTCGAAGGGCGAGCGGTAGCCGGTGACGAAGCGGTGGTGGTCGAGGTAGGCGCGGACGGCGGTGATGCAGTTCGCGACGGTACGGAAGGTGGCGACCCGGGAGGAGCCCAGCAGGACGTCCCGGTAGGCGGGTTCGGTGCCGACGGGCGACCCCCAGACCACGCAGACCAGCTTGTCGGTCCGCTCGGCCGCGTCCACCAGGTCCTGCACCAGACGGTCGCTGAGCGGCGGGAAAGGGCCGGTGATCGGGCAGATCAGGACGCCCACCCCGGGGTCGTCGAGGATCGCGTCGATGATCTTTTGGCCGCGGTGGTCGCCCACCGGGTGCCCGCCGTTGTCGACGGGGTTGGCCACGCTCAGGTACTCCGGTATCCACTGGTGCAGCTCGGTCTGCTTCGCCTCGGACAGGGCCGGCAGCCGCAGGCCCGCCTCCGTGGCCAGGTCGGCGAAGTGGGCGCCGGTGCCACCGGAGATCGAGTAGACGACGACGCCCTCGGCGCGCGGCGGCCGGGCGCGGGCCAGCAGGGCGGCGGTGTCCTGCAGTTCGTCGAGCCCGTCCACCCGGATCACCCCGAACTGCCGCATCGCCGCGTCCACCACGGTGTCCGCGCCGGTCAGCTTGCCGGTGTGGGAGGCGGCCGTACGGGCGCCGGTCTCGGTGCGGCCCACCTTGACGGCGACGACGGGCACCCCCCGCCGGGCGGCCCGATCGGCGGCGAGCAGGAACGACCGGCCGTCCTTCAGCCCCTCCACGTAGCAGGCGATGGCGCCGACCTCGGGCCGCTCGGCGAAGTAGGAGATGAAGTCGGCGGTCTCCAGGTCGGCCTCGTTGCCGGTGGGCGCCCAGTGGGAGAGGCGGATGCCGAGCTCCTGGAGGGAGAAGACGGGGCGGCCCTGGTGCCCGGACTGGGTGATCAGGGCGATGGCGGGCCCGTCGAGGTCGTCCCGGAAGTGCTCGAAGGCGTTGAGGTTGGTGTTGGGCCCCAGCAGCCGCATCCCGGAGCGGGCCACGGAGGCGGCGAGCCGCTCCTGCGCGGCCGCGCCCTCGGCGCCGGTCTCGGCGAACCCGGAGGCGAAGACGACCGCGAACTTCACCTTGGCCTCGGCCAGTTCCTCGATCACGGCGAAGGGGTCGGCGAGCAGCAGGACGGCGAGATCGACCTGCTCGGGCAGCTCGGCGACCGAGGGGGAGCAGGGGATCCCGAAGACGGACGGGCGGCTGGGGTGCACGGGGTGCAGCCGCGCCCCGACGCGCTCCGCCCACGCCACCAGCTGACGGGTGATGCCGGTGTTGGGCCGCCCCTCGGTGTCCGAGGCGCCGATCACGGCGACGGACCCGGGGTGGAAGAACCGGTCCAGGTCGGGTACGTCGGCGTACAGCGGCCGCCCGCCGACGTCGAGGTCGTCGACGTCCGCGGGCCGGCCGTGGACGGCGGGCCCGGGTTGCTCGCCGCAGGCGATGACCCGGGCCCGGCGGGAGTCGGTGGTGAGGGTGCCGTGGGTTGATCCAAGCATCGGTCCGCCCGCTCCTGTGTGACAGCAAATAACTGACGCACTGTCAGATTACTGAACTGACGCCCAGTCAGGAACGGGTCGGGCCGCAAATGGTTGCGGCCCGCTACAACTCCGCCAGCACTTCCTTCGCCACCCGCTCGCCCGAGCGCACCGCTCCGTCCATGAATCCGTTCCAGTGCGTGGAGGTCTCGGTGCCCGCCCAGTGGATGCCACCCGCCGGCTTGCGCAGGGAGGTGCCGTACTCGGTGAGCACCCCGGGCGGGGCGTAGGCGACCGGGCCGCCGCGGGAGAAGCCCTCGTTGTCCCAGCGCTGGAGGACGAAGGAGGTGGGCGACTTGGCCTTGTCGCCGAAGTAGTTGGCATAGTCCTTCAGGACCGCGGCCTTGACCTCGTCGGCGCTCGCTGCGTCGTAGGCGCGCATCTCATCGGCCTCGATGAAGCCCATCAGGGCGCCGTAGGAGGCGTTGGGCGGGGAGTTGTCGAAGGTCGAGCGGACCACGCCGGAGTCGCTGACGACCTGGCCGTTGAGGCCGTCGGCCCGCCAGAAGGGGCTGTCGTAGACGGCGATCGCCTTGCCGATGGAGCCCATCGGCAGGCGCTGGCTCAACTGGTCGCGGGCGGCCGGGAGCAGGGGATCGTAGGAGATACGGGCCGCGAGCGGCGGCGGTACGGCGACGACGACCTTCTTGGCGGTCACCGTGATGCCGTCGGCCGTGACGACGTACCTGCCGCCGGACCGCGTGATCGAGCGCACGGGCGCGCTCAGCACCACGCGGTCGCCGAGTGTGGCGGCCAGCTTGATCGGCACCTGCTGGGAGCCGCCGACGAAGCGGGACTCCTGGGCGCCGTTCGCGGTGTCGGTCAGGCGCTCCAGGCTGCCGACGTTCGACTCGTTGCCCGCGGCGGCTATGTAGAAGAGGACGAAGAGCAGGGAGAGTTCGCGGGGCTGGGCCGAGAAGACGGACGTACAGGCCACGTCCAGCAGGAACTTGGCCGACGGGACGATCGCGTTGGCGTTCAGCCAGCTCTCGAAGGTCTGCTTGTCCCACTCGGCGGCCTTCGGCGCCGTCCAGGGCGCGTCCAGCGGGATCTGCTTGGCCATGTCGTCGAGCGAGGCCTGCACGATCGCCGCGTTGGCGAGGCCCGCCGCGTCGATCGGCGGCACCGAGCCGAGGATGCCGTCGGTGGCGTACGGGGTCCTCGTGCCGTCCTTGTAGAGGAGGTTCTTGCCGGTGTTGTACGTCGTGAAGGTCGCCACGCCCAGGGAGTCGGCGAGAGCCTTGATGCGGTCCTGGGTGGGGCCGATGAACTCGCCGCCGCCCTCGGTGAAACCGCCGCCCGGCAGCGGCAGGTTGACGACCCGGCCGCCGACGCGGTCGCGGGCCTCCAGGACGGCCACGGTCTTCCCGCCGGCCACCAGGTCGCGGGCGGCCGTCAGTCCGGCGAGCCCGCCGCCGACGATCGCGACGTCCACGGTCCGCGAACCCGCCGCGGCCGCCGGACCGGCGGCGGTGCCGGTGAGGGTGACGGCCCCGGCAGCGGCGGCGGCACCGCCGAGCAGTGAACGCCGGGTCAGGGGGCGGGGGTTGTGCTGTCTTTCGCGTGCCACGTGCATCCTCCGGGTGGAGAGAGTGTGGGGCCAGAAAGTGAGCAGTGTTCACATTCTGGCCCCGCAAGGCGGCACGCTTCAACGCTCCCGTCGCATCTGGCTCGTGCGTAACGGGAGCGCCGAAGAAGGCAGTTGAGGGTTCCTACGTCATCCGGGCAGCCGGGACAGCGTGTCCCCGCCACGCTTCGCGACGGCCTTCGCGATCTTCTCGGCGTCCATCGCCACCTCACGGAGCGTTCCGCTGATGGGCGTGGTGAAGCCGGTGAAGTAGAGGCCGGGGGCCTGCTGCGAGGTGCGGGCGCCGTGCGCCAGGGGTCTGCCCCTCTCGTCCAGCACGCCGAGATGGCCGACGAGGCCCTCCAAGGCGCGGGCGTACCCGGTGGCGGCGACGACGGCGTCCGGTGCGACACGGGTGCCGTCGGCGAGGACGACCTGGCCGCCCTCGAAGCCGTCGACGGCGGCCACGACCTCGACCTTCCCGGTGCGCACGGCGTCGATCAGGCCCACGTCCTGCACCGGGATCGCCCCCTCCTTGACCCGGGTGTAGAGGCCCGTCTCCGGGCGGGGCAGCCCCTTCTCCGCGAGGTCGGGCACGCTCAGCTTGGCCATCGGCCGCGCCATCCGGTCGACGACCCCGGTCGGCAGCCGCCGCACCATCACCCCTGTGTACTGGGCGGCCCACCCGGCGGTGGAGCGCCGCACGATGTGCGGAGCCGTCCGCACCGACAGCCGCACCCGCGAGGCGCCGCCCTCCACCAGGTCCACGGCGATCTCGGCACCGGTGTTGCCGGCTCCGACGACGAGGACGTCGCGCCCGGCGTAGGGCGCGGGGTTGCGGTACTCCCCGGCGTGCACGAAGTCGCCCTTGTAGGTGTCGCGTCCGGCCCACTCGGGGACGTAGGGCCTGTGGTTGTGGCCGGTGGCCACGACCACGGCGGCTCCGGTCAGCTCGCGTCCGCCGGTGGCGTGCAGGAGCCAGCCGGTGCCGTCGGGGGAGCGCTCGATGCGGGAGACCTCGACGCCGGTGACGATCTCCAGCGTGTGCGCCTCGGTGTACTTCTCCAGGTACCGCACCATGTCGTCGCGGGCCACCCAGCGCCCGAACCGGCGCGGTATGGGCAGCCCGGGCAGGGCCGAGAGGCGCCGGGTGGTGTGCAGGTGGAGCCGGTCGTAGTGCCGCCGCCAGGCCGCGCCCACGCGGTCGGACTTCTCCAGGACGACGGCGCGTATGCCCCGGGCCCGCAGCGTGTACGCGACGGAGAGTCCTGCCGGGCCGCCGCCGATGATGTAGACGGGTCGGTCCGTGGGGGTTGGAGACGGTATGGAGTCGGCCATGAGCGCGAGCGTAATCACGCACCGGGTTGATGGGTCTCGGTCAAGCCCGGAATTGGTTTCGGATTGATCACGGGTGTAGGAGGAGTGGGTGGGGCTTGTGACGTAGGCCACCTCGTTGTGGTGTTTCCGCGCGGGGCCCCACCCGCCCCGGTCCTACTTCCCGGTCCTGGCGCGGTGGCCCGTCACCTTGGCGATCCAGGTGATGAAGTCGCCCGGGTCGGTGTTGGCGCCGTGGCCCTGGTCCCAGTAGTAGAGGTGGTTCACGTCGTCGCCGAGGCCCGCCAGACGGGCCGCCAGGTTCGCGGAGACCACGTGCGAGGTGTCGGAGTCGCTGGTGCCCAGGCGGATCCACCAGTGCTTGGCACGGCGGCCGTTGACCTTCTCCACCAGGTGGTACATCGGGTTCATCAGGTGCAGCTTCCCGGGGATGTCGGCGGCGACCCGCTTGCTGTCGAGCCCGGTGGTGTCGTTCTTCGCGCCGTACGCCGTGAAGTGGCGGTTCTCGATGGTGCCCGCGCCGAACTCGTTGTTCTCGCCGGCCGACAGGTCGAAGGCGTCGAAGGCCGGGACGGTCTTCTTGCGGGCGCCGACGTGGGTGAGGAAGTCCTCCCAGGTGAAGGCGGCCTTGCCGTTCTTCCAGGTGATGAAGGTGTTCTTGGCCAGATATGTCGCGCGGTCCGCGTCCGAGAGGGCGGCGAGACAGGTGGTCGCCGACGGCTGAAGGTACTGCTCGACCAGGTACGCGTCGTAGTTGCGAGCGGTCAGCGGGCCGAAGCCGTTCAGACCGCGCAGCTTCAACTGCGCCTGGTATTCGGCGAACTGGGCCCTGAGCGCCTTGGAGACCGTCTGGTCCACCTGCTTGCCCGTGCTCAGCGCGTTGGTGCCCCAGTTCCACTCGTAGGCGCCGTCGGCGTGCTCCAGGTCGGTGATCGGGCACCAGGCGCCCACCGCGAAGATCGCGTCGGAGGCGTCGGCGGCGCCCAGCTCCTTGAGGTACTTCTCGTAGATCGGGCTGTCGCCGGACGCACCGAGCAGCGACGACAGGGCGCCGCCCGCGCTCGTCCCGGCGGAGACGATCCGGTCCACGTCGCCGGGGATGCGGCCGCGGTTGTGCTTGATGTAGCGCACCGCCGCCTTGAGGTCGACGATCGCGGCCGGGGCGGTGCCGTAGTACTCGCCGGAGGAGTTCTTGAGGCTGCGGCCGCGGGCGCCCGGCTCGATGACGACGTAGCCGGCGGCCAGCGCCAGGAGCTGGTTGGAGGCGGTGGCGCCGCCGGTGGCGTTGGTGTTGGTGTTGCCGTTCGCGCCCGGCGCGGAGGCGGAGGCGCTCGGCGTGGCGCTCCCGCTGGGTGCGCCGCCGCCGGACATGCCCCCGGCGCCGACACCGGTGGCGTCCGCGACGGAGGAGGGCATGTAGCCGCCGATGGAGTTGGCCAGCAGGATCGGCGCGTTCGTGGGGTCGACCGTCGCGCCGTCGATCTCGACCGGTGCGCTGACGATCAGCGACTGGTACGTGGCGTCCACCGGGTCGGCGACGTAGGTGATCGCCTTCCAGAAGTGGTACGTCACCTGGTGCTCGTCGCCGGCGGTGTCCGTGACGGTCGTCGTCAGCTTGGTGTACGCGTCCGGGTCGAAGGTCAGTGGGTCGGAAGAGGACGACGAGGTGCTGGACGCCTGCGCGTTGAGGGCCACACCGCCGACGGCGGCGATGCCCGCGGTGGCTCCGATGCCCATCACCACGGTCCTGCGCTTGACTGCCCTGTGCTTCACGGTTCGACTCCCTCGGGGGTTTGTCGGCTGTCGACTGCGAACGTAGGGGGACTGCAAACAAAATTGCCAACAATCCGTGCGGATTCACGGAGGATGCACAGCTTCACAGCCGGCGCACGGCTTCAGGGCGGCCGCGCGGGGTTCCGGGTTCCCGGCATCTGACGTACCGTCAGATTCATGGACTCGATCTGGCTCAGTGGCGCTGAGTGGCTGGCCGTGCTGCGCATAGGCCTCGGGCTGTGGTGGCTGGAGAGCTGGCGGCACAAGGACCGCAAGGCCTGGTTCGAGCGCGGCACCGGCATCGCGTGGGCGGCGTCGATCGCGGCGAAGCACCGCTGGAACGCCGTACGGTCCGGCTTCGACGTCATGGTGGCACCGCGGCCCCGGACGATGGCGTACGTGGTGGTCTACGCGGAGCTGGCGATCGGCCTCGGGCTGGTCGCCGGGTTCCTGACGCCGGTCGCGCTGGTCGGCGGACTGCTCCTGAACGTCCTGTACTTCACGCTCATGATCCACGAGGTGGCCGAGCAGGGTCAGAACTCGATGATGGCCCTGATGTCGGTGGTCGCGCTGTTCGCGATGTCGTGGCAGACCTGGTCGCTGGACAGCGCGCTGGGGCTCTTCGGATGAGCGCCCCCCGCTTCGGCGTGCCGGAGGCCGACGCCTTCACCCGGACGTACTGGGAGGCGGCGGCCGAGGGCCGGCTGTTGATCCGCCGGTGCGGGGCGTGCGGGCGGGCGCACCACTACCCGCGGGAGTTCTGCCCGTTCTGCTGGAGCGAGGACGTCGCGTGGGAGCGGGCGAGCGGCCGGGCCGTGCTCTACACCTGGTCCGTGGTCCACCGCAACGACCTGCCGCCCTTCGGGGAGCGGACGCCGTACGTCGCCGCCGTGGTCGACCTCGCGGAGGGTCCGCGGATGATGACGGAGGTCGTGCAGCCGGGGGAGAGCGGGCTGCGGGCGGGGATGGAGCTGGAGGTCGCGTTCCGGGAGGGGGCGCCGGTGTTCCGCCCGCCGGGGTGAGGCGGGCAATCCGGGTGACGCGGACGAGACGTAAGGGTTTGAATGGGCCGGTGGCCTCCACCGACGAGCACCTCACCGCCTTCCTGCCCGAACTGCACGGTCCCGGCATCCGGCTGCGCGGCTGGGACGCGGAGTCCGACGCCGATGTCGCGGCCTGGCTGCGCGGGACCACCGACCCGGAGTTCCGGCGCTGGAACACCCCCCACAGACCGATCACCGACGCCGACGGCGCACGGGACTCGCTGCGCTCGAAGACGCGGCTGACGGCGGAGGGGAGCGCGGCGTCGTACTGCGTGCTCGACGCCGCGAGCGGGACGGTGCTGGGCCACGTCGGCGTCAACGCCATCGACACCGTCCAGCGCGTGGCCCGCGTCGGCTACTGGGTGCTGCCCGAGGCCCGGGGGCGGGGCGTCGCCGTCCGCGCCCTGGCCGTGGTCTCCCGCTGGGCGCATACCGAACTGGCGCTGCACCGGCTCGAACTCGGCCACGCGCTCGGCCACGAGATCTCCTGCCGGGTCGCCGAGCGATGCGGCTACCGGTACGAAGGGACCCTGCGCGGCGCGATGTTCGAGGCCGGGCGCTACGACACCTTCCGCGACGTCCATCTGCACGGCCGGCTGGCGACGGACCCGGAGCCGGAGATCCCCTAGCGAGGGCTCCGAAACAGGAAGGCGCCCCGGGCCGCCGTGAGAGATCATGAAGCATGCGGCCCGACGACTGGTACCTCATCGACGACCTGCCCGAATTCCTCGCCCGCGCGGGGGAGTTCCTGCGCTCCAGGCCCGCCCTGCACACGGTCCCACTGACGGTGACCGAGGGGCTGCGGACGCGCGGTGCGGACATCTACGGCGACGAGGCGCCCTACTTCGGCGTGCTGGAGCGCGAGGGCACGGTCCGGGCGGCCTACTTCCGCACCCCGCCCCACCCGCTCCAGGTCACGCCCCTCACCTCCGAGGGGGCCGACTCGCTCGCCGTCCACCTGGCCGGCCTCGGCCGCCCCCTGCCGAGTGTCTCCGGCGAGGTCGGCACGGCCGCCGCGCTGGCCCGCGCCTGGCGGCGGCACACGGACAGGACGGCGAAGCCGGTCGAACGCAGCCGGCTGTACCGGCTGGGCACGCTGACGGTTCCGCAGCCGTGGCCGGCCGGGCGCGCGCGGGTCGCCGGGGAGGCGGACCGGGATCAACTGGAGCGCTGGTACCGGGAGTTCACCGAGGCCATCGGTGGGGGAGCGCCCCAGCGCGCGGAGCGCTGGGCCGAAACGCGCATCGCCTCCGGCGGGCTCACGCTCTGGGAGGACGGCGACGGCACCCCGCTCTCCATGGCCGGCACCACGCCCATGGTCGCAGGCCAGCTCCGCGTGGCCCCTGTCTACACCCCGGCCCCGCTGCGCGGCCGGGGCTACGCCGGCGCGGTCACGGCCGAGGTGAGCCGGGCCGCGCAGACGGCGGGTGCGGACGAGGTCCTGCTCTTCGCGGACCTCGCCAACCCGACCAGCAACGCGCTGTACCGGCGGATCGGGTACCGGCCGGTGGCGGACTTCGCGGTGTACGCCTTCGCCGCGTGAGCCCTACGGCCACAGCAGCTCGCGCGCCCAGCCCTTCGGCGCACGGCGGTAGTTGAGCCGTACGTGCCGCCGTCGTTCGTCGCCCTGGAAGAACTCCACGGTGTCCGGGCGCAGGCGGTACAGGGTCCAGGTCGCAACCGGTGCGTCCGGTTCCCGCCGGGCCTGTTCCCAGGCCGCCTGCGACGTACGCGCCAACTCGTCCAGCGAGCCGAGGACTTCGCTCTGGCGGCCGGTCAGCGCGGCGGCCAGCGCGCCGGTGGAGCGGGCGTGCAGATCGCCCTGGGACTCCTGCGCCGGTGCGGCGGTGACCGGGCCGCGCAGGCGGACCTGGCGGCCCAGCACCGGCCAGTAGAAGGCGAGGGCGGCCTGCGGGCGGGCCGCCAGCTGCGCGCCCTTGTGGCTGGTCGCGTGGGTGGCGAACGACCAGCCGTCCTCGTCCGCGCCGTGCAGCATCACGATCCGCACGTCCGGCAGGCCCGCCGCGTCCGACGTGGCCAGCGACATCGTGTGCGGCTCGGTCTGGCCGGCCGCCACCGCCTCGGCGAACCAGGTGGTGAACAGGGGCAGTGGCGCGTCGGGGGCGGCCGCCGGGTCGAAGGGCGGCAGCGCCGTCACCTCCGGGTCCCACACCCGAAGTGACCTCAGCAGTTCGTGCAGATCCGTTCCCATGCCCCGATTGTCACGTGCGCCGCGGCTCAGACCGTGCCGAGGTCCGACGACACCCAGCGCTCGGGCCGCATCCGGACGACGACCTGCGGACCGTGGTTCTTCCAGGCGAAGTCCACATAGCCGTCGACCTTGCCGGCCGGAAGGTAGCGCGCCGACATCTCCCTGAGCTGCTCGAAGGTGGCGGGCTCGGTCGCGGTCACCGGGCCTTCCACGGACACGTACCGGATGGTGGGCTCCAGCCGGTCGACCATGAGGCAGAAGCGGCCCGCGGCGACGATCAGCTCGTTCTTGCGGGACTCCTCGCCCGTCATGATCCACACGCTGCCGCCGGGTTCGTACTGGTACCAGATCGGCACGGTCAGCGGGGCGCGTCCCTCCCCCGCGTCCACCGCCAGTGCGGCGATGTGCGGCTCGGCGAGAAACGCCTCGCGTTCTTCGCGGGTCAGGGCCATGTCGGTTCCTCCATACGCCGAAGGGTGTTCGCCCAGTACGTTGGGCCCGGGGCCGGCGGAGTACTTCCAGGGAGGGGCGGGACGAACCGGTGGATCGCACACGGCACTTCAGAAGCGCAGTCCTTGCCGGTGTCCTGCTGCTGCTCGGTGGCCTCACCGCCTGCGCCGGCGACGAGAAGGCGTTCTCCCTCTCCGCACCCGAGATCTTCTACGTTCCGGCGAACGGCGGCAAGAAGGTCTTCCCTCTGCGTGTCGACGGCCCGGGGCCCTATGCGCCGGGTGCCCGGCGGCTGACCGTGGACGTCGCGCCGGGCTCGGAGGGCGCCGTGCGGCTGCGCGACGACAGCACGAACTGCCGGGGGAGTGCCACCCACGTCGTCTGCGAGGGCCCGGCCGCGAGCCTCAACGGCCTGACCACGGACGTGTTCGCCCCGCTCCCGGCGAAGGGCAGCAAGCCCGGTGACACCGGGTACCTCCGGTTGACGTACGTCATGACGGACGGCGGGAAGCTGACCGCGCGCACCCGGGTGGTCGTGGGGGAGCCGGTCCTGGAGCTGCTGACTCCCGTACCGGACAAGGGGGTTCGCCCCGGCGCCGAGGTGACGTCCCCGGTGGTCGTCCGCAACGCCGGCGACGTGCCCGTGCGGGGGCTGGCACTCGTCGTCAACGCCGGCGATCTCGAGTTCGTGCAGCACTACGCCAACTGCCGTTATCCAAAGCTGCAGCACGGCAGCCAGGCGGTGTGCAGCTTCCCGGGCGTGCCGATCGCGCCGGGGAAGAGCGTCATCGTCCGGCCCGGTCTGCGCCTGCGCGCCTCCGGGACGAGGATGTACGGATCGTTCAACCGCCTGGTCTGGCCGCTGGCGGCAGGGCCGGGCCCGAACCAGAGCTTCTCCGACGGGGGTGAGCACGGGGACGGGCCGCGCCTGCGGGCCGAGGCGACGAAGACGCCTTCCGGCACGTTCACCAAGGCGGGCGACTTCGTCAGCGTCCCGCTCGCAGCCGGCGCCGACTACCGGGTCTTTGGCGCCGACCTGCACGGCGACCCCGGTGACACCCGCAAGCTCCGCCTCACCGTCCGCAACAACGGCCCGGGCAACCCCGGCTACTCCACCCGGCTCGTCTTCGGCCCGCCCCCCGGCACCGCCGTCCTCAAGGAGCCCATGACGGAGATCGACGACGGCGACCGCGAGCCCTACTGCGCCGACGACGGATACACGTACACCTGCGACGTCGAGGGCCTGGAACCGGGCAAGTCCCGCACCTTCGAGTTCACCCTGCGCCTCGGCGAACCCGCGACCGGCAGTGTGCGGCTGGAGGACAAGGGTTCCGGCCCTTCCGATTCCCCCGCCCCGGGGGGCAGGCCGGGACGGCACGATCCCGATGCGAGCAACGACCAGGCGTCCGTGACCGTCACCGGCTGACCGCCGGGCTCTCACCGCCCCAGCACCACCGTCCCCGAGGAGCAGAACCAGCCGCCGGTGCCGGACGCCACGCCCAGTCTCGGCAACTCGCCGTCGCGCGCCCGCACTTGACGCGCCCCGGCTTCCCCGCGCAGCTGCCGCACCGCCTCCACCAGCAGGAACAGACCCCGCATCCCGGGGTGCTGGGCCGACAGGCCGCCCCCGTCCGTGTTCACCGGCAGCTCCCCGCCCTCGACCCGCAGCCGTCCCTTCTCCACGAACGCCCCGCCCTCCCCCTTCGCGCAGAACCCCAGGTCCTCCAGGGTCACCAGCGTCATGTAGGTGAAGGCGTCGTAGAGCTGCGCGAAGTCCATCTCCCCGGGCCGCACACCCGCCCGCTCGAACGCCAGCCGCCCGCTCACCGCCGCCGGGGAGACCGTGAAGTCCTGCCACTCGGACATCGCGGCGTGCGAGACGTGCTCCCCGGTGCCGAGCACCCAGACGGGCGCCGTACGGCAGTCGCGTACGTACTCCTCGGCCGCGAGCAGCGCCGCCGCGCCGCCGTCGGAGCGGATGCAGCAGTGCAGCTTGGTGAAGGGGTCGGCGATCATCGGGCCGGACAGCACGTCGTCGACCGTGACCGGGTCGCGGAACATGGCGTCCGGGTTGAGGGCGGCGTTCGCCCGCGTCTGCACGGCCACCTCCGCCAACTGCTCGATCGTCGTGCCGTGTTCGATCATGTGGCGGCGCGCGGCCATGGCGTACTTGGCGATCAGCGTGTGGCCGTACGGCACCTCGAACTGGAGCGGGCCGCGGGCGCCGAAGGACAGGTTCCCGGTGCGCCGGCCCGCCTTGACGTCCGCGCGGGCGGTGGAGCCGTAGACCAGGAGCACGGCGTTCGCGTGCCCCGCCGCTATCGCGTCCGCCGCGTGCGCCGCCATGACCTCCCAGGTGGAGCCGCCGACAGAGGTGGAGTCGACCCAGGTGGGGCGCAGGCCCAGATACTCGGCCACCTCGACGGGGGCCAGCGTGCCGAGCCCGGCGGAGGCGAAGCCGTCCACCACCTCACGGCCGAGCCCCGCGTCGGCCAGCGCACGGCGGGCCGCCTGGGCGTGCAGGGCGTACGGCGTCGCCTCCTCCACCCGCCCGCAGTCCGAGAGGGCCACACCGACCACGGCGACATTCCGGCTCCCGCGACTCATGAACGGCCTCCTGCCCCTGGGCATATCGCTTCGGTCCTCCTAATATGACGGACCGTCAGATCCGTAGGGAAGAGGGGAAGGCCATGGACGCCGGCTTCACCGCGGAGCAGGACGAGATCCGCCGCACCCTGCGCGAGCTGCTCCACAAACGCTGCGGACCCGAGGAGCTGCGCGCCGCCCTCGACACCCCGGCCGGACACGACCCGGCCCTGTGGGCGGCCCTCGCCGACCGGCTCGGCCTGCCCGGACTCGCCCTGCCGGAGGCGTACGGCGGCGTCGGCTGCTCGGTCACCGAACTCGCCCTGGCGGCCGAGGAGACGGGCCGCGCGCTCGCCCCCTCCCCGTTCCTCGCGACCACCGTTCTCGCCGCGCCCCTGGTCCTCGCCCTCGGCGCCGACGCCCAGCGCGCCGCGCTGCTGCCCCGGCTGGCCTCGGGCGCCCTCACGGCCACGCTCGCGGTACCCGGCACCGCGCTCGCCACCGCCCTCGCCCTGACCGGCGACAACGGCGGGGAGTGGGCGGGCGGCGGACGGGCCGGGGGCGTGCAGGCCCGGCGCGCGGGGGAGGGGTGGCGACTTTACGGACAGGCCGAGCAGGTGCTCGACGGGCACAGTGCGCACCTGCTGCTGGTCGCCGCGCACACCGGGGGCTTCGCCCGCTCGCGGACCCTGCTCTTCCTCGTGCCGGGGGACGCGGAGGGAGTCGTACGGACACGGCAGACCGCGCTGGACGCCACCCGGTCCCAGGCGAGTGTGCAACTACGGGATGTGGAAGGCGAGTTGCTGGGAGAGGACGGTGCCGACGTGCTCGCGGCGCTCGCCCGTGCCGGGGACACGGCCGCCGCCGTCCTGGCCTGCGAGGCCGTCGGCGCGGCCGACCGGGCGCTGGAGCGGACCGTGGAGTACGTGCGGCAGCGGGAACAGTTCGGGCGGCCGATCGGGTCCTTCCAGGCGGTCAAGCACCGGCTGGCCGACGTGTATGTGCGGGTGCAGGCGGCGCGGTCGGCCGCCTACTACGCCGCCTGGGCGACCGCCCACGACGAGCGGGTGGGCGGGCTCGCCTTCGCGCAGGCGCTGGAGGCCCTGCGCACCGCGGCGGCCGAGGGGATCCAGCTGCACGGCGGCATCGGGTTCACCTGGGAGCACGAGGCCCACCTGTACTTCAAGCGAGCCGCCGGCGACGACCTGCTCCTCGGGCCGGTGCACCGGCTGCGGGCGCACGCCGCGGACGCGGCGCGGCTCTTCGAGGGTCGGGAGGTGACGGTGTGATCGGCGAGCGCGCGGTGCAGCGGATGGCGTCCGCGCGGGGCTTTCTCAAGGTGGCCCCGCACGTCGTCCCGGCGCTTGACCGAGCCGTCCACCGCCTCACCCGCGGCAAGGTGCTGCTCAGCGCCCAGATGCTGCCGGGCGTGATCCTGACCTCGACCGGGGCGAAGAGCGGGCTGCAGAGGCGTACGCCGCTCGCGTGCATGCCCGAGGAGGACGGCGGCTGGCTCCTCGTCGGGTCGAACTACGGCCGTACGGAGCACCCGGCCTGGACCCACAACCTCCTCGCTCACCCCGACGCCGAGGTCAACTGGAAGGGCACGGACATCCCCGTCCGTGCCCGGCTGCTGGAGACGGAGGAGCGGGCCGCGGTCTGGAAGAGGCTGCTCGCCTTCTGGCCGCCGTACGCGACCTATCAGGAGCGGGTGGAGCGGGAGCTGCGCGTCTTCCGGCTCACGCGGCGGCCGTCATAGCGCGTGCTGCGCCAGCAGGAGCGCGCCGATGCCGAGCATCGCCGCCCCCGAGGTGCGGCCGACCGCGCGGGCCGCGGTGGGGCGGGCGGCCAGCAGGGCGCGGGACGTGACGCCGACGGTCAGATAGACGGCGGCACAGCACGCCATGTGCAGCAGACCCAGCAGGGCCGTCTGGGCGGCGACGGGCGGGTGCGCTCCCCGGGTGACCAGGAACTGGGGCATCACGGAGAGGTAGAGCAGCAGGCCCTTGGGGTTGAGGCCGCTGATCGCGGCGCCGCGCAGGAAGAGGCCGCCGGAGTGCGTCTCGCCGGCCGCCGCCGGTGCCGCCGGACGGCGCAGCACGCTCCAGCCCAGCCACACCAGGTAGCCGGCCCCCACGACCGTCAGCGCCGTGAGGAGCCCGGGCGAGCTCGCGACCAGGACGGCGAGACCGGCGACCGCGAGCGCGGTGTGCAGCGCGTACCCGCCGACCAGACCCGCCACCGCCCGCGGCACGGACCGGCCGCGCACCCCGGCCGCGATCACATACGCCCAGTCGGCGCCCGGCACGCACACCAGGAGCAGGTCGAGGGCGAGGAAGGAGAGCAGGGTTCCCGAAGTCATGAGGGGGACATTAGGCGCGAACAGCCCGAAAGTGTTCCCGAAGTTTGCCCATGATCGCGTGATCGGTGGAAAAATCTGCTCCATGGACGACGTGGACAGGGAAATCCTTGCAGAACTCCAGCAGGACGGCCGGCTAACCGTGACCGAGCTGGCCGGGCGGGTACGGCTCAGCGTCTCGCCGTGCCACCGGCGGCTGCGCGAGCTGGAGCGGTCGGGAGCCATCAGCGGATACCGCGCCGTCGTCGAGCCCGCGGCCCTCGGGCTGAACTTCGAGGCGCTGGTCTTCGTCTCCATGCGGCAGGAGGACCGGGAGACGGTCGCCGAGTTCGAGCGGGCGCTCGGCGAGGTGGACGAGGTGCTGGAGGCGCAGCGGCTGTTCGGGGAGCCGGACTATCTGCTGCGGGTCGTCGCCGCCGACCTCGCGGGCTACCAGCGGCTGTACGACGAGCGGCTGGCCACGCTGCCCGGGGTGCAGCGGCTCACCTCCACGCTGGTGATGAAGCACGTGGTCAAGGACCGGCCGCTGCCCGCACAGCACAACAGGCGGTGACCCACGGATTCGACCGTGAACCACCGCCTGCCAGACAGGACTTGGGGGGCCTGGATACTGGAAAAAGGGGGCGTTCCGCTACTTCGTCGGCTTCTTGCCGGTCACGCCCAGGTGCACCAACAGGGCCAGGTTCGGCTTGAGTTCGGCCTGCTTGACGCCCCAGGTCTGGAAGCCCTTCTGGTGCGAGGCGACGGCCGCGAGCATCGCGACCAGTGAACCGGCCACCGCCGCCGGGTTCACGTCCTTGTCGACGCGTCCCTTGGACTGGAGTTCGGCGACCGAATCCGCGAGGGAGTTGTTCACGGAGTTCAGGATCTTCATGCGGATCTTGTAGAAGCGCTTGTCGCCCTCGGCCGCACCGAGGTCGACCACGCGCAGGATCGCGTCGTTCTTGCGCCAGAACTCCAGGAAACCGTCGACGAGTTCCTGCGCGGTCTGCCAGCCGGCCTTGCCGACCCACGACCGGTCCTCGAGCAGCTCGGTCAACCCGGCGCCCTCGGTGGCCATTTGCTCGGCGATCTCCAGGACGGCGCCCTCGACGTCCGGGAAGTACTGGTAGAAGGTCGCGGGCGAAGTGCCCGCCTTCCGGGCGACATCGATGACTTTGACGTCCCGATAAGGGGAGGAGCTGAGCATCTCGCTGAGGCAGTCGAGCAGCTTCTGCCGGGTCGCCTGCCCACGCCGGCCGGCCACGCGGCCGTCGACGGTACGCACTTGTCCTGTCATGTCGTCAGCTTACCGAGGGGTGATCGGAGCGCGATTCGGCCGACTGCAAATGGGGTGCATGAGTACGCAGAGGCGGGTGTGCCTGGTCTGCGGGCCGAGTGGGCCGCCGCTACTTTGGCGCTATGGCCGAAAACAGGGCAGCCGCGTACACAGAGGGCGTTCCGTGCTGGGTGGACGCGCAGCTCTCCGATGTGGAGGCGGGCAGGCGGTTCTACGGTGAGCTCTTCGGGTGGACCTTCGAGGACCGGCCCGAGGTGCCCGGCTCCTGCTGGGCCCGGCACGAGGGGGAGGCGGTGGCCGGGCTCGCGCGCAAGACGGACGGGCGGCTGCCGACCGTGTGGACGGTGTACTTCGCGACGCCGGACGCCGAGGGGCTGGCCGATCGGATCCACGCCGCCGGCGGACAGGTCGTGACGGCGCCCATGCCGCTGGCGGACCTGGGCACGGCCGCGCTGGTCACCGACCCCGAGGGTGCCGTCTTCGGCCTCTGGGAGCCGGCCGGCCATCCGGGCTTCGGCAAGCGGCACGGGACCGGCAGCTTCGCCTGGGCCGAGCTCTACGCCCGCGACACCGAGGCCGCCAACGTCTTCTACGGCGAGCTCTTCCACGAGGCCCTGTTCGGGCCGGACGCCAAGCCCGACTTCGGACGGGCGCCCGTCTCGGACGTCTTCCCGGCCGAGATGCCGCCGCACTTCCTGGTCCACTTCGGCGTCGACGACTGCGAGGCCGTTCTCGATACGGTGAGCCGTCTCGGCGGACGGATCCAGGCGCCACCATTCGAGACGTCGTACGGAAGGGTGGCTCTCGTCACCGACAATCAGGGGGCGTCGTTCGCCGTACTGGAACGACTGAACCAGACCGAGCGATGAAACGTACCGATTTGGGGTGAGGCATCCCGACTCGACCCCGGGTTCGCAACCAGTGCCCGGTAGCAGGAAGAATCGGGGTGCGTGCCGCCATGGCGGTGCGGTGGTGAGACGCTGCACGGGGTCGCGTGCAAAGGTGGGCGGCGCGGCCCGGACGGGGAGGTGGCAGGCAAGTGGTGGATCAGCTGACACAGCACGATCCGCGGCGTATCGGTCCGTTCGAGGTGCTGGGACGGCTCGGTGCCGGCGGCATGGGGCTGGTCTATCTCGCGCGCTCGGCGTCCGGCCGGCGCGTGGCGATCAAGACCGTCCGTACGGAGCTCGCCGAGGACCAGCTGTTCCGCGTCCGCTTCTCGCGCGAGGTCGAGGCCGCCCGCGCGGTCTCCGGCTTCTACACGGCGGCCGTGGTCGACGCCGACGCCCGTGCGGCCGTGCCGTGGCTGGCCACCGCCTACGTCCCCGCGCCCTCCCTCGAGGAAATAGTGAACGACTGCGGGCCGCTCCCGGCCCAGGCCGTGCGCTGGCTGGCGGCCGGAGTCGCCGAGGCGCTGCAGTCGATCCACGGCGCCGGACTCGTGCACCGGGACCTCAAGCCGTCGAACGTGCTCGTCGTGGAGGACGGCCCCCGGGTCATCGACTTCGGTATCGCGTCCGGCGTCTCGAACACGCGTCTGACGATGACGAACGTGGCGGTGGGCACGCCCGCCTACATGTCCCCGGAACAGGCCAAGGACTCGCGCAGCGTGACCGGCGCGAGCGATGTCTTCTCGCTCGGCTCGATGCTGGTCTTCGCCGCGACCGGGCACCCGCCCTTCCACGGCGCCAACCCGGTCGAGACCGTCTTCATGCTGCTCAGGGAGGGCCCGGACCTGGAGGGCCTGCCCGACGAGCTGCGCCCGCTGATCGAGTCCTGTATGCAGATGGAGGCCACGGGCCGCCCCAACCCGGCCGACCTCCAGGCCCAGCTCGCCCCCCACCTCTTCGGCTCGGGCTCCGACGACAGCGGTACGGCCTCGGCCTGGCTGCCGGAGAAGGCGGTCGCTCTCATCGAGGGGCGGCGCAACGGCCGCCCGGCGGTCAAGCCCGGCAGCCAGGGCGGCGGCCGCAGCGGAGGCGGCGCGCGGCCCGGCGGCGTGCCGCCCCTGCCCTCGCACGACCCGGTGGTGCCGGTGCCCGTCGGCGCCCCCGACACCGGTCCGGTCCGGCTGGCCGGCGCCCAGGTGCCCATCGGCCCCGGGCCCCGGGTCTCCGACGTGCGTGCCGCCGCCGTGAAGGCGCCTCCGCCCGAGGCGGCGCTGGCCGGCGCCTGGTCCAAACCGCGCCCCGGCGTCAACGGCGCCGACCCCGTCGTGCCCACGGCGCTGGCGTCCTCGCCCCCCGAGGCACCCGCGGGCTGGCGCCCCTGGCGCTTCCGCATGTCGAACGACGTGTGGGGCACTCCCTCGGTCGCCGGCGACCTGGTCTACGTCACCTCCTTCGAGGTGCACGCCCTGGACGTGGCCACCGGCCGCCGGCGCTTCAAGACCCGCGACGTGGCCTGGTCGATGGCGATCGCGGACGGCCGGATCCACGCCTCCGACGGGCCCACCCTGTTCGCCCTGGACTGCCGCGAGGGCGCGGACCTGTGGCGGCTGTCCACCGACGCGTGGGTCTACTCGCTCCAGGCCGACCGGGGCACGGTCGTCACCGGCACACGCGGCGGCGGCGTCCAGGGCTGGGAGGCGTCCGGCGGCCAGAAGCTGTGGGAGCTCACCGGCGCCCAGACGGACTTCGAGTCGCCCGAGGCCGGACCCGCCGTGCACGACGGCACCGTCTACGTGTGGCAGGACGCCCGGTTGCGCGCCCTGGACGCCCGTACGGGCGACGAGCGCTGGTCGTACCCGATCGGCGACGCGGCCTCGTGCGGCGGGGTGCCGCTGCGGGTGACCTACGCGCCGGACGGTCATGTGTACGTCTGCGCCGGCAGCCGGGTCCTGGCGATCGACGTGGCGAGCGGCCGGGTGCGGTGGCACTTCGAGGCCCCGGCGGTCTTCCTCAGCCCGCCCACCTTCGCGCCGGGCCCCGCCGTGACCGGCGGCGGCATCTATCTCGCCGACTACCTCGGCACGGTCTACGCCCTGGACGCCACCGACGGCCGCGACCGCTGGCGCATCGCCACCGAGTCCCGGGCGTCGACCGAGCCGGTCCTGGTGGCGGCGGGCCATGTGCACGTGGGCAGCGGCAAGGGGCTGTACACCCTGGACGCGGTCACCGGCACGCCCAAGTGGCGCTTCCAGTCGGGCGGCGACATCGTGGGCGCCCCGGCGGTCGCCGAGGGCCGTATCCACTTCGGCTCGACCGACCATCTGCTCTACACGCTGAAGGCTGACGACGGGCGGCTGCGCTGGAAGCTCGCGACCGGCGGCGAGATCACCGGCTCGCCGGTGGTCAGGGACGGCGTCGTGTACGCCTGCAGCAAGGACCGCTGCGTGTACGCGCTGGACGCGGAGAAGGGCACCGGGACGGCCCGCACCACATAGGCAGTTCGGGGACGGCCGTCGAACGGGTTCACGGAAGGGTCCATACGGCGGCCGTCCAGGCAGACGCTACGCCGGGTACGCGACGGATGCCACGCGGTGACATGGTCGTGACAGGTGATCGATAGTGTCTCGGCATGCATCTACGGGGGCGCAGGCTCAAGTTCACGGCGGTACTGGGATTCGTGGTCCTCTCGCTGACCGGGTTCACCGGACACAGCCACGGTCACCACGGCATCGGCAAGAGTCACGGGAGCGGCGGGGGCGGCTGCAGCAGCTCCTCGCAGGACCACGACAGCTCGACGTCGCACCGGCACACCTACTACGACGATGACGACGACTACGGCAGCACCGGCTCCGGCGGTTCGGGAGTCTCCGCCACGCCCACCGCGTCGTCGCTCCAGGACGCGACCACCAGGCTGGTGAGCTGCGCGACCGTCAAGGAGCCGTACGCGGTCGTCGAGGTCACCAACCCGAACGGCACCTCGGGCACCTTCTCGGTCGACGTGACCTTCAAGGATGCCGACGGCGGCGACGTCGACACCCGGCTGGACCAGGTGGACGTGCCGGCGGGTGGGACGGTGGCGGTGCGCGAGTACGTGAGCGGCAGCGCCGCCCGCGTCGACCACTGCGACCTGGACGACCTGGCCCCGCCGGTGAGCTGACGTCAGCGCGTGCGGAACGCCGTCCGCCGCGCGGTGAACAGCTCCGCCTGCCGTTCGGCCGGCAGATTGCCCAGCGCGATCAGGTGGGGCGCCTGGGCGAACCCGGCCGCGACCGCCTGCTCCCTGGCGGCCCACAGGGCCCGTACGGTGCCCTGCACGCCCTCGCCCGGGTATCCGGCGATCACCGCGGCGCAGGACGTCGCCGCCGCCAACGCCTCGCCGGGCCCGGTGAGTTCGGAGACGAGGCCGATGTCGTGGGCACGTTGTGCGGAGATCCGCTCGGCCGTGCCCATGAGCATCATCCGGGCGGCCTCCCCGTATGGCATCCGCAGGGCCATCAGGACGGACTCGTAGGCGCTGACCATGCCGTAGCTGGTGTGCGGGTCGAAGAAGGACGAGGTGGTGTCGGCGACGAGGAAGTCGCACTCGCCGAGCAGGTAGAAGGCGCCCCCGCAGGCCATGCCGTGTACGGCGGCGATCACCGGTTTCCAGAGGTCGTTGGACTTCGGGCCGACGCGCAGGAGCGGATCGTCCGCCATGTAGGGGGAGCCGGGCTGCGGTACGACGGCGTCCCGGTCGAGGCCGGTGCAGAAGGCCCGCTCGCCCGCCCCGGTCAGGACGACGGCCCGCACGGAGTCGTCGAACCGCAACTCCCGCCAGACCTCGCACAGTTCGTCCCGCATGGTGAGGTCGACGGCGTTCAGCCGGTCCGGACGGTCGAGGGTGACGACCGCGACGCCGGTGTCCTTGTCGGCGGTGAGCCGCACGGCCGTCGTCATGCGCGCTCCAGGACCCACTGCGGCAGCCCGTCCGCGCCGAACACGACCTGCACCCTGGCGCCGATCCGGATGCGCTCGGGCGGCACGGAGTCGAGGCGCGCGCCCGCCTCGGCGACCAGGTTGCCGACCAGCCGGATTCGCGGTGCCTCGACGAGCTCGACGACGACGACGTTGTACGGCGCCTGCTCGGCGTAGTCGGGCAGCAGGGGCGGGTGCGGGACGACGTAGGACCAGATGCGGCCGTGGCCGCAGAGCCTGCGCCACCCGCTCTCGAAGGAGTGGCAGTGCGGGCAGCAGGGGCGGGGCGGGAAGCGCAGCTCGCCGCAGGGGGTGCAGGCCTGGACGCGGAGTTCGCCCTGGCGCGCATAGCCCCAGAAGGGGGCGCCGTCGGTGTCGGTGACGGGGGAGAGCACCGTGGATCAACTCCTCAGGAGCAGCGCGGAGGTGGGGACGCCCTCACCGGCGGTGACGAGGCAGGTGGCGGCGCCGGGGACCTGCGCGGTGCTGGTGCCGCGGAGCTGCTTGACGCCCTCGTTGATGAGGTTGAAGCCGTGGACGTACGCCTCGCTGAGCCCGCCGCCCCCGGTGTTCATCGGCAGCCGGCCGCCGATCTCCAGGGCGCCCTGCTCGGTGAACGCGCCGCCCTCGCCCCGGCCGCAGAAGCCGTAGCCCTCCAGGGAGAGCGGTATGAGCGCCGTGAACGCGTCGTAGATCTGGGCGACGTCCACGTCCTCGGGCGTGAAGTCGGCGTGCTTCCACAGGTGCCGGGCGGCGGCCCAGGCGGGGCCGGTGAGCGGGTCGTCGTTCCAGTAGTTGACCATGCCGTGGTGCTGGGCGGGCAGGCCCTGCGCGGCGGAGTGGACGTAGACGGGGGTGCGGCGGCAGTCGCGCGCCCGTTCCGCGGAGACGATCACGCACGCCAGCGCGCCGTCCGTCTCCAGGCAGTTGTCGAAGAGGCACAGCGGCTCGCTGATCCAGCGGGAGGTCATGTACATCTCGCGGGTCAGGGGCCGCTCGTACATGATCGCGCCGGGGTTCTGGTTGGCCCGGTTGCGGCAGGCGAGGGCGACGTTGAAGAGATGGTCGCGGGTGGCGCCGAACTCGTGCATGTAGCGGCGGGCGAGCATGGCGATCTCGTCGACCGGCCGCAGCAGGCCGAACGGCCGCGTCCACTGGGCGGGCGTGGGCAGTTGGACGGTGGTGTTGCGCCAGGGCCGGGGTCCGCTGCCGCGCTTGCGGGAGCGCCAGGCGACGCCGACGCCCGCCTGTCCGGTGGCGATGGCGGTGGCCAGGTGCGCGACGGTGGCGCACGAACCGCCGCCGCCGTACCCGACCTTGCTGAAGAAGGTGAGGTCGCCGAAGCCGACGGCCTTCGCCAGTTCGACCTCGTCCGTCTCCTCCATGGTGTACGAGGCGAGGGCGTCGACCTCGCCGGGATCGATGCCCGCGTCGTCGAGGGCGGCGAGAACGGCCCGGCAGGCCAGGGTTCTCTCGTCGTCCGGAAGGTTCTTGGCGAAGGGTGTCTGACCTATTCCGACGATCGCGGTGGCGTCCTTGAGGCCGATGCCTGACGACATGCTGCGCGCACCTCCGCATGCTGAAGCGGCTGCTGACAGGGCGTCAGGCTACAGCTAATCTGACGGGTAGTCAGCTAGTGGGTCTGGAGGTCGTGGTGCGCGGTGACTTGGAGTGGGGGAGCATCCCGGAGCTGGTCCGGTCCGCGGCCGGCCGGTACGCGGACGTCGAGGCGGTGGTGGACGGACGGACACGGGTCTCGTACGCCGAACTCGGCGCCCGCGTCGAGCGGTCGGCGGCAGCCTGCATGGCGGGCGGGGTCGCGCCCGGCGACCGGGTCGCCCTCTGGGCCCCGAACTCGCTGGACTGGATCGTGGCGGCGCTCGGCGCGGTGTCGGCCGGGGCGGTGCTGGTGCCGCTGAACACCCGCTTCAAGGGCGGTGAGGCGGCCGACGTGCTGCGGCGCAGCGGGGCGCGGCTGCTGTTCGTGACCGGCACGTTCCTGGGGACGTCGTACGTGGCGTCGCTGCGGCGGGAGATCGCCAAGGGACCGGGGCTGCCCGACCTGGAGCAGGTGGTGGTGCTGTCCGACGACGCGCCCGCGGACTTCCGCACCTGGAAGGACTTCCTGGCCGGCGGTGACGGGGTGAGCGGGGCCGAGGTGCGGGCGCGCGAGGCGGCCGTGGACGGGTCCCTGCCGTCGGACATCGTCTTCACCTCCGGCACGACGGGCCGCCCCAAGGGTGCGGTGATCACGCACGCGCAGACGCTCAGGGCATACGAGATCTGGTGCGACCTCGCCGGACTCAGGCGGGGCGACCGCTATCTGATCGTGAACCCCTTCTTCCACACCTTCGGCTACAAGGCCGGCGTGCTGGCCTGTCTGATGCGCGGGGCGACGATGATCCCCCAGCCGGTCTTCGACATCGACACCGTGCTGGCGAACATCGCCTCGGAACGGGTGTCGGTGCTGCCGGGCCCGCCGACCCTGCACCAGTCCCTGCTGGACCATCCCGCCCGTGACACCCACGACCTCTCGGCGCTGCGGCTGGTGGTGACGGGCGCCGCGGTGGTGCCCCTGCAACTGGTGGAGCGGCTGCGCGGGGAGCTGGGCGTGGAGACGGTCCTGACGGCGTACGGCCTCTCGGAGGCCAGCGGGATCGTGACGATGTGCCGGCGCGGCGACTCCCCGGCGGTCATCGCCTCGACGTCCGGGCGGGCGATCCCGGGCACGGAGGTGCGGGTGGAGGCGCCGGACGGGCGGCCCGGCGAGGTCCTGGTGCGCGGCTTCAACGTCATGCGCGGCTACTACGAGGACGCGGCGGCCACGGAGCGGACACTGACGGAGGACGGCTGGCTGCGCACCGGGGACGTGGGCGTGCTGGACGCGGACGGCAACCTGCGCATCACCGACCGCATCAAGGACATGTTCATCGTCGGCGGCTTCAACGCCTACCCGGCGGAGATAGAGCAACTGCTCGGCCTGCACCCGGCGGTGGCGGACGTCGCGGTCGTCGGCGTACCGGACCCGCGGCTGGGCGAGGTCGGCAGGGCCTACGTCGTCAGACGGGCCGGCTCGGTGCTCACCGGCGACGACCTGATCGCCTGGGCCCGGCGGGAGATGGCCAACTACAAGGTGCCGCGGCAGGTGGAGTTCCTCGCGGAGCTGCCGCGCAACGCGAGCGGCAAGGTGGTCAAGGGGGAGCTGCGCGGCCGTGCGCGCTAGGCCGCGCTGCGGACGTGCAACGGCCGCGGCGGCTCCCCTCCGCGCCGCCGCGGCCGATCCCCTTGCGGGGAGCCCTACTCGGCCGGCTTGAACGGCTCCGAGGTGGCGTGCAGGTCCTTGGTCTCGACGGGCTCGTCGGTGGCGTGCAGGTCGTCCGTCGTCACGGGCTCGTCCGTGGCGTGCAGGTCCTGGGTCGTCACCTCGCCGTCGGTGGTGCCGGTGGCGTGCAGATCGGCCGGCTTGAGCTTGTCGCTCATGGTCGTCAACTCCCCTTCGGGACGGATCACATGGATGGATCGGCAGGGCCCGCCCGGTCACTCCCCCGAGGGCGGCCGGACGGGCCCTTCGTGGGCGCTCACACCAGTTGCCTGGTGGAGGCCCCTCAGCAGTGACCCGTCTGCCCCCCGACGCGACGGATCGACTGCGCCCAGCATGGCGCGCGGCGATAAACGAACGATGAACGCCTCGGCGTGAACCGTCAGGCCGCCTGCACGGGCGTCAGCAGGGCCCGCACCTCCGCGGCCTCCGGCGAGCCCAACTCCTCGTAGATCCCCATGGCTTCATGCCAGCAGACCTGCGCGCGGCCGGTCTGGCCGATGCCGCTGAGGGCGCGGCCGAGGACGGTCAGGACGTTGCCCCGGCGCCACTCGCCGCCGATGCCGCGCAGCACGGTCAGCGCCATCTCGGCGCCTGCGGCGGCCTGCGCGGGGCGCCGGGCGGCGAGGTCGACCTCGGCCAGGCGGAACAGGCTCATGCCCTCCCACAGACGCTGGCGGCTGTCCCGGAACACCTCCAGCGCCTCGTGCAGCCGCTCGGCCGCGGAGTCCAGCTCGCCGCTCTGGGTGAGCGCCAGGCCTAGCGCGTACCGGGCGTTGGCCCCGCGCATGGAGTTGCCCATGGCGTCGTAGATCTCGATGCCCTCGCGGGCGAGCGCGACCGCGCTGCCCGTGCGCCCGGTGGCGAGGTGGATGCGGGAGAGGTTGCACAGGGCGCTGGCCTCGCCGGGACGGTCGCCCAGCGTGCGGAAGTGCCCGATGGCCTGCGAGAGGTGTTCCTCGCCGTCCTGGTGGCGGCTCTGGTAGAGCGCGATGATGCCGCGCGCGTTGCTCGCCCAGCAGACCGGCAGGAGGTCACCCGCCTGCTGCGCGAGGAGCGTGGCCCGCTCGGCCTCCTGGGCCGCCTGCTCGAATCGGCCGCTGACGTGATGGACGTTGACCAGCGTCGTCAGGGCGCGCGCCTCGGACCGTGGGTCGCCGTGCAGCCGGGCCGACTCCAGCAGGGCCTTCGAGGTCGCCTCGTAGCCCTTGGAGTTGGCGCCCGACTCGGACAGGTCGTGCGCGGCCCAGAGCAGGTCGATGGCGCGCGGGAGGGTCTCGGCCCGTCCCGCGCACTGCGCCGCGCAGGCCAGCAGGCAGACCGCCTCCGCGTACAGCCAGTCCTGCGCCCCGTGCCGGTCGCCGAATTCGAGGCCCGGGTAGGAGGTGGGCTCCAGGTGGTCCACCAGCCGGTCGCCCGGACGCTCCATCGCGTACACCCCGGCCGCCGTGGCCAGGTAGAAGTCCAGCAGCCGGGACATCGCCGCGAGTTTCCCCCACTGCCCGAAAGGCGTGGTAGATGCCCCCTCGCTCGGCGGCCACTCGTCGCGCTCGGCGCACGCACGCGCGTAGAGCCGGACCAGATCGTGGTAGCGGTAGCGGCCGGGTGCCGCCGACTCCAGCAGGGAGGTGTCGACGAGGGACTCCAGCAGGTCCTCCGTCTCCTCCGGCGGCAGGTCGAGCACCGCCGCGGCCGCCGCGAGCGAGATGTCCGGGCCGTCCGCCAGGCCCAGCAGCCTGAACGCCCGCGCCTGGGGCGGCTCCAGCGCACCGTAGCCGAGTTCGAAGGTCGCCTTGACCGCGAGGTCGCCGGCCTGGAGCTCGTCCAGGCGGCGGCGCTCGTCCGCCAGCTTCGCGGCGAGGACCGAGACGGTCCAGGTACGGCGGGCCGCCAGCCGGGAGGCCGCGATACGGATGGCCAGCGGGAGGAAGCCGCAGGCCGCGACGACGTCCAGGGCGGCCTCCCGCTCCGACGCCACCCGTTCCTCGCCGACGATCTTCGTGAACAACGACAGCGCCTCGTCCGGCGACATCACGTCCAGGTCCACCAGGTGCGCGCCGGCCAGGTCGACCATCCGCACCCGTGACGTCACCAGGGCCGCGCAGCCCTCCGTGCCGGGCAGCAGGGGCCGCACCTGTGCCGCGTCGCGGGCGTTGTCCAGCAGCACCAGCACGCGGCGGCCGTCCAGCACCGAGCGGTACAGCGCCGCGCGCTCCTCCAGGGAGTCCGGGATCGCCGAGTCCACCGTGCCGAGCGCGCGCAGGAAGGAGCCCAGCACGGTCTCCGGCTCCGCCGAGGCGGCCCCGGCGCCCTGCAGGTCGACGTACAGCTGTCCGTCCGGGAAGGCGGCCCGGGCCCGGTGGGCGACGTGCACCGCCAGGGTCGTCTTGCCCACGCCGCCGATGCCCGCGACCGCCGAGACGGCCATGACGCGGCCCTCGGCCGAGGCCAGCACCTCGCCCAGTTCGGCCACGAAGACCGAACGGCCGGTGAAGTCGGGCACGGTGGCGGGGAGCTGGGCGGGCCGCACCGGCGCGACGGCCGGTTCGGGTGCCGGGGAGGACGGCTCCGCGAGGCCCGGGTCCGCCCTGAGGATCCGCTGCTGGAGTGCGCGCAGGCCGGGCCGCGGGTCCACGCCCAGCTCGTCGGCCAGCAGCTGCCGGGTGTCCGTGTAGACGGCCAGAGCCTCCGCCTGCCGGCCGCTGCGGTACAGCGCCAGCATCAGCAGCTCGCGCAGCCGCTCGCGCAGGGGGTGCTCGGCGGTCAGCGCGGTCAGCTCCGAGACGGCCTCCGCATGGCACCCCTGCTCCAGGTCCATGTCCAGCCGGGACTCCAGGAGTTGCAGCCGCCACTCCTCCAGCCTGACCCGCTGCGCGTCCGCGTACGGGCCCGGCACCCCGGCCAGCGCCTCGCCGTCCCACAGTGCGAGGGCGCGGCCCAGCGCCGCACGCGCGCGACCGGGATCACCGGCGCCGCGGGCCTTCTCCGCCTCGGCCGCCAGCTCCTGCGCCACCGCCAGGTCCAGCGCGCCCTCGCCGAGCCCGCGCACCGCGTACCCGCCCGACTCGCTCACCAGGACCCCGGGGTCCAGCACCTTGCGCAGCCGGGAGGCGTACGTCCGCAGCGCCGCGAGCGCCTGCGACGGCGGCTCCTCGCCCCACAGGGCGTCGATCAGCTCGGCGGCGGTCGCGGTGCGGCCCTCGCGCAGCAGCAGGGCGGCGAGCAGGGCGCGTTGCTGGGGGGAGCCGGTGCCGACGGCCTCATCGCCGCGCCGGGCCCGTACCGGTCCGAGCACGGCGAAGCTCAGCGCGGCAGGCTCCGCCGAGGAGCCGGCACGCCTCTGCTCCGGCACTCGCGGTACACCGTCCATCGCCGTTCCCCCCAGACCCATCGAGCAACTCCGTCAGTCTGCCTTGTCCATGGCGGATGCGTCAGCTGTGGAGGGTGCGCTCACAGACAGACGCGCGGGATGTCACAAGGTCCACACCCGGTCTTCGCACACTTCCGGACAGACCCGGACGGCAAGATCCCCGCAACCGCATAGCTGACGGACCGTCAGATCAGCGCTACCGTGGCCGCCATGGACACCCAACCCGGCACCCAGCCCACGTTTCCCCTGATCATCTCCGTCGACGACCACACCGTGGAGCCCGCCGACGTCTGGACCAGTCGCCTGCCGAAGAAGTACCAGGACACCGGACCGCGAATCGTGCGCGCCCCGCTGAAGGAGATGTCCTTCCTGGGCGGGCGGTTCAGGCCGGTGATGGGCGCGCCCGGCGACGACGGCCCGATCGGCGACTGGTGGGTCTACGAGGACCTGCACCGCCCGCTCACCCGCCTGGACACGGCGGTCGGCTACAGCAGGGACGAGATCAAGCTGGAGATCATCACCTACGAGCAGATGCGGCCCGGCTCCCACGACGTCCCGCAGCGCCTCGCCGACATGGACGTCAACCACGTCCAGTCCGCCGTCTGCTTCCCGACCTTCCCGCGCTTCTGCGGGCAGACCTTCACCGAGGCCAAGGACCGCGAACTCGGGCTGCTGTGCGTGCGGGCGTACAACGACTGGATGGTGGAGGAGTGGTGCGGCCCCAAGGCGCAGGGCCGGCTGATACCCCTCACGCTCATACCCCTGTGGGACCCCGAGCTCGCGGCCGCCGAGGTGCGGCGCAACGCGGCCCGCGGGGTCCGTGCGGTCGCCTTCTCCGAGATACCGCCCTACCTGGGCCTGCCCTCGATCCACGGCGACGAGTGGGACCCCTTCCTCGCCGCCTGCGACGAGACCGGCACGGTCGTCGCCATGCACATCGGCTCCAGCAGCCGGATGCCCTCCACGTCCAAGGACGCCCCGCCCGCGGTCGGTTCGACCATCACCTTCGCCAACTGCTGCTTCTCCATGGTCGACTGGCTGATGAGCGGCAAGTTCGAGCGCTTCCCGAACCTGAAGGTGATGTACGCCGAGGGCCAGATCGGCTGGATCCCTTACATCCTGGAGCGCGCCGACGTCGTGTGGGAGGAGAACCGCGGCTGGGGCGGCGTCGCCGACAAGGTCCACCGCCCGCCGTCCGAACTCTTCGCCGAGCATGTCTTCGGGTGCTTCTTCGACGACGCCTTCGGGCTGAAGAACCTCGACGCCATCGGCCTGGCCAACGTCCTGTACGAGACCGACTACCCGCACTCCGACTCCACCTGGCCCAAGTCCCGCGAGGTCGGCGAGGCGCAGATGGGTCACCTGGCACCGGACGTGGTGGAGCGGATCGTGCGGGGCAACGCCATCGACCTGCTGGGCCTGACCGCCGACGGACTGTGGAGCGGGGCGCGGTGAGCGCCGGCCTCGTCTACGGGATACAGCTGCCCGTCCAGTCGCAGAGCACGATCTACGCCGAGGGCTGGGAGGCCGGCGCAGGCCCCGGGGACCTGGTGGAGATCGCCCGCACCGCCGAGCGCGCCGGCTTCGACTACGTCGCGAGCTGCGACCACGTCGCCATCCCGCGCCGCCTGGCCGACGCCATGAGCACCGTCTGGTACGACCCCGTGGCCACCCTCGCCTTCCTCGCGGGCGTGACCGAACGCGTGCGGCTGCTCAGCCACGTCGCCGTCGTGGGGCTGCGGCACCCCCTGCTGACCGCCAAGCAGTACGCGACCCTCGACCACCTCAGCGCGGGCCGGCTGATCCTGGGCGTCGGGGCCGGGCATGTGCGGGAGGAGTTCGACGTCCTCGGCGCCGACTTCGAGCGGCGCGGCGCCGTGCTCGACGAGTCCATCGACGCCCTGCGCGCCGCGCTCGGCCCGCAGGAGTTCCCCGAACACCACGGCAAGGTCTACGACTTCGAGGGCCTGGGCCAGCGGCCGAGGCCGGCCCAGGAGAAGGTCCCCGTCTGGGTCGGCGGCTCCTCGCCCGCCGCGGTGCGCCGGGCCGCCCTCAAGGGCGACGGCTGGCTGCCGCAGGGCGACCCGCGCGACCGCCTGCCCCAGCAGATCACCAGGCTGGCACGGCTGCGCGCCGAGGCCGGCGTCGAGGAGCCGATCACGGTGGGCGCCATCACCGAGCCGCTGTACGTCGGCGCGCCCGACTGGGACGTCGGGCGGCGCACCCTCGCCGGCCCCCCGGACCGGCTCGCGGAGTCACTGCGGGCGTACCGCGCGATGGGCGTGCACCAGATCCAGGTGCGGTTCCGCTGCCGCAGCCGGAGCGAACTCACCGACCAGATGGCCGCGTTCGGCGCCGATGTGGCGCCCCACCTCTGAGGAGTACGGCATGGGCAAGCTGGACGGACGCGTCGTGATCGTCACCGGGGCGGCGCGCGGACAGGGCGAGCAGGAGGCCCGTCTGTTCAGAGCGGAAGGGGCCGAGGTCGTGGTCGCCGACGTCCTGGACGAACAGGGCGGGGCGCTCGCCGAAGAGCTGGGCGCCCGCTACGTCCACCTGGACGTGAGCCGGGAGGACGAGTGGCGGTCGGCCGCCGGCGCGGTCAAGAACGCCTTCGGCCGGATCGACGGCCTGGTCAACAACGCCGGCATCCTGCGCTTCAACTCCCTGCTCGACACCCCCCTCGACGAGTTCATGCAGGTCGTGCAGGTCAACCAGGTCGGCTGCTTCCTCGGCATGAAGACGGTGGCGCCGGTGATGGAGGACGGCGGCACGATCGTCAACACCGCCTCCTACACGGCTGTGACCGGCATGGCCGCCGTGGGCTCCTACGCCGCCACCAAGCACGCCATCCTCGGCCTCACCCGCGTCGCCGCCCTGGAACTCGCCGACCGGCGCATCCGGGTCAACGCGATGTGCCCCGGCGCGATCGACACCGCGATGTCCAACCCCGCACAGCTGGACCCGACGGCGGACGCGGAGGGGACGAGCCGGGCGCTGGACGAGCTGTACCGCAAGCTCGTGCCGCTCGGCCGGATCGGGCGGCCGGAGGAGGTGGCCCGCCTGGCCCTCTTCCTCACCTGCGACGACTCCTCCTACATCACCGGGCAGCCGTTCGTGATCGACGGGGGCTGGCTGGCGGGGGTGTCCGTCGTCTGACCCGCATCTGACTGGCTGTCAGCTATTGACGGTGCATGCGGGCGGTGCAACAGTTCGGCGGCAGAGAATCTGACGGTGCGTCAGGAACGTAGGGATGGTGACCCGCCTTGGAATTCGGGCTCTTTGTACAGGGATACGTGGGCAAGCGCGCCGAGACCGACCCGCTCGCCGAACACAAGGCGCTGATGGAGGAGACCGAGTACGTCATCCAGGCGGACAGGTCGGGCTTCAAGTACGCCTGGGCGTCCGAGCACCACTTCCTGGAGGAGTACTCGCACCTCTCCGCCAACGACGTCTTCCTCGGGTACCTGGCGCACGCCACGGACCGCATCCACCTCGGCTCCGGGATCTTCAACCCGCTCGCCCAGGTCAACCACCCGGTGAAGGTGGCCGAGAAGGTCGCGATGCTCGACCACCTCACCGAGAACCGCTTCGAGTTCGGCAGCGGCCGCGGGGCCGGCTCGCACGAGATCCTCGGGTTCATACCGGGCGTGACCGATATGAACTACACGAAGGAGATCTGGGAGGAGACGATCGCCGAGTTCCCGAAGATGTGGCTCCAGGACGAGTACACCGGCTTCCAGGGCAAGCACTGGCAGCTGCCGCCGCGCAAGGTCCTGCCGAAGCCGTACGGGAAGTCGCACCCCGCCATGTGGTACGCCGCCGGGTCGCCGCCGTCGTACGCGATGGCCGCGAGAAAGGGCCTCGGGGTGCTGGGGTTCAGCATCCAGAAGGTCTCCGACATGGAGTGGGTGCTGGAGCAGTACAAGACGGCGGTCGTGAACGCGGAGCCCATCGGGGACTTCGTCAACGACAACGTGATGGTGACGACGACGGCGATCTGCGCGCCGACGCACGCGGAGGCGATCGACATCGCGGTGCACGGCGGGCTGCACTATCTGCCCTCGCTGGTGTTCCGGTACCACGACACCTTCCCGCGGCCCGAGGGGTTCCCGGTGTGGCCGGAGACGCTGCCCGAGTACACCCCCGAGTTCGTGGAGCTGCTGATCGAGGAGGAGCTGCTGATCTGCGGCGACCCGGACGAGGTGTTCACCCAGTGCAAGCGGTGGGAGCAGGCCGGGGCGGACCAGCTGAGCTTCGGGCTGCCGGTGGGGGTGCCGAAGGAGGAGACGCTGCAGACGATTTCCCTGATCGGGGAGCATGTGATCCCGAAGATCGATACGGATCCTGTTCACCGGACGTCCCGGTTCCGCCAGGCTGTGTAAGGGGGTTCGCGTTCCATGCTCGACCACCTGATCAAGGGCGCGACCGTCGTGGACGGGACGGGCGCACCCGCGTTCACCGCCGACGTCGGCATCCGGGACGGGCGGATCGCCGTCGTCGGTGCCGTCACCGAGGAGGCCCGCAGCAGCGAGGATGCCTCCGGGCTCGTCCTCGCGCCCGGGTTCGTCGATCCGCACACGCACTACGACGCCCAGCTGTTCTGGGATCCGTACGCCACCCCGTCGCTCAATCACGGGGTGACGACCGTCGCCGCCGGCAACTGCGGCTTCACGCTCGCCCCCTTGAACCCGTCCCGGCCCGAGGACGCCGACTACACCCGGCGGATGATGTCCAAGGTGGAGGGCATGTCGCTGGTGGCGCTGGAGGACGGGGCGCCCTGGAGCTGGCACACCTTCGGGGAGTATCTCGACTCCCTCGAGGGGCGGATCGCGGTCAACGCGGGCTTCATGGTGGGGCATTGTGCGCTGCGGCGCCATGTGATGGGGCCGGACGCGGTCGGCGGGCAGGCCAGTGAGGAGCAACTCGCCGAGATCGTACGGCTGCTGCACGAGGCCATGGACGCCGGTGCCTGGGGGTTCTCCACCACCCAGTCCTCCACCCACTCCGACGGCGACGGACAGCCCGTGGCCTCGCGGCACGCGAAGCCCGCGGAGCTGATCGCGCTCTCGAAGGCCGTCGGTGAGCACGAGGGGACGCAGATCGAGGCGATCGTCGCGGGCTGCCTGGACCAGTTCAGCGACGCGGAGATCGATCTGTTCGTGGAGATGAGCGCCACGGCCGGGCGGCCCCTGAACTGGAACGTGCTGACCGTGGACGCGGCCGTCCCCGAGCGCGTGCCCCGGCAGCTGTTCGCGAGCGAGCGGGCCCGCAAGGCGGGCGGCCGGGTCGTCGCGCTGACCATGCCGATCCTGACACCGATGAACATGTCGCTCGGCACGTTCTGCGCGCTGAACCTGATACCCGGCTGGGGGCCGATCCTGGGACTGCCGGTCCCGGAGCGGATCGCCAGGCTGCGGGACGCCGACGTGCGGGCCGAGATGCTGCGGCGCGCCCGGTCGAAGGAGGCGGGCGTCTTCCGGCGGCTCGCGAACTTCGGGCGGTACGTCATCGGCGACACCTACAGCGAGGCCAACGAGGGGCTGTCCGGGCGGGTGGTGCGGGACATCGCGGAGGAGCGGGGGCTCGAACCCTTCCACTGCCTGGTCGAGATCTGCGCCGCCGACGACCTGCGGACGGTCCTGTGGCCGATGCCCACCGACAACGACCCGGCGTCCTGGGCGCTGCGGGCCGAGACCTGGCAGCACGAGGACGTCCTGCTCGGCGGGTCCGACGCGGGCGCGCACCTGGACCGCATGTGCGGGGCGCCGTACACGACGAGGTTCCTCGGCGACTGTCTGCGCCGCCGCAAGCTGGTCGGTCTGGAACAGGCCGTGAAGATGCTGACCGACGACCCGGCGCGGCTGTTCGGGCTGCGCGAGCGAGGGCGGGTGGAGGAGGGCTTCCATGCGGACCTGGTGCTCTTCGACCCGGAACGGATCGACGCGGGCCAGGCCACCCTGGTGCACGACCTGCCGGGTGACAGCCCGCGCCTCGACGCCAAAGCGATCGGGGTACGGGCCGTGTGGGTCAACGGGGTCGAGGCGATCCGGGACGACGTGGTGAGCGGCGCCGTACCGGGCACGGTGCTCAGGTCCGGGCGGGACACGAGGACGGTGAGCACCCGGTGAGCCAAGTGGCCGACGGGCAGCGGCTGTTCGTCGGGGGCGAGTGGGTCGAGCCCGACGGCGGGCACTACGACGTCACGGACCCGGCGACGGAGGAGACCGTCGGCCGGGCTCCGGAGGCCTCGCGGGATCAGGTGCACGCGGCCTGTGCCGCGGCCCGCGAGGCCTTCGGACCGTGGTCGAGGACCCCGCCCGAGGAGCGGGCGGCGGTCCTCGGCCGCGCGGCGGACATCATCGGCACCCACTTCGCGCCGTACGCCGAGCTGGCGCGGGCGGAGACCGGAGCCACCACCGGGACGGCGCGCGCGATGCAGGTCGGGGTGGGCATGGCCCGGTTCCGGCGCTACGCGCGCGTGGAGCCCGCCGAGTGGCCGATCGCGCCGCAGGTCAACGAGGCCGGGCCGATGGGCAGGGCGGCCGTCATGGGCGCGCTGGCCGTGCGCCAGCCGGTCGGCGTCGTCACCTGCATCACGTCGTACAACAACCCGTGGGCGAACCCGGCGGGCAAGATCGCCCCCGCGCTGGCCATGGGCAACACGGTGGTCGTGAAGCCGGCCCCGCAGGATCCGCTGTCGGTGTACCGGATGGCGGAGGCCCTGGAGGCGGCGGGCGTGCCGCCGGGCGTGGTGAACGTGGTCTGCGGGCGGTCGGCCTCGGTCGGCCAGGCGGCGGTGGAGTCGCCCGACGTCGACATGGTGAGCTTCACCGGCTCCACGGCGGTCGGGCAGCGTATCGCCGAGGTGTGCGGCCGGGACATGAAACGCCAGCTGATGGAGCTGGGCGGCAAGGGCGCGGCTCTCGTCCTCGACGACGCGGACCTGGCGTCGGCGGTGGCGGGAATCGGCACCACCTTCTCCTTCTACAGCGGCCAGATCTGCACGGCACCGACGCGGGTGCTGGCGCAGCGGGGGATCTACGACCGCCTGGTCGATCAACTCGCCGCGCATGCGGGCCGGTTGAAGGTGGGAGACCCCAGGGAACCGGACACGGTGGTCGGCCCGGTGATCTCCGCGGCGCACCGGGACCGGGTGGAGTCGTACGTCGAACTGGGGCGCAAGGAAGGCGCGGTGGTGGTGACCGGCGGCGAACGGCCCGCGCACGAGCGGGGGTTCTACGTCGCCCCGGCCCTCCTCGCCGACTGCACCAACGACATGCGGGTGGCCCGCGAGGAGATCTTCGGCCCGGTGGTCGTGGTCGTCCCCTTCGACGACGAGGAGGAGGGCGTCGCCCTCGTCAACGACAGCGACTACGGGCTCATCGACTACGTGTGGTCCGCAGACGTGGCCCGCGCCTTCCGCGTGGCGCGGCGGCTGCGGGCCGGCGGGGTCGGCGTGAACACCGTCGGACGCAACATGGAGGCGCCCTTCGGAGGGTTCAAGAGAAGCGGCGTCGGCCGCGACGTCGGCTCGTACGCCCTGCACGCCTACAGCGAGGTACAGGCCATCGTCTGGCCGGGCTGAGGCCGACCTTGGCCGACCGTCCGCTGGCGCCCCCCACGGGCGTCGGCGACAGTCGTTGCATGGAAAACATGGTGCGGACCGAGGGCGGCGAGCTCTGGGCCGACGACACCGGCGGTGACGGCCTGCCGCTGGTGCTGCTGCATCCCGGCATCGCCGACTCCCGGGTCTGGGACGGCGTCGCGCCGTCCTTCGCCGAGCGGTACCGGGTGATCCGTTACGACTCCCGGGGGTACGGCAGGTCGCCGGCCCCCACCACCAAGTACTCCCTCGCCGCCGACCTGCGGGCTGTCCTGGACCACTTCGAGGTCCCGCGTGCCGTGCTGGCCGGTTCGAGCATGGGCGGCGCCACCGCGATCAGCCTCGCGCTGGACGACCCGGCGCGCGTCGCCGCCCTCGCCCTGCTGGTCCCGGGCATCACCGGCCATCCGGGCCTAGAGATGCCCGAACTGATGGCGAGAATAGGCGAGTTGGCGAAGGCCGGTGACATGGACGGGCTTCTCGCGCTGGCGCTGAAGAGCTGGGCGGCGGCCGGTACGCCTCCCGACACCGAGGCCGCCGAACTGGTGCGGGCGGCGATCCCGGCCTGGTTCACGACCTACGGGCATCAGCAGGAGGACCCGCCGGCCTACCCGCGCCTGGGCGAGCTCGCGATGCCCTGCACACTGCTGCTGGGCGAGCAGGACATGCCCAGAACCGTCCGCTGCAACGAGGACATGGCCGCCGCGATCCCCGGCTGCCGTCTGGTGCGGCGCGCGGACTGCGATCATCTGCCCACCCTGCGCGCACCGGACGCCGTACGGGATCTCGTGCTGGAGCTGTACGCGCGCGTGGACTGATCGTCACCGGTCGAGATCCACCCGCACCGTCAGCAGCGCCGCTCCGACCGCCCGCACGGCCAGGCTGTTCATCCGGGGCAGGCTGCGCAGCCGCGCGACCGGGTCGTCGTCCGGCATGAGATGGGCCGTGCCGGTGTGCCAGTGGCCGTGCAGCCGGACGCGCACCCGCGGGTCGGCCTTGATGTTCCGGACGTACTGGGAACGTTCGCCGAACTCCGAGACCAGCCAGAACGAGTCGCCGACCCGGCGGCCGCCGACCGGTGTGCGGCGGGGCAGGCCCGAGGTGCGGCCCGTCGTCTCCAGGAGCGTATGGGTGGGCAGGCGGCGCATGACGGCGTTGAGACGGCGCTGGAACGCCGTGACGGCGCGGTACCTGGTCTCCGAGTGGCGGGGCATGTTTGCGGATCTCCTGTCTCGTGGCGGCGCTGATGCTCTTCAATGTCCCTCACGGGGAATCGGACGCCTGACGGAACTTCGAACGTGGCTCTATGAAAGACGGTGGCCCTCATGCGGGTGGTGACCTGGAACCTGTGGTGGCGCTTCGGTCCCTGGGCCGAACGGCAGAAGGCCATTCTCTCCGTGCTGGAGGACCTGCGGCCCGATGTCGTGGGGCTTCAGGAGGTGTGGTCCGCCGACGGTGAGAACCTCGCCGAGTGGCTCGCCGGGGAGCTCGGTCTGCACTGGGCCTGGGCCGCCTCGCCCGCCTCCGAGCGCTGGCAGCGGCGGATCGGGGAGACGGGGGTGGAGATCGGCAACGCGGTGCTGAGCCGCTGGCCGGTCGTCGAGCAGGAGGTGCTGCGGCTGCCCGCGCCCGCGGAGGTCGACGACGGGCGCCTCGCCCTGCACGCCCGCCTGGACGCCCCCGGCCACCCCGTGCCGTTCTTCACCGTCCACCTGTCCTCGCCGCTGCACGCCTCGGCCGTACGCCGCGCGCAGGTCGCCGCGCTCGCCGAGTTCGTCGCCGCCCACCGCGGCGGCACCGGCTTCCCGCCCGTCGTCACCGGGGACTTCAACGCGGTGCCCGACTCCGACGAGCTCCGTCTCTTCGGCGGCTTCCGCACCGCGCCCGTCGTGCCGGGCCAGGTCTTCTTCGACGCCTGGGACTACGCCGACCCGGCCGCGCCGTCCGCCACCTGCGACACCGCGAACGAGTACGTCCACCCGGGTCTCGGCCCGAGCGCCCGCATCGACTACATCCACGTGGGAGCCCCGGCGGGCCCGGACGGCATCGGCACGGTCCGTTCCGTCCACCGGGCGGGCGACGCTCCGGTCGACGGCGTCTGGCCGTCGGACCATGCGGCGGTCGTCGCGGATCTGGACTCACCGTCCGGCGGATGACTTCAACAGGTCGATCAGGGCGGTGAAGGCAGCTCGCTTGGATCGATCATGGCACGACGGATTAACCACACAGGCCCGCCCGAAAACCCTTCTCCGCCACCCGCGCTTCCTGGCCTCGTCCGCGGGTTCACGGGCCTCGCGGTGATCGGCCTGGTTGTATCTCCTCTGGTCCGGGCTGTCATTCACGGTCGCCCTCCAGGCCAAGCGCCTGTCCGGCCGCGTCCCGCCCCGCCACCAACTGGCCGTCGGCTTCACCCTGCACGCGGTCGGCGTCCTCACGATGCTCGGCGCCCTCGACGCCCACTCGTGGCACCGTCTCCTGCCCGTCCTCCTCAACGCGCCTTCCCCTCCTGGCTGTCGAGTCGGTCCCGACAGCCCGCGCGGCCATGGGCTCCGGCGCCCAGCGGACCTTCGGCTCCATCGGCTCCTGCGCGGGCGTGGTCCTGACGGTCGCGATCGCCACGTCGACGGGCAGCGGCCTGGCGCACGGCGCGGACATCGCGCTGGCGGTGTCGGCGGGACTGGCGGCGGTGGCTGTGGTGGTGTTGCGGGAGCGGGCGTGACGCCTGCGGTCAACGCTCCATGCCGAACTCACGGCCGGTAGCCGCCCGATGCCACGATCGACCAGAGGGTGCCGGGCTCCAGCCCGCTGTGGGGAGGCTCTTCGACGACGTACACGGAGGATCCCGCCGTGGCTTCCCGGAAGTGACCGAACCCTCCTGGGGAAGCGTCGGGGACCTCCTCAAGGGCTCCGCCTCGTGCCAGCAGCGCCGTGTGGAACCGGTCGAACCTCACCCGCTCGGAGAACTCCCCGTACCTCTGAGTGAGTTGCGGCGGGACCATGTCCTCAAGTCCCCGCGCCAGACGGTGGATCTGGAGCGAGACCGACACGGATTCCCATGCGCCGTGGCGCTTGGTGAAGGAGATCTCGACCAGGCCGTAGTCGCGCCGCATGAGTGACTTCTCGACGTCGTCGACGAAGTCGCCGCCCAACGCTCCCTCCCAGGCTTCCGGAGGTGCGCCGAGAGGGACGCCGAGCACGGCGTTCTGCGTCGCCGCGATCACGTAGAAGTCGATGTCTGACATCAGCCAGCCCTGTTCATCTTTTCGAGCGCCTTAATGATGAAGTGCAGTTCTGCGGCCCTGTTCTTGGCCATCCCGTACTCACCCTTGTTCATGGCATCACGTGCGGCCGTGGCCTTGTCGATGATGTCCTTTCGGAGAGCCGGGTTCGAATGGATCTCGTCCAGCACCTTCTGCACTTGCTGCTCACTGGCGGTGCCGTTCTTGAGCTTGATGCCCACGCCCGTGATCCCGCCCTTGTCGTCGGGCTTGATGCGCACCTCCATGTTCTTGATATGGATGTGCGCACCCTTGGTCCCCCAGTCCTGATAAGCGACCGAGGCATGGATGTTGTACGGGGAGAGTCCGAGTGGGTCGGTCCATGTGTGGGGGTTGCCGACATACGTGTCCGGATTGGGCGCTGGATCCAGGCCGAGGGGGTCCTGGGTGAGGTAGCGAGCAGTCTCGGGGTCGTAGTGGCGGAAGTAGTTGTAGTGGAGGGCGGTTTCCGGGTCGAAGTACTGGCCCGGGAATCGCAGGGGCGTATAGGCGCTGCTCTGCGTCTCCCACGCGGTGACACCCCACAGCGTGGCACGCGAGCGCCACGCAACACCGCCGGACTCGTCGAGCAGCTCGGTCGGAGTGCCGACCAGATCCGTGACGATCGAGAAGAACCGGGCGTCGATCTCGTCCTGTGGGGCCTCGGCCGTCGTGATGCGCTCGACCTGGGAGAGGGGGCGCAGACCTTCGTGGTCCCAGGTGAGTGTGACCACGGTCGGCGACGCCCCGGAGGAGCTCTGCTCACAGAGTGTCGTGCCGTCCCACGTATAGCCGGTCTCTTCGGCAAACGTCCGGCCGTCTGCGCCAAGGCGTTGCTCGGCGATGCGCCGCCCTAGGGGGTCGTACCGGTAACGCCAGACGGTGCCGTCGGGCGTCACGACTTGGGTGAGACGGTTTTCCGCGTCCCAGCAGTACCGCCAGGTGTCCGGCTTCCGGGACAGTCGGGTCTTCTGCCGAAGGACGATGCGGCCTGCCCCGTCGTGTTCGTAGCGGACGCCGCCGGCACTCCTGATCCTGGTTCCGGTGTATGAGCGGGGGCCGGTGGCTTCCTGACCGGGATGGCGTGCGGGCCATGAGGCGTCTGTCTGGTTGCCTGCCGCGTCGTACGCATAGGACTCGGTCCAGTCGGCCGCACGCACGCCGACGACGCGCCCAGTGACATCCAGGTCGAAATGGTGCGAGCCGTTGAGTTGGTCATCGATGCGGACGGGTTGTCGTCCGCGCGGTAGGAGTAGTCCCGGCGCTGGATCGTGCCCCTGTCCGCCCTTGTGACCGCCTGAGTCACCATGCGGCCCAGGCCGTCGTAGGTGCTGGCCAGCGTGATCGCCCCGCCGATGCGGCGGGCCGTTTCACGCCCTGCCGCATCGCGGGCGAAGTCGGTGGTGCGGTCGGCGGTGACCAACCGGGTCAGGCTGCCCACCTCGTCATAGTCACGGTGGCTGACCACACCGGTCGGGGTGATGCGATGGGTGCGGCGCCCCAGGGCGTCGTGACCGTAGGTCGTGGTCCGGCCGTTCACCGTCTCTGCCACGACGTTGCCGACGGCGTCGCGCCTGATGGACAGCGTCGCGGCCGGTCCGACAGCCTCTACCAACTGCCCGGTGGGATCGTAGGTGAAGTCCGTGACGGCGCCAATCGTCCAGCGCCTTCCCGCCCTCGCGCAGCGAGTGGGCCATGTCCGTGGCCTGCTTGCGGGCCGCCTTGGAGCGCTTGGTGAAGGCCTTGGCCGCCTTGCCCTCCCACTCCACCCCGGACAGGGACTTACGGGCCGCCTCCGCCGCGTCGTCCAGCCCGGTGGCCAGATGCCGCCACTTCTTGGCGATCTCCCGCACCCCGTCCGGATCCACCGCCGGATCCGATATGCCCAAAAACTCCAGACCGCTGGCGAGATTGTCGCCGAACATATGGTTGAACTTGTTCACATAGTGCAAAGGGTTCAGATCGACCATGGTGTTGCCGCTCAGCCCTTCCCCGCCTGGGCTGCCGCCGCGATCAGCATATCCAGCAGGTCGAACGCGGTGGAGACGTCACCCATCAGCTTCGCCTCCGCCTCCCACTCCTCATCCAGCTGTTTGGTCAGCTTGCTGAGCGTGGCCATGCCCTTCTCTATCTCGCCCTTGGCACCCAGCAGCGAACCCAACGCCCCCAGCGCACCCAGGTCATGGGACTCGCCGTGAACTGCTTCAACGGCTCCGCCGTGTGATGCCCCACCCCGCGCAGCCCCGACGCCGCCTTGTGCATCGACGTCGCTTCCTTCTTCAGGTCCGACACCCGAACCAGCCCCCCGTACCCCGTACACCCAACACGTCAATTGCTTCACTCTGTGCGCATGCCAACCCCAAAACACTAGGGAGAAAGGGCATGGCAGAGGTAAGGGAGTCGCCAAGGCGTGCAAAAAACGATGGTCTGTGAACCCGTTCGGCAGGGAACTTAGCGCCGCCCCAGGAAGATCGGATTCGTGAACGCCGCCAGTGCCCCCGGCACCGGGCCCGCCGCCGTCTCGTGGCGCAGTTCGGCGCGTACGTAGGCCGCGTAGGCGGGAGTTGTGTGCCATTCCAGGGTGCCGGAACCCGCGACGGGGAGGGGGTCGCTGGTGAGGAGTACTCCCTGGTCGGTGACGATGCGGATGGTGCAGCGCGGGGCGCCGGTGGCCTCCACGCGGACCGTGACCGGGGTGTCGGCGGCGACCTCCAGACGCTCGCCGATCCCGGCGTGCTGCCCCTTGTCCCCGCTCGCCGTGAAGGTCAGTGACACCTTCTGCGACTCGGCGACGTAGGAGCGGCCCGCGCGGATGCCGTGCTGGATCGCGGTGCGGGTCAGGTCGTCGGCGAGGACGACGGTCTGCGGGAGGCCGACGGCGTCCGGGTCGCGGTGCGCGTCGCTGCTGCCCATGGCCGGGATCCACTCGCGGCCCTCGCGCACGGAGGCGACCAGCAGGTTGTCCCACTCCACGAGCGCCACCTCGTCGTCGGGCGTGTACGGCCCGTTCCACACCTCGATCGCGTCCGCCTCGCCGAACCCGAACTTCCAGTTGCACCCGATGCAGGTGGCGTGCGGATGAGCCGGCACCACCAGGCCGCCGGCCCGCCGGATCTGCCGGGCGTACTTGCCGAAGCGGTTGTCACGGGCCCGGTAGCGCCAGTCGACGAAGGTGCCGGGCTCGGTGCCGAGCGCGACGACGTGGCCGTTGCGGGTCGTGATCTCCTCGCCGAGCAGGATCAGCAGGTCCTCGCCCGCCTCGGTGGCCCAATGGGGGTGCGAGGTATGGGTGTTGTGGTCCGAGGAGTTGATGAAGTCGAGCCCGGCCGCCCGCGCGAGGGCGGCGATCTCGGCGGGCGTGCGCCGCCCGTCGGAGTACCAGGAGTGGAGGTGGCAGTCGCCCCGGTACCAGGCGCGGCCGCGCCCTCGCGCCCGCTCCGGCGGGTACACGGGCGCCGGCGTCTCGCCCGGCTCCCCGTAGGTCAGCGTGACCGTCAGCTCGTACGACAGCCCCTGCGGGGCGACCGTGTACGGCCCCAGCGCCACATGCCAGGTGCCCTCCCGCACCGGCCCCGGGACATACCCCGGCGTGGCGTCGTCCGCGCGGATGAAGAACTCCGGGCGCGCCCCGCCCGACCAGCCGCGGAAGCCCCGGCCGCCCGGCTCGGTCCCGCGCTCGTCGAAGATGCCGATGTCGAGGGCGTTGCCCTGGGTGCCGGCCGGGACGGACGGCTTGTCGTAGGTGTAGGCGACCTTGATCTCGCGTACACCGGCGGGGACTTCGACGGGTACGTACACGAAGTCCGGCGAACCGGTGGGCAGAGTGCCGCGAATCGTCGCTGTCTTCGTCCCCTGGTTCTGGCCGTCGGCCGCCGCGAAGCTCACGCTTCCCAACGTAAGCGCGGCGGCCGTGCCCGTCACGAACAGGGCGCGTCGTCCGATGCCGTGGGCGTCCTCACACATACGAGCCACCTTCGTGTCCGGGTGTGAACTTCCGTGAACGGAGAGGGAATCGGGGTTCGACGATATGACATGTACATGGATTCGGGAGTTCTTCGCGCGTTCTCCGTGAAAATAGGGCCGACTGGTCGGTATGGACTTCTCCGCCCCTGCCCGGTACAGATGGCCCATGCGTATCGCTGTCACGATCTTCCTCACCGACGAGACCGTCGCCCCCGTCCGACTCGCCCGTGAGCTGGAACAGCGCGGCTTCGCGGGGCTGTACCTGCCCGAGCACACCCACATCCCGGTGGAGCGGACGACGCCGTACCCGGCGGGCGGCGAGCTGCCGCCCGAGTACGGCCGCACCCTCGACCCCTTCGTCGCGCTCGGCCAGGCGGCCGCGGTCACCGAGCGGCTCGGCCTCGGCAGCGGCATCACGCTGGTCGCGCAGCACGACCCGATCGCCCTCGCCAAGCAGATCGCGACCCTCGACCACCTCTCCGGCGGCCGCTTCACCCTCGGCCTCGGCTTCGGCTGGAACGTCGAGGAGGCCGCCGACCACGGCGTCGAGTGGCGGACCCGGCGCGAGCTGGTGCGCGACCGGATGGCGCTGATGAGGGCCCTGTGGTCGGAGGAACCGACCGCGTACGAGGGCGAGTTCGGCAGCGTTCGGGCCTCGCACGTCCACCCCAAGCCGGTCCAGAAGCCGCGCGGCCCGGTCGTCGGCCCGCGCACCTTCGTCGGCGGCGCGGCCGGCCCCAAGCTCTTCTCCCACATCTGCGCGTACGCCGACGGCTGGATGCCGATCGGCGGGGGCGGCCTCACCGAGTCGCTGCCGGTGCTGCGGTCGGCCTGGGCGGACGCGGGCCGCGACCCGGCCGCCCTCCAGATCGTCCCGTACGCCGTCCACCCCAGCCCCGGCAAGCTCGCGCACTACGCGGACCTGGGCATCGAGGAGGTGGTGGTGCAGCTGCCGCCGGCGGGGGAGACGGAGGCGTTCAGGGCGCTGGAGGGGTACCAGGCCTTCCTGGGCTGACTTCCCGGCGCTGATCAGCTCGACCGTATGCTCGAAGGATGACGACTTCCGTGAGCTCCGGAACCGGCTCTTCCGACCGCCCCGGCGGCACCGGCCCGACCGGGAACTCCATGCGTCGCGCCCTCAAACGCGCCCGGGACGGCGTCGCGCTCGACACCGCCGAGGCGGCCGTGCTGCTCCAGGCGCGCGGCGAGGCGCTCGAGGACCTCGCCGCGTCCGCCGCCCGGGTCCGTGACGCGGGCCTGGAGGCGGCCGGCCGCCCCGGCGTCATCACGTACTCGAAGAGCGTGTTCATCCCGCTCACCCGGCTGTGCCGGGACAAGTGCCACTACTGCACCTTCGTCACCGTCCCCGGCAAGCTGCGCCGCGCAGGCCACGGGATGTTCATGTCGCCGGACGAGGTCCTCGACATCGCCCGCAAGGGCGCCGCCCTCGGCTGCAAGGAAGCCCTGATCACCCTCGGCGACAAGCCCGAGGACCGCTGGCCGCAGGCGCGCGAGTGGCTCGACGCGCACGGCTACGACGACACCATTGCCTACGTCCGCGCCGTCTCCATCCGCATCCTGGAGGAGACCGGCCTGCTGCCCCACCTCAACCCGGGCGTCATGTCGTGGACGGACTTCCAGCGGCTGAAGCCGGTCGCCCCGTCGATGGGCATGATGCTGGAGACGACCGCGACCCGGCTGTGGTCCGAGCCGGGCGGCCCCCATTACGGCTCCCCGGACAAGGAACCGGCCGTCCGCCTGCGGGTGCTGGAGGACGCCGGCCGCTCCTCCGTCCCGTTCACCTCCGGCATCCTCATCGGCATCGGCGAGAGTCACGAGGAGCGGGCGGAGTCGCTGTTCGCGCTGCGGAAGGTGTCGCGGGCGTACCACGGCATCCAGGAACTGATCATCCAGAACTTCCGCGCCAAGCCGGACACCGCGATGCGCGGCATGCCGGACGCCGAACTGGACGAGCTGGTGGCCACGGTGGCCGTCGCCCGGCACATCATGGGCCCGAGCGCCTGCCTGCAGGCACCGCCCAACCTGGTCGACTCCGAGTACGAGCGGCTGATCGGCGCCGGCATCGACGACTGGGGCGGGGTCTCCCCGCTGACCATCGACCACGTCAACCCCGAGCGCCCCTGGCCGCAGATCGAGGAGCTGGCGGCCAAGTCCGCGGCGGCCGGCTTCGAACTGCGCGAACGCCTCTGCGTCTACCCGGAGTTCGTGCGGCGCGGCGAGCCCTGGCTGGACCCGCGGCTGCGCCCGCACGTGAGCGCCCTGGCCGACGCGGAGACGGGCCTCGCCCGCCCGGACGCGGTGGTCGAGGGCCACGCCTGGCAGGAGCCGGAGGAGGTGTTCGTCCCTTACGGCCGTACGGATCTGCACACGGCCATCGACACCGAGGGCCGTACCTCCGACCGCCGCGACGACTTCGACGAGGTCTACGGCGACTGGGCCGAACTGCGCGAGGCGGCCGCCCCCGGCATGGTCCCCGAGCGCATCGACACCGACGTCCGCCAGGCCCTGGCGACGGCGGCCGACGACCCCACCCGGCTCACCGACGCCGAGGCGCTGGCCCTGCTGCACGCGGACGGCCCGGCGCTGGACGCGCTGTGCCAGGTCGCCGACGACGTCCGCAAGTCGGTGGCCGGCGACGACGTGACGTACATCGTCACGCGCAACATCAACTTCACCAACGTCTGCTACACGGGCTGCCGCTTCTGTGCCTTCGCCCAGCGCCGCACGGACGCCGACGCCTACACCCTCTCCCTGGACCAGGTCGCCGACCGCGCCCGGCAGGCCTGGGACGTGGGCGCGGTGGAGGTGTGCATGCAGGGCGGCATCCACCCGGACCTGCCGGGCACGGCGTACTTCGACATCGCGAAGGCGGTCAAGGAACGCGTGCCCGGGATGCACGTGCACGCCTTCTCCCCGATGGAGGTCGTCAACGGCGCGACCCGCACCGGCATGTCCATCCGCGAGTGGCTGAGCGCCGCCAAGGAGGCGGGCCTCGGCTCCATCCCCGGCACGGCCGCGGAGATCCTCGACGACGAGGTGCGCTGGATCCTGACGAAGGGCAAGCTGCCGACGGCGACCTGGATCGAGGTGATCACGACGGCGCACGAGCTGGGCATCCGCTCGTCGTCGACGATGATGTACGGCCATGTCGACCAGCCCCGCCACTGGCTCGGCCACCTGCGCACGCTGGCCGGCATCCAGCAACGCACCGGCGGCTTCACGGAGTTCGTGACCCTGCCCTTCATCCACACCAACGCGCCGGTCTACCTGGCGGGGATCGCCCGCCCGGGCCCGACGATGCGGGACAACCGGGCCGTGACGGCGATGGCCCGTCTGCTCCTGCACCCGCACATCCCCAACATCCAGACCAGCTGGGTGAAGCTGGGCACCCAGGGCGCGGCGGAGATGCTCCGCTCCGGCGCCAACGACCTGGGCGGGACCCTCATGGAGGAGACGATCTCCCGGATGGCCGGCTCCTCCTACGGCTCCTACAAGTCGGTGCGGGACCTGATCGCGGTGGCGGAGGCGGCCGGCCGCCCGGCGAGGCCGCGTACGACGCTGTACGGCGAGGTGACGGAGGAACGGCAGCGGGCCGCGGCGGCGTCCGACGGGCACCTTCCGGAGCTGCTGCCCGTACTGGACTGAGCCCGTCCCGGACGATCCCGTCCGGACGGAGGAGCGAGGGCGTCACAGTACGATGATCGGACCCCTGTTCCAACGGGTCCGAGGGGTCCTGTAACCGAGGAGATGCGTGCCGTGCCAGCCTCGAAGGTCTGGGTGACCGGCCTGACGGTGGGAGCGATAGCCGCTGTTTCCGTCCTGGCCGTGCAGGCCGACAAGGGACCGAAACCGCACGCGGTCGCGGCCCGGCCCAGCGCGTCGGCGCCGGCGCACCCGAAGCCCACCAAGTCCAAGGGCCCGGTCGCGGTACCGGACGGTTCCGGCACCGGGCGCCGTATCGTCTACTCGCTCGGGCAGAAGACGGTCTGGCTCATCGACTCGGCCGACGCGGCCCGGCGCACCTTCGCCGTGTGGCCGGGGACGGTCAGCCCGGAGCCGGGGACCTACACGGTCGGCACACGGTCCGAGGGCCCCATCACCGGCTCGGACGGCGTGAAGATCGAGCACATCGTGTACTTCACCGTGCAGTCCGGCTCCAACATCGCCTTCTCCAACGCCGTCGACGGCTCCTCACCGCCGCCCGCCTCCGGGACACCGACGGGCGGCATCCGGATGCGGACGGCGGACGGGGCGGCGATGTGGACGTTCGGGACGGCCGGTACGAAGGTCGCCGTCGTCAAGTAGGCCCGGGGCTCGGAGCCTGCGAACAGGCTCAGTCCTCGCCCCGCCGGCCGGTCAGCTGCACGACGATCAGGACGACCCCGCTCAGCATGAACACCCGCAGCGCCGCGTCGAGTCCGTTCCAGGTCTTCGACTGCCACATGGAGAACCACTCGCCGCCGACCGCGATGAATCCGGCACCGAAGAGCACCAGCAGCATCAGCAGGCCGTAGGTCGACACGGCACGGGCCCGGTCCTGCTCGCGCCGGGCCCAGAGCCAGGTGCCGTAGATCAGGACCAGGGCGGCGACGGTCTCCCAGACGATGATGGCGACGTAAGCGGTGTTCTGCAGGCCCTTGTCGGTGACGGCTCTCCACATCAGGTCGTCGTCCTTGAACGTGGTGTCCATGGCCAGAACGTGCTGCACGAACGCCTGGTTCGTCCCGAAGTCGGTGATGTTGCCGAAGGCGACGAGGGCGATGTAGAGGGCGACGGTCGCCGTGAGCAGCGCGGCAGCGATGGTCAGGGGGTTTCGGGGGGTGGTGGTCATGACAGCCATTCTCCCCGTGGCGACCGGTGCGCCCGCACCCGGTGAGCCAGAATGTGGGAGTCAGGGTTCGCGGGCGAGAGGACGTACCGGTGGCGCAGACGGAGCCGTCGCTGCAGCAGCTGAATCAACAGAGCGTGCGGGCCGGATTCGTGGGCCGGGAGGCCGAACGGGACCTGTTCCTGCGGAACTTCGACATCCCGCCCGGCGACGACCGGCATTTCTTCCGCTTCCATGTGCACGGCCCCGCCGGCGTGGGAAAGACCTCGCTGATCCGGGAATGGCGCCATCTCGCGCGCGAGCGCGGCGCATTGACGGTGTACGTCGGCGAGGGCGCCGGCAGCGTGCCGGCGGCGCTGGAGGTGACGTGTCGTCAGTTCGCGGACCAGAGCCGGAGGTTGAGAGCACTGGAGCGGCGGCTCGCCACCTACCGTGACCGGCGGCGCGAGGCGGAGGCGGCCGCCCTCGCCGCGTCGGCCCCCGAGCCGCCGACGGCGTCGGCAGGCAGCACGGCCGCCGTGCAGGCGGGTATCGGTCTGGTGGACGCCACCGTCCCGTTCGCCGGTGTGGTCACCAGAGGTATCCCCGCGGACCGGCTCGCCCAGGGAGCGGACCGCCTGTGGGCCGGGCTCGGCGCCCGGTTCCGCAGCGAGGACGACCGGGACCTGGTGCTGACACCGGAGAAGGTGCTCACCCCGCTGCTGCTGCGCGACCTGCGGGACGCCGCCTCCGGCGGCCGGTGGATCGTGCTGTTCTTCGACACGTACGAGCGGACCGGACCGTATCTCGAACCGTGGCTGCACGAGATGCTCACGGGCGACGAGGAGGTCCGCCGGCTGCCGGCGACCCTCGTGGTGGTCACCGCCGGGCAGAGCCCCCGGGACTCCGCCCGCGGCGGCGGCCTGTATTCCGTGGCGGACGTCGCGCTGGAGCCGTTCACCGACGAGGAGGCGAGGCGGCTGCTGGCCGCGCGCGGGGTGGTCGCCGAGCCGGTGGTCGAGGAGGTGCTGCGGCTCACGGGCGGGCTGCCCGTCCTCGTGTCGACGCTCGCGAAGACACCCCCGGTCGGTCCGGAGGGCGTGCGCGATCCGAGCCGCAATGCGGTGAGCCGGTTCCTGGACGGGGAACCCAAGGCCCGTCGGGACGTCGCCACGCTCTGCGCGCTGCCCCGGTGGCTGGACGCGGACGTCTTCCGGGTCCTGGTCGACCGCCCGGACGACGAACGGGACGAACTGTACGAGTGGTTGACGGGGCTGCCGTTCGTCGACCAGGGCGGAGAGCGGACGCAGTACCACGACGTCGTACGGCCGCAGATGCTGAGGCTGGAGCGGCGCGAACATCCGCGGACCTGGGCGCCGCGGCACCGGAAACTTGCGGAGGCCTACGACGAGTGGCGCGCCGACTCCGAGGCCGGCCGGGAGGACGAGGCCCTGTGGGAGGACGAGGAGTGGCGCGCGCTGCTCCTGGAGGAGACGTATCACCGGCTCTGCGCCCGCCCGCCCGCGGCGCTCGCCGACGCGCTGCGACGGCTCGTCGAGGCCTGCCACGACGCGGACGAGGTCGTCGGCCGCCGCTGGGCGCGGATGCTCCAGGACGCGGGTGCCGCGACGGACCACCCGGTCCTGCTCGAATGGGGGCGGGAACTGGCCGAGGCGCTCGCGGACGACGAGACCGGAGTGATCAGGGCGATGGACCTGCTCCTGGCCCGTCCGGGACTCGACGGCGCCGGCCGGGCCATGGCCCATGTGCTGCGGGCCAGGGAACTGCGCCGCGGCCGGGAGTACGCACGGGCCCTGGCGGATCTGGACCACGCGGTCGAGCTCGATCCGCAGCAGTACCTGGTCCACTACGGTCGCGGCCTCACCCTCCAGCTGATGGACGACTTCCCGGCGGCACTGAGCGCCCTCGACCGGGCGGCCGAACTGTCCCCCGACACCGGGTGGATCATCGCCGAGCGTGCGGAGACCTACCGGCTGGCGGCCCGTTTCGAGGAGGCGGTCGCCGATTTCGACCGGGCCGTCGCCCTCGATCCGACCGACGCGGTCGCGCTGACCGGGCGGGCCGTGAGCCGACACGGGCTCGGGCAGTACGACGCCTCGCTCGCCGACTTCAACCGCGCGCTGAGCATCGACGACGACCTGTGGACGCTGGTGCGCAAGGCGCGTCTCCACGGCAGCAGGGGAGAGTCGGACCAGGCGTTCGCCGACTTCGACCTGGCGGTCTCACGGGCTCCCGAGGCGGCCTGGATCGCGTCGGAACGCGGTGACGCCTACCGTCGCGCGGGTCGTCTCGAGGACGCCGTGGCCGAACTGGGCCGGGCCGTCTCCCTCAAGCCCGACTACCCGTCGGCGCTCGGCAGCAGGGGAGCGGCCCTGCTTGCGCTGGGCCGCGACCAGGAGGCCTTGGACGACCTCGACCGTGCCGTGGAGCTGAAGCCCGACTACTCCTGGGCCATGTGGATACGCTCCCAGGCACGCGACCGGCTGGGCGACCGGGCGGGTATGTACGAGGACCTGCACCGGGCCGTCGAACTCGACCCCGAGGTCGACGCATTCAGTCACCAACTGGGGGAGGAGTACCGGCTCGACCGCCGGTACGAGGAAGCGATCGTCCTCTTCCACCGCGTCCTGGATCTGAATCCCGACTACGACCCCACGCTCGCCGGCCTCGGAGCGGTTCTGCGCGCACAGAAGGCCTACCAGGAGGCACTCCCGCATCTCGACCGCGCCCTGGAGCTGGATCCCGAGGACGGATGGGCCTACGGCCAGCGCGCGCGAGTCCTCGTGGCGACGGGACGGGTCGACCGCGCGCTGGCCGATCTGGACCGGTGCGTCGCCCTCGGTACGGAGGCGGACTGGGCGCGCCGCAGGGCCGTCGACGTGCTGCAGCTCACCGGCCGCTGGGACGAGGCGGACGCCCGGCTCGCCGATGCGGAAAGGGAGGCGGAGCCCGACACCGAACTGGACGAGCTCCGCATCGAGATGCACCGCCACCACGGGCAGTGGGCCGAGGCGCGACGGAGGGCCGAGGCCCTGCGCGAGGCCGAACCGCTCGTCGGCACCTACCATCTGGCGATGACCGTCAGCCGCTCCGAGGGACTGCGGGCCGCGGAACCGCTGTGGCGGGAACTCGCCCGGTTCCTGCACGAGAGTGACCAACCGAACGAGTTGGAGCGCGCGCAGGGCAGGTGCTTCGTCGGCTGCGCCCTCGCCGACTGGGCGGAGGCCGACCGGGGCCTGGCGGAGTTCCTGGCCTCGACGCACGACTGGGACGACCTCGCCTACCTCGCCAGCTTCCTCACCGAACTCCGGCAGAGCCCCGACGCCGACACCGCCCGCCTCACCCGCTATCTGACAGCGGTCACCGAGGCCGATAACTGACCACTACGGATCAGTCGGTCAACATTTCGCATATCACTCTGCCCTCTCAACCCACCGTTCCCGTTCGATTACAGTGCTGAGCTGTCATGCGTCGGACGGTGCCGGAGGGAGGTCTGGGTGGACGCGTCAGCCGGGGCCGTGTGGGGCCGTGTCGAGCAGCAGGACTTCCGGAGCCGGGTGCGCGGGACGCTGCTGGGGGCCGCCGTCGGGGACGCGCTGGGCGCGCCCGTGGACGGGCTGGACCTCGACGCCATCCGGGAGGAGTACGGCGCCGAGGGCGTCCTCGACCTCGGCTTCGCCTACGGCAGGCGCGGCGCCGTCACCCATCTCACCCAGCTCACCCTGTTCAGCGTGGACGGGCTGATCCGGGCGCAGGTCCGCCGTGACACCGGCGCCTGGCATCCGCCGACCGATCTGCACCGGGCATATCTGCGCTGGGCGGCCACCCAGCGCGACTGGGGGCCCGACGAGCGCCGCAAGGACGACGGCTGGCTGGCGCGCGAGGAGTGGCTCTACGCCCGGCGGGACCCCGCCCGGTCGCTGCTGCTCGGGTTCGGCGACGAGAACATGGGGACCCTGGACGCGCCCAAGAACCCCGGCGAGGCCGGACCCGAGGCGACGGCCCGGTCCGCGCCCTTCGGGCTGCTGGTCGGCTGGGAGCCGCAGCTGGTGGTCCAGCTCGCGGTGGAGTGCGCGGCCCAGACCCACGGGCATCCGACGGCTCATCTCTCGGCGGGGGCGTACGCCGTCGTCGTGCACGGCCTGGCCCGCGGCGAGAGCCTCGACGGAGCCGTGCAGCGGGCGCTCGCGCTGCTCGCCGCACGCCCCGGACACCAGTCGGTCTCGGACGCGCTCCAGCACGCCCTCGGCGCCGTACGGCAGGGGATGCCCACCCCGGCGCGGGTCGCCGAACTGGCCGGTGACGGTGCGGCGGAAGGCGTGCTGGCCGCCGCCGTGTACTGCGCGCTCGTGGGCGAGGACGTCCGCCACGGCCTGTGCCTCGCCGTCAACCACGACGGGCCCTCGGGCGCGACGGCCGCCCTCACCGGCGGCCTCCTGGGCGCCCTGCACGGTGAGACGGCCCTCCCGCCGGGCTGGCTCGCCGAGTTGGAGGGCCGCCCCACCCTCCTGGAGCTCGCCGACGACTTCGCCATGGAGATGACCCAGGGCCCGGCCCTGCACGGTCCGGCCGGCTCGTCGCCGGGGTGGCTGGCCCGGTATCCGCGCGCCTGAATCCGCAGGTCCGGATCGGCGGCCTGAGCGCCGATTCCCTTACGGCTACGGCGTCCTGCGCGCCGCCTCCGCGGCCGTCCGCTCCAGCCGGTCGCGGTACTCCTTCCACCACGCCGCGTCGTCCGTCGGCAGGCTGGAGTTGTCCTCCCGCATGCCCACGGCCCCGTCGAGGGTCTCCCGCAGGATGTCGGCGTGCCCGGCGTGCCGCTGGGTGTCGGCGAGGACGCGCACCAGGGCGTGGTGCAGGGTGACCTCGTTGCCGCTCGGCCACCACGGCACACGGCCCGGCGTGTCGAGGGGCAGCGCCTCCACGGTCGCGTCGGCGTGCGCCCACGCCTCGCGGTAGCGGGCGGCGACGTCGTCCCGGGACTCGTCGGCGGTGGCCCACATGTCGGCGTTCGGATCGTCGGCGTAGGCGGCCGCGGACCAGGGGCTCGGCACGCCGGACGGGCGCCCGAACGTGTCGCCCAGATAGCCCAGTTCGACGAACGTCACATGCTTGACCAGGCCCAGGAGGTTGGTGCCGGTCGGCGTCAGCGGGCGGCGGATGTCGTACTCGGAGAGGCCCTCGAGCTTCCACAGCAGGGCGTTGCGGGCGTCCTGCAGATAGCGCAGGAGGTCGGCCTTGAAGTCGGGTGGCGTCATAGGGCCAGTCTGCCCGTGCAAGGGAATGCGCAAGGACCCGGGTCTGCACCACGACCCGGGTCCTCCAACGGTATTGACGGAGCGTCAGTCCTTCACCGGTGTACGGCCGGTGACGTCCTCCACCTCGCCCGCCGGTTCCGGCAAGGCGACCGCCGCGCTGTCGTCGTCCGTGTTGATCCGCTCGATGACCGCCAGCCGGTCCGGGGTGTCCTCCGGCTTCAGATGGCCGATGAGGATGTACAGCACCAGCGAGACGGCCAGCGGTATCGACACCTGGTACTGGAGCGGGACGCCGCCGTCGACGTTCCAGCTGATCGGGTAGTTGACCAGCCAGAAGGCCAGCAGGCCCATCGACCAGCTGACGAGCGCCGCGGTCGGGCCGGAGCGGCGGAAGGGGCGCAGCAGGCCCAGCATCATCGGGATGGCGATCGGGCCCATCAGACCCGCGACCCACTTGATGACGACGGTGATGATGTCCTTGAAGGTCGGCGAGTTGACCTGGGTCGCCACCGCCATCGACAGGCCGAGGAAGATCACCGTGGTCACCCGGGCCGCGATCAGGCCGGAACGCTCGCCCCAGGCCCGCGCCTTCTCCGACACCACCGGCGCCACGTCACGGGTGAACACCGCCGAGATCGCGTTGGCGTCGGAGGAGCACATGGCCATCGTGTGGGAGAAGAAGCCCACGACCACCAGGCCCAACAGACCGTGCGGCAGCAGCTGTTCGGTCATCAGGCCGTAGGAGTCGGAGCCGTCCGGCTTCTGGGCGTGCACCAGCAGCGGCGACATCCACATCGGGAAGAAGAGGACGACCGGCCAGACCAGCCACAGCACCGCCGACAGCCGCGCCGAGCGCTCGGCCTCACGGGCGCTGCCCGTCGCCATGTAGCGCTGGGCCTGGTTGAGCATGCCGCCGTTGTACTCGAAGAGCTTGATGAAGAGGAACGCCAGCAGGAAGACCGTGCCGTACGGGCCCACCAGCGGCTTGTCGTGGCCGTGCAGGGCGGGCTGGTCGAAGGCGTCGAAGAGGCCGATGCCCTTGTCGTTCAGCTTCAGCACCACCGCCACGAACATCGCTGTGCCCGCCAGCAACTGGATGACGAACTGGCCCAGTTCGGTCAGCGCGTCCGCCCACAGACCGCCGATGGTGCAGTAGACGGCGGTGATCGCGCCGGTGATCAGGATGCCCTGGTTGAGCGAGACACCGGTGAAGACCGACAGCAGCGTCGCGATCGCCGCCCACTTCGCGGCGACATCCACGATCTTCAGCAGCATGCCCGACCAGACCAGCGCCTGCTGCGTCTTGAGGTCGTAGCGGTTCTTCAGGTACTCGAGCGGCGAGGCCACATGGAGCCGCGAGCGCAGCCGGTTGATGCGCGGCGCGAACAGTTTCGAGCCGATGGCGATGCCCAGCGCGATGGGGAAGGACCAGGTGACGAAGGACGTCACGCCGTAGGTGTAGGCGATGCCCGCGTAGCCGGTGAAAAGGACCGCGCTGTAGCCCGACATGTGGTGCGAGATGCCGGACAGCCACCACGGCATCTTCCCGCCGGCCGTGAAGAAGTCGCTGACGTTGCCCACTTGCTTGTGCGACCAGATGCCGATGGCCACCATCACGCCGAAATAGCCGATGAGCACGGCCCAGTCGAGACTGTTCATGTGCCCCCCTTCCAGGGTCCGCCTTGTGAACCACGCTCAGTTGGTTGGCACTTCGCCTGAGCGGGGTAGGGGCGTGGGAAGCCGGGAGAGGCCGCGAAGTGCCCGCTCATCGTGGGTGCGCTAGCGCGGACACGACAAGCGGATGTAAGGTCAAGAGCAAGCAAAGATGTTCGTCTTGCTGACCTCTGTTCACTCACATGAACAACTCGAAGTGGTCGGGAAGGGCCCTCAACGCATCAGCTCCCCCGCGTTGACCAGCAGCGACTGCCCTGTGATGGCCCGCGCCCGGTCCGATGCGAGGAAGACGGCCGCGTCGGCCACGTCCCCGTCCGTCGCCAGGTCCGGCAGCGCCATCCGCTCGGTGAGCCGCCGGAGCACGTCGGGCTCGGGCACGCCCTCCGTGTGAGCGGTGAACTGTACGTACGCCTGCACCGGCGGACCCCACATCCAGCCCGGCAGCACGGTGTTGACCCGGATGCGGTCCGGACCGAGCTCGCGCGCCAGGGAGTACATCGCGCTCGTCAGCGCGCCCTTCGAGGCCGCGTACGCCGCCTGCCGCACCTGGCTGGGTGCCGCCACCGACGACTGCGTGCCGATGAACACCACCGAACCGCCGCGCTCCTTGAGCGCCGGCAGACAGGCCCGGGTCATCCGCAGCGAGCCCAGCAGGTTCACGTCGATCACCGACTGCCAGGTGGTGAAGTCCGCGTCCTGGACACCGCCGAAGTAGCTGTCCCAGGCGGCCACATGGACCACCGCGTCGATCCGCCCGAACCGTTCCCGCGCGAGCGCCGCGAGCTGCTCGCACTGTGCCTCGTCCGTGATGTCGGTCGGCCGGTACGCGGTGTGCGTCCCGTCCGGATCGATGTCGGAGGCGCTCTTGGCGAGGTTGGCCTCGGTGCGCGCCCCGAGCACCGCGTTGCCGCCGTCCCGTACGACCGCCGCCGCGACCTGATGACCGAGCCCGGCACCGACCCCCGACACGACGACCGTTCTGCCCGCTAGCAGTGACATGACTGACCTCCGCCCTGACCCTGGCGCATTTTCTGACGGGGCGTCAGAGTATGGGCGAGCGGCCGACGAAGGAAGGGGAACGCCCATGTCCGAGGAGACCGGCACCCGCAGTGGGACGTACGCGGAACTGGCCGCCGTGGGGCCGTACGGGGTCCGCCCGGGCCATGCCCTGATCACCATGGTCGAGCCCCACCCCGGCCACGAGTACGCGTACAACCGCTGGTACGAGGACGACCACTACTACGCCGGGGCGATGGCCATGCCCTGGATGTACGCCGGGCGCCGCTGGGTGGCGACCCGGGACCTCCAACTGCTGCGCTGTCCGCAGCAGTCGGCGATCGCCCAGCCGGTCACCGCGGGCTGCTACCTCTCCACGTACTGGATCACGGACGGCCGCTACGGCGACCACATGCGGTGGACCGTCGCCATCAACAAGCGGCTCAACCGCGACGCCCGCGTCTACCAGGACCGTACGCACGTCTTCACGGCGTTCCAGGACCACGAGGCGACGGTCTACCGGGACGGGGCGGCCGGGCCGCGCGACTTCCACGCGCTCGACCATCCCTACGCGGGTCTGGTCGTCGAGGTGATCGACGCCGAATCGGCGGAGCAGCGCGGGGAGTTGCTGGACTGGCTGCGCTCGCGGCATCTGCCGAAGCGGGTGGCGGGCTCACCGGCCGCGATGGTGACCCTCTTCCGGCCGACACCGCTGCCCGGCGATCGGATGACGTACGTGAAGCAGGTGGAGGGCGTGGACACGAGGCTGACCCTGCTGTGGTTTCTGCAGGCGGATCCGCGCGAGTGCTGGGAGGCGTATTTCGCGGACCTGGAGGAGCCGGTGCGGGAGGCCGGGCTGGGGAGGGTGGAGCTGGTGGCGCCGTTCGTCCCGACGGTGCCGGGGACGGACAAGTACGTGGACCGTCTGAGGTAGCGGCCGGCCGGTGCGGCCGGGCACAAGCCGAGCCCCCTCGGCAAGGACGGCGAAGCTGGTCGAGAGGGCTCTTGCTGGTGCTTGTGCAGTTGTGGAACGTGAACGCAGGTCGAGGATCAGAAAGATCCTCCCCTTACGCCTTGATCGAGCCGACGAAGGTGTTCCAGGCGTCGGCCGGGAAGGCCAGCACGGGGCCCTCGGGGACCTTGGAGTCCCGGACGGCCATGGCCGCGCGGACCGGTGACTTGATCTCGACGCACGCGCCGTTGCCGGTGGAGTACGAGGACTTGGTCCACGTGTGCGTGCCGCCCTGACGAATTGCCATGTTTGCTCCGAAGTGCCAGTTGTTGAGTTGCTGTCACCGCACGGCGGATCCGACTCCGGACGCACAGCGCGGTTTGCGCCAACCTCTGGTGTGTGGTGGCGTGATCGACGCTACTCGCGAACCTCGACGGGCGAAGCGACTATTCGCTCGACCGGGTGGCATATTCCAGGTGGGTCTTCCAATTCGACCCAGGGAAGGTGTACGGTGCGGCGCTTCAGCGGGCATATTCCTTTGCGATGTCCGCGATGAACTGCCGGGACTGGTCCGGATTGAGGGCCTGGGCGCGCAGGTGCTCGTACATCACGCTGTATTTCTGCACGTCGTTGGCCTTCTCCAGGTACAGGTCGCTGGTGACGCCCTCGATGTAGACCACGCTGGAGTCGGCCGCGTCCGGGAACTCGAGGATCGCGTACTGACCGTTGAGGCCGGGATGCGCCCCCAAGTCGAAGGGGATCACCTGCACGGTGACGTGCGGCAGCTGGGCCTGCTCCACGAGGTGCTCCAACTGGTCGCGCATGAGGGAGCGATTGCCCACCACGCGCCGCAGCGCCGCCTCGTCCATCACCGTCCACAGCCGCAGCGGGTTCTCCGGGGCGGTGATTCGTTCCTGCCGGCGCAGCCGCACCTGGACACGCTTCTCGATGTCGGCGGCCGCGGTCTCGGGGAGCGCTCCCGCGATCAGCGCCTCGGCGTACTGCCGGGTCTGCAGCAGACCCGGGACGACCTGGGGGTCGTAGACCCTGAGGCTCGCCGCGTCCGTCTCCAGGCCGATGTACACGCTGTAGGGAATGTCGCCGAAGGAGTGCCACCAGCCCTGCTGGCGGCTGTCCTTGGCCATCTGCATGAGTGAGTCGACGATCCGGTGGTCCTCCACCTCGTAGACCCCGCACAGGTCACGGACGTCACGCTGGCTGATGCTGCGCCGGCCGTTCTCCAGCCGGCTGATCTTCGACTGCGACACCAGCAGCCGCTCCGCCACTTCCTCGGCCGTCATACCCTTGAGCTCACGGAGCCGGCGCAGCTCCTGGCCCAGTCGGCGCCGCCTGACGGTGGGATTGACATTGGACGCCACGGGACGTGCACCTCCGGCTGCGTGCCTCTACTTGCAACTTTGCGTATCTGCTGTTGAGCAGACTGCCACCAAGGTGCTCGCCACCGCTGGGAAACAGCTGGATATGCGCTGCATACGCGCCAGTTCACCGCCCTGCCCGCACATGCGGACGCGCGGGACGGCGGAACCGTCACGTCATCCGCGGGTGCGGATGTGGCGACGGTCCCGCCGCCCCGCGCGGACCAGCGGCTCCCGTACCGGGTCCTGGGGACTGCCTGTTCAGGCTCGGTGCGGTGCTCGGCGGTGCGTGGTGCTGCGGTTGCGGTTCCAGCCGCTCGTCGTGGTGCTGCGGCTCAGTGCGCCACGACGCGCGCCATGGAGCCGCGGCGCGGCTGCATCGGAACGCCACGAGCGGGTTCCGGTACCGACCTGACCGGTCCCGTGACCGGACGGCCGGGCGGTGCGGCCGGGCTGCGGCGCGGCTGGGCAGCCACGCCGTTCTGGACGTCCATCACGGCGTGTGCCACGAGGCCGCCCATGGGGTCGTGCCTGATCAGATCCCGCAGCCGGGAACGTGAGGACCGACCCTCGTTGCCCGGATACAGGTGCTTGCCGAGGCCGACCGCGTGGGCCAGGGCGGCGAGCGCCGCGGTCCGCGGGTCCGGCGGTACGCCGGTACGGATCGCGGAATCCAGCCGGGCCCTGATCTCCCGGCTGATTTCGGTGTCCGTCGCCTGGTACCGCGTCGTCGGCAGCACTCCGCACATCTGGCCCGCCACGGCATGCACCATGCCGCACCGCTCCAGATGCGAGAGATAGGTCTGGCGCAGCCCTAGTCGGGGTCCGCCAATCCAGTGGACGGCTCGCACGGGAGCGCCACGCCTTCGCAGCAACTCCAATGCGCAGTCCAGTGTTGGATCTCCAGTCGGCCGTGGGGCTACCACGGCGATACGATCCCCGTCTGGGGCTATCCGTCCGGCCAGCGCCAGCTCCACTAGCTGTGCTCCGGCCAGACCAAGGTCGAGCGACTGCGGCTGTGCAGTGGTACCCGTGGTCGGGTCCAGTGCCAGCAGCAGAAGCTCCTCCGGAAGTGTTCTGCGGCTCCTGCCCATCCATGCCTCCCCGCGTGGATGAAAGACAGGGTGACCCCTCTCACATTGGTCTGTCGAGGGTGCGTGACCTCTTTGTGAGGGAACCGGTAGGTATGTCGTTCTCGTCTACCGCAGCGGTTAAGACCGCACACAGGACACTGGTACATGGTTCGGACAGCGCGTTTGACCGGTGTCCGGGCGGCGGTTCACGGTTCGGTAGGCGCACGGAGAGCGTGCGGCATGGAGGAGGCATCGGTGGCGGGCGAGTCCCCCGACAGGTCCAAGAAGCGCGAGTCGTCGGCAGAAGCGACGTCGGGGAGCACGGGTCCGGTTCCCGAAGCCCGCTCGGAAGCACGCGATCCGCGGCTGGCGGTGGCCCGGGAGGCGGAGGCCTCCGGCGGTTCGGCGTCCGGGAAGGCCGGGAGTTCCGGCGGCGTGGACACGGCGACGAAGGTCTTCTCCGTACGGGATCTGGAGCCGGAGGCCGGCTCCGGACGGCATCCGGAGTCGGAGCCCGAGCCGGAGGCCGAAGAGGAGTCCGCGGAGGGTGCCGCGAGCGGCGGAGACGTTTCCGCGGATGCAGCGGACGGTCCCGGCGACGACGCGGCGACGGAGGGTGACGAGTCCGACGCGTCGGGCGACGCCCGCCTGCGCGCCGCTGTGGCGGCCTGGGTCCGTACGGGCGACTCCAAGGACTCCGGCGACGCGCCAGGCCCGGAGAAGGCGCCTGGGGGCGCCGGAGCGGACGATTCCGCGGGCTCCGAGGCTTCGGACTCCGCGGAGGACGCCTCCGCGGAGTCCGGCACCGACACGGACGGTGAGCGGAACGCCGACACGGACGGCTCCGGCGGCGAGCGGGACGCCGCGGACGAGGCCGAGCCGGCGGACGCCGCGACGGACGAGGCCGCGGGCGACGACGAGGCCGAGGACGACGTACCGGCGACGTCGGAGGCGAGGACCGACGCGGACGCCGAGGTCGTCGAGGACGCCGCCTCCGACGCTGCCGCCTCCGACGCTGCCGCCTCCGCCGGGGCCGCCTCCGCCGGGGCCGCTTCCGACGCTGCCGCTTCCGCCGGGGCCGCGAGTGCTGCCGCCGCGACGGACGAGGCCGATGACGCCGGCGCCCCTGCCTCCGACGCGGACGCTGAGGTCGTCGAGGACGCCGCCTCCGACGCTGCCGCTTCCGCCGGGGCCGCGAGTGCCGCCGCCGCGACGGACGAGGCCGATGACGCCGACGCCCCTGCCTCCGACGGGGACGCCGAGGTCGTCGAGGACGCTGTTCCCGAGGAGGAGGCCGAGGCCCCCGAGGACGCCACCCCGGCCGGTTCCGACGAACCCGACGACGACAGCCCCGTGGACGAAAGTCCCGTGGAAGATGCCGTGGCGGACGGCGACGGCGGGGGCGGGAAGCCCGCCGGGGCAAAGCATGTCGATCAGCCGACCGCCGTCTTCAAGCGGCCGGCCAAGCCCCAGGTCGATCAGCCCACCACCATGCTCAAGCTCGGCGGTGCGGCCAAGGCTCCCGAAAAGGCCCCGGACAAGCCGAGCGAGCCGGACGAGCCTGCCAAGACGCCGGAGGCGGAGCGCACCAGCAAGTTCGTCGCGCTCAAGCCCCTCGACGAACCGGCCACGCAGAGGCCCGCGGACGCCACCGCCGCGATCCCGCAGGTCGGTCCCGAGCGCACCGCGCAGCAGCCGCTGCCGCCGAAGCCGCCGATGGACCTGCTGGCCGAGCTGACGAACACGCCGCCTCCGCCGGTGACCCCGGTCCGCACGATCGTCCGCCGGGTCAAGATCTGGACCCCGCTGGTCCTGCTCCTGGCGGTCGCCTTTGCGATCGCGCAGGCCGTCCGCCCGCTGCCCACCCCCAATCTCGCGCTGACGGCCGACGACTCCTACACCTTCGACGGCAGCAAGGCCGACCTCCCGTGGCCGAGCGAGGGCCAGGGCTGGATGGACGTCAACGGCATCGGCACGATGGGGAACTTCGGCAAGCAGACCCCCGTCGCCATCGGCTCCGTCGCCAAGGCCATGACCGCGTACATCGTCCTCAAGGACCACCCGCTCAAGTCGGGCGCGGAGGGCGAGAGGATCAAGGTCGACGCGACGGCGGAGAAGGAGGGCGGTTACGACAAGGACGGCGAGTCCACCCTCAACACGGTCAAGCAGGGCGACACGCTCACCGAGAAGCAGGCCCTGTCGGCCATCATGATCCCCTCCGCGAACAACATCGCGCGCCTGCTGGCCCGTTGGGACTCGGGCACCGAGGCGGCGTTCATCAAGAAGATGAACGACACCGCCAAGGACCTCGGGATGAAGAACACGACGTACACGGACGCCTCCGGTCTGAAGGAGTCCACCGTCTCCACCGCCGAGGACCAGGTGAAGCTCGGCAACGAGCTGGTCAAGATCCCGGCCCTGATGGACATCACCAAGCTGCCCAACTGGGTCGACCCGTCCGGCCACAAGTGGCGCAACTACAACGCCCTGGTCCCCTACGACGGCGCCCTCGGCATCAAGACCGGCACGACCACCAAGGCCGGCGGCAACCTCCTGTTCGCCGCCACCAAGGAGGTCGGCGGTGAGACGGTCACCGTCGTCGGCGCGATCCTGGGCCAGCACACGGCGCCGATCATCGACACCGTCAACGCGGTCAGCAAGACCGCGATGATCGGTGCCCAGGACGCGCTGACCTCCAAGAAGATCCTCAAGAAGGGCGACGTGGTCGGGTACGTCGACGACCAGCTCGGCGGTCACACCCCGATCGTGCTCACCAAGGACGTCCCGGCGGTCGGCTGGGCGGGCCTGAAGGTGAAGCTGTCCTTCGACGCCGACGACGTACCGCACTCCGCGAAGGCCGGCACCCAGGTGGGCACGCTCACCGTGGGCGACGGCACGAGCGGCGCGGTCAAGGTGCCGGTCGCGCTGCAGAAGGACCTGACCGAGCCCGGCTTCGGCGCGAAGCTCAAGCGCATCACCTGATCCGGTCACCGGATCTCCACACCCCGTCGGGAGGCCCACCAGGGCGCCTCCCGGCGGGGTGCGTGCTAGCGTCACGAAACGGGGCATGCCGTCGCTCGCGGGACGCGACCGGGAAATCCCCGGGGACGCGGCCGCGAACGGGCGGGCAACGGGATACGTCCCAGAACAGAAGACGGGACACCACGGGGAGTGCCTTCAGGTGGCCACTGCGGAGCCGACACGCGCCGACGACGCCGATCCGGGCCCGGGAACCGGCCCGCGAATACGGGTGCCCGCACCGCGTACGGACAGCCGTGACACGGCTCGTACGACGGGCGGCGCAGAGCGCCATCCGTCACGTGTGAGAGCCGCTGTCCTCGCCCTGCGTGAGCGTCTGCTGCACCACCCCGTGCTCTCGATCACGGCCCTCGCCGGGATCCTGCACATCGTCTGGTTCTTCACGTCCGCGAACAGTGGCGGGGACCTGGCCGCGCAGGACGCCTGGGCCGAGTTCGTCGGTCGGCACCCGGACTCCGCGTACAACCTCGCCTGGTACGGCGGCATGCACCCGGTGTCGTACAGCATGGTGTCGCCGTATCTGATGTCGGTGCTCGGCGTCCGTACGACGATGATGATCGCGGGGACCGTCTCCGCCGGACTGCTGACGATGATCCTCATCCGCAGCCGGTCCGTGAAGAACCCCCTGTGGGCCTCGCTCGCGGGCGTCTTCGCGTTCCTGTGCAACGCGGCCTCGGGCCGGGTGACCTTCGGGCTGGGCACGATGTTCGCGCTGGGTGCGGTCGCCGTCGTCTTCTGCTGGCCGCACAAGTGGCGCTACAAGCGCTGGGCGAAGGCCCTGTGCGCCGCGCCCCTGGCCGCGCTGGCGACGATGTCGTCCCCGGTCGCCGGCCTGTTCGTGGGCCTGGTCGCGGTGGCCCTCTTCCTGCAGAAACGCCGTCCGGGGGCCTGGGCCCTGGGTATCGCGCCCGCCGCCGTCGTGGCGGTCTCGGCCTGGCTGTTCCCCTTCTCCGGCACCCAGCCGATGGCCTTCGGCTCGGTGATCCTGCCGTTCCTCTGCTCGGTCATGATCTTCATGCTCGTCCCCAAGCACTGGACGACCGTCCGTCTGACCTCCGCGGTCTACGGCCTGTCGGTCGTCGCGGTGTGGCTGGTCAGCTCGCAGATCGGCTCCAACATCACGCGCCTGGCGATGCTGTTCGCCGGTGTCACGCTGGTCGCCGCGCTGCCGTTCCAGATCCCGCGCTCGCGGGAGTGGTACCTGGCCGTGCTGACCTTCCTCGGCTTCACCTTCTGGATCGGCTTCAAGGCGGTCGACGACATCGTCCACACCACCCCGGCCGCGTCCTGGGCACGCGAGCTGGCACCCCTCGTCAACGAGCTCCAGGACGTCGGCGCCGAGAAGGGCCGCGTCGAGGTCGTCCCGGCCCGCTCCCACCGCGAGGCCTCCGCGCTCGCGCCGTACGTCAACCTGGCCCGCGGCTGGAACCGCCAGGCCGACATGGAGCGCAACCCCCTCTTCTACGACGACACGCTCAACTCGGCGAACTACCACGAGTGGCTGCAGCGCTGGGCCGTCCACTACGTCGTCCTGCCGAAGGGCGAGCCGGACGGCGACGGCGGTGAGCGCGAGCGGGAGCTCGTCCAGCGGGGCATGCCGTATCTGAAGCAGATCTGGGGCGACGCGAACTGGCAGCTGTTCCGGGTCACCGACCCCGTGCCGCTGGCCGATCCGCCCGCGATCGTCGACCGCGCCGAGCAGGGCGAGCTGACCATCGAGGTCAAGAAGCCCGGCCGCGTCCTCATCCGCGTCCCCTACTCGCCCTGGCTCGGCCTGGTCGACGCCAAGGGCAAGGGCGTCAAGCCGCCGAAGGAGACGGAGGCCTCCAAGCACCGCGCCGACGGCATGCCCAAGTCCTTCGACAACGTCAACGGCTGCCTGATGCAGACCGAGGAGGACGACAAGGGGGACAAGTGGACGATCCTGGTGGCCCCCAAGGCGGGGCTGTACCGGCTGGGAGCGCCGTACCAGCTGCCGCGCGGCACGCCCTGCCCCGACGAGCTGAAGTGACCGCGCGGCGCCCCCGGCCGGTCCGCCTGTGCCACTAGGCGAGGGCGCCCTCGACCGCCGCCACCAGCTCCGCCGCCTCCGGCTCGGTCTGCGGGGAGAAGCGGGCGACGACCTTGCCGTCCCGCCCGATCAGGAACTTCTCGAAGTTCCAGCGGATGTCGCCGGTGTGCCCCTCGGCGTCGGCGAAGCCGGTCAGGCGGTCGTAGAGGGGGTGCCGGCCGTCGCCGTTCACCTCGACCTTCTCGGTCATGGGGAAGCTCACGCCGTACGTCGCCGAGCAGAACTCGGCGATCTCCTCGGCGCTGCCCGGCTCCTGGCCCATGAACTGGTTGCAGGGCACGCCGAGGACCGTGAAGCCCTGGCCGGCGTAGCGCTCGTGGAGGCGCTCGAGCCCGGTGTACTGCGGGGTCAGCCCGCACTTGGAGGCCACGTTCACGATCAGGACGGCCTTGCCCGCGTACTGGGAGAGGCCGGCGGAGCCGCCCTGGAGGGCGCCGATCTCCACGTCGAGGGGTGCGGAACCGTTGCTGTCTGCAGTCGTCATGAGCGGATGCTAACTCCGGTACGTGTCGTGCCGGTTCTGCGCCTCGGTCAGAACGTCGCCCGCCGCCGTGCGGGAGTAGAGGACCGAGCGGCCCGCCCGCCGCCGCTCCACCAGCCCCGCGTCGAGCAGCACCTTCAGATGCCGGCCCACCGAGCCGAGGCCCTGCCCGGTCACGGCGGTCAGCTGGGTCGTGCTCATGGGGGAGGCGAGCAGGACGAGGACGCCGGCACGGGCGGGACCGAGCAGGGCGCCGAGCGACTCCGGAACGGCGCCCCTGGGGCCGCCGGCCAGCGCACCCACGCACGGATACACGGCGGCGTACCGCTCGTGCCCCTCCCAGGACACCCAGCCGTGCCGCTGCGGGGTGACAGGCACGAAGACCAGCTCGGCGCCGGTGAGGTCGCGCGGCGGATACTCCTGCGGATTGACCTGCAGCCGGTTCTCGCCGAGCCAGCGCGTCCGCCCCGGCCGCAGCCCCTCCAGCACGGCCGCCCAGCCGCCCTGCCCGAACTGCGCGGTGCGGGCGGTCACATCGGCCTGCAGGATGCGCCGGCGCCTGGGCCAGTCGGGCCGTACGGCCGTCTCCCACACGAACTCCAGCAGGCCCGCCGCGCGCCCGGGCAGGTCGTCGCGGTCCAGTTCCGGCGGCAGCGGGGCGCCGGTGAGGGAGACGAGAAGATTCGCGCGGGCCTCCTCGGGGCGGGCCGCGCGGACACGGGCGACCTCCTCCTCGAAGGTCTCCCCGTCCCTCGGGGTGGGCGTGAGGAAGTCCGCGATCCAGCCCCGCCCGAGTCCCGCGCGCACGATCGCCGCGCCGACCGGATCGGCGGCGAGACGGCGCCGGTAGGCGGGCAGATGATCCCGCAGCCAGGCTTGTTCGCCCGGGTGCCCGCCCCCGCCCGCGTGCAGGAGCTTCAGACAGGCGAAGGTCTCCGCGAGCGGGGAGAGCACGAACCGGCTGCGGGCGAGGGTGTCGGCGCTGATCTGCCACCAGCCCATGGCTCTTCACCTTTCGCGGGGCGTGCACCTTTCGCGTGTGCGCGAAACAATATCGGCGTTCTGGCGGACTTCCCAGACTCGCTGCATGCGCAGCTACCGAGAACTGTTCCGCACCCCGGAGTTCACCCCTCTCTTCCTCGCCTCCGCCGCCCAGGGCGCGGCCCAGACGATCGGCGGTCTGGCGCTCGGCACCATGGTCTACACGATCACCGGCTCCCCGCTGCTGTCGGCGGTGAGCATGTTCGGGCCACAGCTGGCGCAGGTGCTCGGGGCCACCCTCCTGTTGTCGGGTTCCGATCGGTTGCCCCCGCGGACGGCGCTGACCGGCATCGGTCTCTCCTTCGCGGCCGGCACGGCACTCCTTGCGCTGCCCGGGCTGCCCGTCGCGGGCGTCTTCGCCGTCGTACTCCTGATGGGGCTGATCGCCTCGGTCGGCGGCGGGGTGCGCTGGGGGCTGCTGAACGAGGTCCTCGCCAAGGACGGCTATCTGCTGGGGCGTTCGGTCTTCAACATGCTCTCCGGGCTCATGCAGATCACCGGTTTCGCGACCGGCGGCGCTCTGCTGGCGGTGCTGCCCGCGCGCACCTGCCTGCTCATCTCGGCGGCGCTGTACGCCACTTCGGCCCTCGGTGTCCGCCTGGGTCTGACCGCCCGGCCACCGCGTTCCTTGGGCCGCCCGTCCGTCGGCGAGACCTGGCGTACCAACTCCCTGTTGTGGTCCTCGCGCGGGCGCCGCCTCACCTACCTCGGCCTGTGGCTGCCCAACGGCCTGGTCGTCGGCTGCGAGTCCCTCTACGTCTCCTACGCCCCGCACGCGGCCGGTGCGCTGTTCGCCTGCGGAGCGCTCGGCATGTTCGCCGGTGACGTGACGGTGGGCCGCCTCGTGCCGCCCGCGCTCCGCCCCCGGCTCGCCACCCCGCTGCTTCTGCTGCTGGCCACGCCGTACGTGTTCTTCGTGCTGCACCCGGCGCTGCCCGTCGCCGCCCTCGCGGCGGCCCTCGCCTCCGTCGGCTTCGGCGCGAGCCTCGTCCAGCAGGAGCAGCTGATGGCGCTGACTCCGGAGGAACTGAGCGGCCACGCCCTGGGATTGCACTCGTCCGGGATGCTGACGATGCAGGGCGTGGCCGCGGCCGCGGCGGGCTCGGTGGCCGGGCTCACCTCGCCGGCCACGGCGATGACCGTGATGGCGCTCGCGTCGCTCGGGGTGACGCTGACGCTTGCTACTGCGGCTCGGCGGACTCCTGAACCTGGGCCGGCACCGGCGCTGCAGGAGTCGTAGGGGCACCGGCGGTGAAGTGCTGTGCCGCCTTGTCGAAGTAGCGCAGCAGCTCCACCGGGAACGGCATCACCAGCGTCGAGTTCTTCTCGGCCGCGACCTCCACGACCGTCTGGAGCAGGCGCAGCTGCATGGCCTCCGGGGTGTCCGACATGATCCGCGAGGCGTTGGCGAGCTGCTGCGCGGCCTGGAACTCGCCGTCCGCGGTGATGACCCGGGCCCGCCGCTCGCGCTCCGCCTCGGCCTGCCGCGACATGGACCGCTTGAGCGACTCCGGCAGCTGTACGTCCTTGATCTCCACACGGTCGATGTGGACGCCCCAGCCCGCCGCCGGGCTGTCGATCATCAACGCGAGGCCCTCGTGCAGCCGTTCACGGTCGGAGAGCAGGTCGTCCAGGTCGCTCTTGCCGATGATGGACCGCAGGGAGGACTGGGCGACCTGGCCGACGGCGAAGACGTAGTCCTGGACCTCGATGGCGGCCCGTACGGGATCGATGACCCGGAAGTACACGACGGCGTCGACCTTCACCGAGACGTTGTCCCTGGTGATGCCCTCCTGGGTGGGCACCGGCATGGTGACCACCTGGGTGTTCACCTTGCGCATGCGGTCGACGAACGGGATCAGGAACGTGACGCCCGGCTGCCGGTGGGCGGGCAGCGCCCGTCCCATCCGGAACACGACGCCGCGTTCGACCTGGTTGACCACCCGCATCCCACTGCGCAGCACGAGCAGGGCCAGTGCGGCCACCACCACTACCGCGACGACGGTGCCTTCCATGGCACTCCATTTCTCACAGATGTCGTTTGCCGTTCCGGACATGCGATCGGGACATGCGATCGGGACATGGAGGAGGACACGGCGGGCGGCCGGAAGGGTTCGGTCGCGAGCGTCAGGAATTCGTCAAGGTCCGCCGGTGCCTCGGCCGTTGGCTATACGGCCGGTTCGTCCCGGAGCCGTAGCAGCGAGCCGACGGCCTGGGCGTCGCCGGCCAGGTCCGTGGCGTCCGCCGCTCCCGGGAAGAGCCGCCCCCAGGCGACTGCCCGCCCGATCGCCCCGAGCCGCCAGGCCAGCCGGAGGGCGCGGCGGAGGTCCCGGGTGGTGCGGCCGTCGCCGGTCCAGGGTTCGAGGTAGGCGTCGCGCAGGCGGGGGAGTACGTCCGGGCCGTGGCGTTCGGCGGCGTGTCCGGCGGGCACCACGAAACTGCAGAACGGGTGCGAGAGGGCGGCGTCCCCCCAGTCGAAGAAGGTGAAGCGCCCCGGGCCCGGCACGAACACCTGCCCCTCGTGCACGTCCGCGTGGTCGAGGGAGTCCGCGACGCCGAGGCCGGCGAGCTCCTCGCACCACTCCACCAGGCGGGGCCGCAGTCCGCTCAGCACGGCACGGTCGGCCTCCGTCAGGGCGCCGTTCTCCGCCACCAGCCGGTCGAAGACGTGCGGAAGCGTGGCCGTACGTGCGTCGGGCACCCCGAGGGCCTCGATCTTCTCCGCGTACGGCAGCAGGGAGCGCTGCAGTTCGGCGTACCGGCGCAGCAGCTCCTCCCACATACGGGGGCCGGCCGGCCCGTCCTCAAGTGCGTCGGCCAGGCGCGGCCCGCCGTCGGGGAGCAGCGACCAGCCCTGTCCGGCGTCGACGGCGAGCGGCTTCAGCACATGCTCCGGAACCCATTCGGACAGGGCCTCGGTGAGCCCCGCCTCGAAGCGGGCGGCGGGCGGGCCGGCCTTGAACCACAGCGGGCCGGGGCCGTCGACCGACAGCCGCACCAGCACCGACCAGGGCCGCAGCCGCACCCGCCGGGGCCCGGTCTCGTGCAGTCCGTGGGCGTCGAGGACGTCGCCCACCCACCCGAGGGCGGCGGCGCGCCACTCCTCGCCCTCCCAGGGCGTCACGACATCGGGATACCGCCCGCGGTCGACGACCGCGTCACCGTTCATCGCGCCATCTCACCACCGCGGGCGCCGTCGCCTCATCCGGATTAACGTCGATTCACGCTGACCATCCGGAGAGACGGGGAACGATGGGCGACTACGTGGAACTGCCCGGCGTCAGGACCTGGTACGAGACCGACGGCGCCGGGGACGCCGAACCGCTGGTCCTGCTGCACGGAGGACTGAGCACGAACGAGACGTGGGGCGCGCAGCGGGCGGACCTCGCGGCGGCGTACCGCCTGTTCCTGCCGGAGCGCCGCGCCCACGGCCGCACCCCCGACGTCGAGGGCCCGTTGTCGTACGGGGACATGGCCGACGACACCGTCGACTTCATCGAGGCGGTCGTGCGGGGCCCCGCCCATCTCGTCGGCTGGAGCGACGGCGGGATCGTGGCCCTGCTGGTGGCGCTGGCCCGCCCCGACCTGGTCCGCAAGGTCGTCGCCATCGGGGCCAACTTCCGCCCCACGCCCGAGATCCTCGCGGATCCGGCGATGCTGGAGCACATGGCGGACGACGGCCCCGCCATGGCGCCGCTGCGCGACCTGTACGCGGCCGCGTCACCCGACGGCGCCGACCACTGGCCGGTGGTCATGAGCAAGATGGCCGACATGTTCGCCGTGGAACCGGCCCTGACGACGGCCGAGCTGTCCCGGATCACCGCGCCCACGCTGATCCTCGCCGGGGACGACGACATGATGACCCTGGAGCACACGATCGACCTGTACCGCGCGATCCCCGACTCCCAGCTGGCGATCGTCCCCGGCGCGTCTCACGCCGTACCGATGGAGAAGCCGGCGTTGGTGAACACCCTGATCCTCGACTTCCTCACCAAACCCCCCGCCCCCACGATGTTCCCGATCCGCCGGGCGGGGCCCGAACGGAACACCTGAGGCCGGACGAGGCGCAGGACGAAGGGACGCCGCTGCCGCCGCCTGAGCGGCAGCGACGGCAGCCTCAGGCGGGCCGGGGGACGATGCTCAGTGCGCGGTAGTCGTAGCCGTCCTGCCGGTAGCCGGGAGCCTCCCAGGTGAGGTCCACCTGCTGTCCGGGCGACAGGGTGCGGAACCCCGTCATCCGGATGTCGGAGAAGTGGCCGAAGCAGCCCCCGGGCGTCTCAGGGGAGTCCAGCACACCCCAGCCTTCCTCGTCGTACCACTCGCGGACGGTTGCGATGACCATGGGTGCGACCCTACGGCTCGCGGTACGCGCGACAGCCGCCGGGCGGGGCCGGGGCGAGGGGGCCGCCGGGTCAACTGCCGTTCAGGGTCTGGTGGGGAGCGCTGCGGTAGGTGTTGCGGTAGAGGGACGCGAAGCGGCCCGGGTGGTGGAAGCCCCAGCGGGCGGCGATTTCCGTGACCGTGGTCCCGTCCGTGGGATCGCCCGCCATCAGGTCCCGGTGCGCGTGCGCGAGCCGTACCCGGCGGAGGTGGGCGAGCGGGGTGGTGTCCATATGGCGCCGGAAGGCGTACTGCAGGGCCCGGGCGGTGACATGCGCGGCCCCGGCGATCTCGGACACGGTGAGCGGCTCGTCGGCGTGGTCGTCGATGTAGGCGAGGGCGCGGCGCAGAACCAGCGGGTGCGCGTCACGCTCGTCGCGCGCGTCGGTGCCGGCGTCGGCGGCCAGCGCGGTGTTGGGGAACGCGGACAGCACGCTCGCCGCCAGATGCTGCGCGGCGGTGGACGCCACCAGCGGCTGCGCGGCCACGGCCGGATCGGCGAGCACCTGGTCCCGCAGATACGCGATGGTGCGGCCCAACTGCCGTGCGACCGCCGTCGAGTGCGGCCGGTGCCCGGTCAGCCGGACCGACGGCTCACCCTGCTCACCGGCCACCTGGGACAGCAGGCCGGGGTCGAGCATCGTGATGTTGTAGCGGGCGTTGCAGATCCGCCCCGAGTACGGCAGGTCGGGCGGCGCGAACATCACCACGTCGCCGGGGCCGAAGTCGTCCTGAACCCCCTGGAAGCCGTGGTCCCGCACGGTGCCGTCGTGCATGACGCACAGGCAGATCTTGCCGAGCGGCGTGACCGAATAGCTCATCTCGAAGGACAGGTCGAGCTCGTCGATGCTCACCGCGTCGATGCCGGTGCGGGTGACGAGGGCGCGGCTGGCTTCGGGCGTGGCGCTGCCGATACGCATCCTGGCGTAGGCGCGACTGAGGAAATCCTCGGTCGCGCCCAGATCATCGCTCTCGAACGTCAGCGTCTCCATGGCCATCGGATTCCCGTCATCAGCTCCGACATGTATGCGCTGAGCAGCCGCTTTTCGTTTTCTGCACGGCGTACGGCCAGGGAGTTCGTCATACGGCTGTCGCTCGCGGCCCCAAGGCGCGGAGGCTTCCGAACATGATCGGAGAAGACGAGGACGCGGACCATCTCACGGCCCTGCAGGAGGAAGTGCAGCACCTGCGGCACGCCGTGGACTCCCATGCCCTCGTCGACCAGGCGATCGGCGTGGTCATCACCGTGGCGGGCCTGCGCCCGGACCAGGGCTGGGGAGTGCTGAAGCACATCTCCCAGCACACCAACGTCAAACTCCGCGAGGTCGCCCGCTGCCTGGTCCAGTGGCCCGCCGGCGGCAGCCCCCTCCCCGAAGTCATCCGCACCGCCCTCCCCCACGCAGTCGACCACGCCCGCCGCCAGGACGAGGACGACGCCTACGAGGTCGACGAGGAACACGAGCCGGTGGCTTGCGGGTGACCTTGACGGGGTGGCGTGCCATCTGATGAACCGAGCACGCCGGATGCCGGTGTCTGCCGGACGGCGTTGCCGCACCGTCCGGTGCCTCGCGGGCACGAGGGCGGTCAGGCCCCCATGTGCAGAACGGCCCATCGAGTGGCCCTCTCGGGGTGGCGGGATACGCCGTGTCGAGCGGAGAGGGCCGCGACGATGTCGGTCCCGCGACCGTTCTCCTCGTGCTCGGCAGGGTGGGGGCGGTCGCGCGGAGGTCGTCGTCGAGGTCCTGGTCCTGCGTCGGCGACCTCGATGAGGAGGGCGCGGCCGTCACAGGTCTCCGGCAGGGACAAACGCAGCACTGCAGGCGGCAGCGCGTGAACGATCGCGTTGGTGGTCAGCTCCGAGATCACCAGGAGTGCGTGGTCGACCGTCAGAGAGGGCACGCGCCACTGGACGAGAACGGTGCGTGCCCGGCGGCGTACGGCGCAGACGGCCTCGGGGATGTGCGGCAGCGCGCAGACGTGCTCGACCCGCGCGGGCGGGTCCACAGAGGCGTCAGACGTGCTCATGGCGGGGGTGTTCACCCTCGGCCACCTCCACTGGTCCTTGCTTCTCATGTCAAAAGCGGCGGCTGGTCCCGTGCCACTGGTGGTGATCGGGTCACTCGGCGGTGGCGAGGATCTGGGCCAACGCCGCGACGGCCTGCTCGGCGTCGGGTCCTTCCGCGCGGATGGTCACGGTGCTTCCCGCTGTCGCCCCGAGGCCCATCACGGCGAGGACGCCGGTCGGGTTGACGCTCCGGCCGTCGTGTTCCAGTTGCACGGCACTGGTGAACCCGGCTGCGGCGCGGGCGAGTCGACCAGCGGGGCGGGCATGGAGATTGGCGGGCAGGACGACGGCCGTCCCGTGACTGGACGTGGTCGTGGCGCTCGGGGTTGCGGAGTCAGAGCTTGTGGACATTGCGCGCCTCCTCGGCGGCTTCGGCGACGGTCTTCAGGTCGGCACCGGATGCGGCGGTGACGACGGCGGCGACGGCTCCTTCGACGAAGGGCGCGTCGACGATCAGCACGTCGGGGCGGGGATGGTCTTCAAGGACGGTGCGGGCGGTCAGGACGGAGCTGCCGAGATCCGGCAGGACCACGACACCCCCGCCCCGGTCGACGCTGCGGATGGCGGCGAGGACGCGGTCGTAGCTGGTGCCGATCCGGCCGTCGTCGGTGCCTCCGGCGGTGGCGAGAGGGACCGTGTCCGAGCCGATCTGCTCCACCAGCAGGCGGAGGCCCGAGGCGAGTTCGGCGCTGTGGGACACGAGTACGATGCCGACAGATGCGCTCATGAACAGGTACCGTAGATGTCGGAACGCTGTTCAGCAATAGTGAACTGAGGGGAATCTTTCGATGGTGCAGGCGGTCCAGCGGGCTGTGCAGATACTGCGGGAGCTCGCGTCCACCGGGCCCCGCCTCGGAGTGACCGAGCTGGCCGACCGCCTGGGCGTGGCCAAGCCCACCGTGCATGCGTTGCTGCGCACCCTGGAGGCCGAAGGGCTGGTGGTGCAGGACCGGGACAGCTCGAAGTACCAGCTCGGCCCGGAACTGGTGCAGCTGGGCAACGCGTACCTGGACACCCAGGAACTGCGAACCCGGTCGCTGACCTGGGCGGACCAGCTCGCGAACCGGACGAACGAGGCGGTCTGGGTGGCCGTGCTCACCGGCGACCACGTCCTGGTGGTGCACCATGCGTTCCGGCCTGAGGGAGCCGTGCAGATCCTTGAGGTGGGCGCCAGCATCCCCTGGAGCACGTGTGCCCTGGGCAAGGCCGTCGTGGCCTTCCTGCCGCCCGGCGAGCGTGCGCGGCTGCTCGCGGGTGAGCCGGCGGTGCTCACCGGTGCCAGCATCACCGACCCGGAGGAGCTGGCGGGTCAGTTGAAGGAGGCCCTCAGGACGGGCTATGCGATCGAGGACCAGGAATCCGCCATCGGGGACGCGGGTATCGCCTCTCCCGTCTTCGACCGCTCCGGCGAGGTGGTCGGCGCTCTCGGCATCGTCGGCGCGGTTGAGCGACTGCTGGCCGAATCGGCACGTCAGGAGCTTGCGGTCGCGGTCCGCGAGACCGCCCGCAACCTCTCCCGCGACCTGGGAGCCCCCCGTGGAACCGCCGCACGCACCACGATGACCTGACCTGACCCGACCCGACCTCGCGGCCCGGCGGCAGTCGTCCGCCTTTCCGCCCCGCCCTCTGATCCAGGCCCCTCGGTACACCGCCGCGGGGCCTTCTTCGTTTCGACGGAACGCGAAGGCGGCCGGAGCTCTTGACAGGCTGGAAATGTGGCCTTAATTTCCGGAACAACGTTCATCCATGATGAACACTCTGCAGCCGGAGACTCAACCCGTCCGGCTTCCCCCTGAGCGGCCGCCAGGTTGTCCGACCCTGACCCACCTGGCGGCCACCTCCCTTCACAGCCCGCTCCACGCGGAGGAGGTGAGACGCCCTGGCCGCTGCTCGGCTCCGGGCGCCTTCCATGGAAGAAAACTCTCATGCACAGAAGCTGCTGGCCGAGGTGCTGGGCACGGCGATGCTGGTGTTCATCGGCGTCGGTTCGGTCCCCGCAACCCTCATCGTGAACGGCAAGGCCCCCTTCACCTTCGCCGACCTGGGCATGATCTCGCTGGCGTTCGCCACCGTGGTCATCGCCATGATCTACGCGATCGGCCACATCTCCGGCTGCCAGATCAACCCGGCCATCACCCTCGCACTCGCCGCGACACGGAAGATGCCCTGGCGGGACGTTCCCGGATACATCGCCGCCCAGCTGGCCGGGGCGGTGCTGGGCGCCCTCGCCATCGTCGGAGTGCTGGGGAGGAAGGCGGTCGACGTCGGCCTCGGAATCGCCGCCTACGGCAGCGGAGTCGGGGCCGGCCAGGCCTTCTTCGCAGAAGCCGTGGGCACCTTCATCCTCGCCTTCGTCGTCTTCGGCGCGATCGATCGCCGCGCGGCCGGAGGCTTTGCCGGTCTGGCCATCGGCCTCGGCGTGTTCGCGATCATCATCCCGGTGGCCCCGGCCACCGCGGCGTCCATCAACCCGGCCAGGACGCTCGGTCCGATGATCACCGGCCGGTTGTTCGGCGGCACGGTGCACTGGAACCAGCTGCCGGTCTACCTGGCCGCCGAAGTCATCGGCGCGGTTGCCGCCGGATTCCTGTACGTCGCCCTGAACGCCCGCCGCGGCGTGACCACCGCCACCGAGGCGACGACCAAGCCTGTCGTCGCCGCTGAAGGAGCCCTGTCATGAAGAAGCTGATCAACGCCCCTGAAGCGGTGCCGGCCGAGGCCCTGTCCGGGATGGGCGCCGCCCACCCCAGCCTCAAGGTCGACGCCGAGAACAAGGTGATCGCCCGCGCCTCGGGTACCAAGCCGGGCAAGGTCGCCCTCGTCTCCGGCGGCGGCTCAGGGCACGAGCCCCTGCACGGCGGCTTCGTGGGCCGGGGAATGCTCGACGCGGCCTGCCCCGGCGAGGTGTTCACCTCTCCCGTACCCGGTCAGATGCTGGCCGCGGCACAGGCCGTCGACGGCGGCGCGGGCGTGCTGTTCCTCGTGAAGAACTACACCGGTGACGTCCTCAACTTCCAGATGGCCGCCGAACTGGCCGCCGACGAGGGCATCACGGTGGAGACCGTCCTGATCGACGACGACGTCGCCGTCCAGGACTCCCTCTGGACCGCCGGGCGCCGCGGCACCGGAGCCACCGTGTTCGTCGAGAAGATCGCCGGAGCCCTCGCCGAGCAGGGCGGGAGCCTCACCGAGGTCGCCGAGACGGGCAAGCGGGTCAACGCTCTTTCCCGGTCCTTCGCGGTGGCGCTGACCGCCTGCACCACCCCCGCCGCCGGCAAGCCCGGCTTCGACCTGCCCGAGGACGAGATGGAGGTCGGCGTCGGCATCCACGGCGAGCCCGGCCGCCGCCGCGAGAAGCTCCGACCCGCCAAGGACATCGTCGCGACCGCGCTGGACGCCATCCTCACCGACCAGCCCCTCGACGCCGGTGACGAGACCATCGTTCTGGTCAACGGCCTGGGCGGCACCCCGCTCATCGAGCTGTACGTGGTCTTCAACGAGGTCGCCGCCGTACTCGCGGACAAGGGGGTGGTCGTCGCCCGCAGCCTCGTCGGCAACTACGTGACCAGCCTGGACATGGCGGGTGTTTCTCTCACCGTCTGCAAGGCCGATGCCGACATGCTGTCCCTGTGGGACGCGCCCGTGAACACCCCAGCGCTGCGCTGGGGCATCTGACCGAGCCGGGGGCGGGGCCACGCGCGACGCGAGGGCCGGGCCATGCCGTCCAGCTGTCCGCCCGGACCGCACTTCCTCGCGTCTTCCCCTCGCCCCCGGCTCACCCCACCGCCAGCCAGCCCCGTACCGACCATGAACGGAGATTCCGTGGACACCGACCTCGCCCGCACGTGGGTGCAGGGCATCGCAGCCGCCGTGGACAAGCACAAGGACCATCTCACCCAGCTCGACTCGGCCATCGGCGACGCCGACCACGGCACCAACATGCACCGCGGCTTCTCCGCCGCCGTCACAGCCCTGGCCGACTACCGGCCCGACACCGTCGGGGCTGTACTGGTCAAGACCGGCAGCACCCTCATCTCCACCGTCGGCGGCGCCTCCGGGCCGCTGTACGGCGGCGCCTTCCGCGCCATCGGCAAGGAACTGGACAGCCCCACGGCCGACTCACAGCAGTTCGCCGCCGCACTTGCCGCCGGCCTCGCGAGCATCACGAAGCTCGGTGCGGCCGCGCCCGGCGACAAGACCATGATCGACGCCTACGCCCCCGCACTGTCCGCCTTCCGGCAACAGGCCGACGCCGGAGCCGACTTGGGTGCCGCGGCCGTGGCCGCCGCCGACGCCGCCGAAGAGGGCATGCGCGCCACCACCCCGATGCAGGCCCGCAAGGGCCGCGCCTCCTACCTCGGCGCCCGCAGCATCGGCCATCAGGACCCCGGCGCCACCTCCACCGCCCTCGTCTTCCGCGCCCTCGCCGAGACGCTGGGGGCGCGATGAACGACCGCTGCACCTATACCGGTCACGCCGCCGCACCCGGCACAGCCCTCGGCTTCGTCCACCGCACCGACCGGCCACCCACCAGAAGGGCGCTGCCCCACCGCACCGGCGGCAACCCCACGCAGCAGATCACCGACGCCTTCGACGCCGTGGCCGCCCGCCTGCTCAACCTGTCCACCTCGCTGCGCGAACAGGGCAAGGACGAACTGGCCGACATCATGGAGGTCAACAGCTACATCGCCCAGGACCAGGACCTGCGCGACCAGGCCGTCAAGAGGGCGAACGACGGCCGGCCGGTACCTGTTGCGGTCCGCCAGGCCATCGACGCCTACGCCGGAACCATCGCTGCCCTGGACGACCCCACCCTCGCCGAACGCGCCGCGGACGTCCGGCAGGTCGGCCGCCGCGTCCTGGGGCACCTTTATGGGGACACGGGCCCCGCTCCCGACCAGCCCCTCGTCCTGGTCGCCCACGAGATCGGCGCCGCCGACCTGTTGGAACCCGGCCGGACGGTGACAGCGGTCGTCTCGGTGACCGGCGGGCCGAATTCGCACGCCGCGATCGTCGCCCGCTCGCTGGGCATCCCCTACCTCCTGGCCGTCGACCCCCAGCTGCTCGAACTGCCGGACGGACAGGAGATCCTGCTCGACGCGGACAACGGCAACGCGGTCGCGCACCCCGACGACGAGGAACGCGCCAGGGCCCTGCGAGCAGTGGAGACCGCGCGGGCCCGCAGGCTCGCCCTCGCCGAAGAGCGTCACCTGCCCGCCGAGACGCTCGACCGGCACCACATCGCCCTGCGTGCCAACGTGGCCACCCCGACCGAGGCCCGCGCGGCTCTGACCACGGGTGCCGAAGGTGTCGGCCTGCTCCGCACCGAGCTGCCCTTCCTGAACCATCGCGCCTGGCCCACCCGCGCGCAGCACGCGGGCACCCTCGTCCCCGTGCTGCGCGCTCTCACCGGGCAGCTCGTCACGGCCCGCACGCTCGACTTCGCCGACGACAAACTGCCGCCGTTCCTCGCCGAAGGCCGCGAGGGCGGACGTCTCGGGCGCGGCCTTCCCCTCATGCTCGCCCAACCGGACGCCTTCGCCGACCAGTTCCGCAGCCTGCTCGGCGCGGGAGCCGGCACCGACCTGCGCATCATGATCCCGATGGTCGCGAGTGTCGACGAACTACGCGCCTGCCGACGCCTCCTGGAGGCCGCGGCCACCGATGCCGGCGTTCCGATACCGCCCCTGGGCATCATGGTGGAACTCCCCGAAGCGGTCGCCGCGGCCGACAGCCTCGCCCGGGAAGCCTCCTTCTTCTCCATCGGCAGCAACGACCTCACCTGCCAGATCCTGGGCCTTGACCGGCGTGACCCCACAGCCACCCCGGCCATGGCGGCACACCCTGCCGTACTCGACGCCGTCTCCCGCGTCGTCACTGCCGCCCACCGTCACGGTATTGAGGTGTCCGTCTGCGGTGACGCCGCCGCGGACCCCCTGGTGACCCCTCTCCTCATCGGCCTCGGCTGCGACAGCCTCTCGGTCGGCTCCGCCGCCGTCGACGAGGTCCGGGCCCGCATCCGCCGGCTCCGCCACGACGCCTGTGCCTCACTGGCCGCCGTGGCCCTGACCCGCGAAACGCCCGAAGAGGTCTGGCAACTCGTCGAGCAGTCCTGCCGGCCGCCGCTGCCTTGAGAAGAAGGGGCCTGAAGAACCCGGGGCGAACGCCGCGTACCCCGTCGTCGCCGACCCGAAGTGGACGTGGGGAATCATCAGCGGAACGGTCTACTTCAACAAGAAGGAGACAGCCCACCTCGCCTCCAATGCCGGTTCGCGGCCGTGTTGTTCGCGGCCGCCCCGCCGCCCTCCGATGCGTACGGCATCCTGAACGCGGCGAACATGCCGACCTTTCTCCCGTACGAGTACAAGGGCGGATACTGCAAGGAGGTCCGCCGTACGCTGCGGAGAAACCGAGAGGGCACACGTAGATTATGGACAGCTTGGCAGGACCGACCATCCTGGTGCTGGTTGCCGCGGTGATCGTCGTACTCAAGTACCGCCGGCGCATGGCTGGGCAGACTCCCCTCCTTGTGGTCAGCGGAACTCCCGGGCGCATCGCCGTAGCCGTGGCCTTCGCGGTCGGCTGCGCTTGGGCCTGGTCCCAGGGTCCCTCGGTCGTCAACGCCGGAGTTCTGGGCTTGAGCCTCGCTCTGCCGGCCGGGCTCGCCGCCGAATCCTTGGCGCGCAGGAGCGCCCGGCGCATGTGATGAGCACGGGGCCTGAAGGACGATCTGACGAGATCGCGGTCGTCGGTCCCCGAGAGCCACCTTGTGCCTCCGGCAGGATTCGAACCTGCGACACCCGATTTAGGAGTTCGATCCGAGCCCGCTCCAGCTGCTGTTGGCGACTGGTGCGACGGCCGGACAAGGATGCTGGTGTACGCCCCCATCCGGCATCGTTGATGTCAGATGTGGATGTCAGAAAGGGAGTTGTTCCGGCTCCTCAGAGGTCCGCCAGGCGAACTCGTCGACGACCTGCGACACGCCTGCATTACGCGATGGCTGAACGCTGGAGTCTCTATCGCAGAGGTAGCCCGGTGGGTTGGCAGCTCGCCTGAGCTCATCCATCGCCGGTACCACGGCTGCTTCGACGGTCACGAGGAAGCAGCATCGCCGACGAGGGAGACATGGCATAGTCACGCGAGCTCCTATTTGCAGCACCTGCGCTTTGTGCCGTTCGCTACCGAAAAGACTGGTGCGGTAAAGGTGTGCTTGCCCGTGTGGCAGGACCACTCACACTTCAGATTGCTCTTTATGCGGAGGTTGCCTGGGGTGCGACTCGGATCCTTCAAGCAACGGATGAACCTAGCGGCAATGTCAGGGAACAGCTCTGCAAGTGACTCGCCAGGCGGTGCCATCGAGCGTGCGACATTGTTCTTGTTGATGCCTTGCCGATGGCATGCGTGACAACCGGAACCGCTGATGGCCCTGTTGCGGATCATCGTTTCCCAGGTGTTTCCGCATTTGATGCACTGCCATTGCGCTACATCGAAAGAGGAAGGAGAGCACAAGCTTAGGTCGTACTCGGGGCGGGTGAGATTTTTCCTGAATTCGATTAGAAGGTCGGAATTCCGCTCAGCGACGGATTCAAACCTTACCCGCCCCTTAATTGCAGCCCAAGCGTCTGCGGCCTGTCCGAGGGCTAAGCCTCTTTCTTCCTTATTGAGAGGTTCGAATGGCAAGCCGTGAGCGATTAATATGGGGCGAAGGGATTGCGCCCAAGTCCACGGGTTGATGCCATCCTTGGTGCTGTCAATAACTTCTACGTGATCCCCTGGAATGGCGGGGAGGCCCTGGGCGCGAACCCGTACATAGTCCAAATCACAGAGAAGCGTGCACTTCCTGGCGTCCTTTTCTCTGTGCCTATTCGTGCTGTGTGTGTGGAATGGGTCTAGGTCCACGTAGAGCCGAACTGCCGGGACGAAGAGATCCACTCGAGGACGGCGCCCTGATAGGCCGCGTACATGCTCTACGACGTAGTCGCATACTACGTCGGTTCTCGTTGCTGCTATCAGTAGAGACTGCACTTCAAGCTCGAAACGGGACCTGCCTGCTGAGGTGCACTTGGGGCATCCGGAGCCATAGGTCCGGGACAGGACGTTAGCTTCCCACTCGTGCCCGTGATTGCATCGCCAGAGACATCGGTCATTGCTACGGATGCGCAGACGTTCGGGGCCATTTCCTGGCGTCGTTAGATTTTTCACGAAAGATTGACTAATCTGTGGGTAACGTTCCTTTAGCGACTCCCCTTCTTTGGGTGTTCTGCGCCGTGCGGCAATTCGACGGTCATAGCATTTACGGCACCCGGATTCGCTTCGGTTCCTGTGGGAGGCGACGCGAGAGGCGACAGAAGCTATCCAGGTGTGCCCGCAAGTTGAGCACAACCATGTGCACTTATCGGCAGATCCTGGTCTGAGCATGGTTAGATCATGATCGGGAGTTGTCTCATTGTTGACGAACTCCGAGGCGACGTGACCGAGTACATCGTGTGCGGTCAGAGAGGTGCTCTTTGGGCTACGTCTCCAGCTTCCGCGTCTTGCTGCAAAGCAGGCGGGGCATCCCGTTTTTCCGGACACGCGGTTCTGTGGAACAGCTACCCATTCGTTGCTACAGGAGCGGCAGCGCCAGCGACATTTATAATTGCTGTGCGGCTTGAGCTCTGAAGCAGTGAGTTCGTTCTCTAGATTGGCGACGAATTCTAGGGCCAGTTCAGGGTGCAGATCTGCCAGTGACGTGCCCGGATGCGCTATCCTGCGCGCATTAATTGTCCGTAGCCGTCCGCATTTCGGACACCCACTACCTGCCCCTCCGCGGACTCGGGCATTTGGTGTCGTGCTCCACTGGCTGCCGCATTGTCCGCAGTGCCATTGGCACATCTTGTTCGAGCTGGCGTGGATGTCGGATGCGGTGCGTCCTGGGTGGCCGTTGATTGCAGTGAGCTCTGCCGCGATCTCTGGGAAGCGGTCTTGCAGGGATGCGCCAGGCGGCGGCGTCTGCCAGGATGCCCGTCGGCATTGCGCGCAGCCGCTGCCTGAGCGGATTCGGGCGTTTGGTGTCGTGCTCCACTGGCTGCCGCATTGTCCGCAGTGCCATTGGCACATCTTGTTCGAGCTGGCGTGGATGTCGGATGCGGTGCGTCCTGG
>NZ_JBICXT010000015.1:0-5239 GCF_043200415.1 Streptomyces sp. NPDC048419 | reverse complement strand
GGGTGGCCGTTGATTGCAGTGAGCTCTGCCGCGATCTCTGGGAAGCGGTCTTGCAGGGATGCGCCAGGCGGCGGCGTCTGCAAGGCCCCTTGTGATGCCGTCCGCCGGCACTGTGAGCAGCCGCGACCGCCCGCTTTCGTCCGATCGACTACTCGACCGCGCCATTGATGGCCACACGTGCCGCAGGACCAGAGGACAGTCCGGCCGCTGCCGGTAGTGAGGGTATCTCGATCAACGGCTGCGGGTTCAACGGCGCTGATTTCTGCAAAGACAGCAGGATGTGTATCGCGCAACATGCGGCGTAAGACCACATCTTCCCCCTGATGCAGGACAAGGGCTCATATTACAGAGCCACCGCCTGCTGCACCGGCGGTCCAGAGGTCGCGGCAGACGGAAGCAGCGTCTCTGCGCCCCGACTGTGTCGGTGCTGTGTAGCAACGAGCCGTCCTGGCTGACCGATTGCTGTTGTGGCCTCGGGTTCTTCTTGCCCAGGGTGTTGTGGTCAGGGCGGTGCTCATAAGCCGCCAAGTGGTCGTCGTTGGCCACTGTTGAGCGACCTCGGACGGCCCAGGGACGGAGGAGGGACGGCCTACGAGCTGATGGGCAACTCCCGTGCGCGCTGGCGTGCTTGGGCCCGTAGCTCCTTCAGGCGACTGTGAAACGCGTTATGGCGGTTCTGGTCGAGGTTCAGCGGGAGGTCGAGCTGAGAGATGAGCTGCGACTCCAGGTCCCACGGTTCGCTCTGCTCGATCCAGCACACCTGCGCGTTGTCCGCCATCCACTGGCTCAGAGTGGCCTCGCCGGCCTTGCCGAAAGTCATCCGCTTGCCACTGCCCACGCGGCGCAGCTCAAGTCCGAGCAGACATCCGAGGGTGAGCCTCAGCGTCGAGCCAGCCGCATTGCCCCGGTAGTGGTAGCGCACCCGCTTGCGCAGGTTCTGCGTGCTGGTCCGGTTCGCCATGTACCGCGGCGCTATCCCGACGTAGAGCAGACGCCCAGCGTCCAGGTCCACGTGGGGCGACTGCTTGAAGTGCCACCCATAGACCCCTGCCGCAGCCGGCACAGGGCCCGGACGCTCCAAGACCTCCAGTGCCGACCACAACCGAATGGGACTAACGAGAGCGGTAGTCTCCACGAGGCCTCCAGACATGCCACGGTTGATCGTCGCAGGCTACTGGTCGACGCTGACAGATCGTCCCTGGCCCGCGTGGCTGCGACATCAGCTTGGGAAGCTAAGGGTGTTTAAGGCTCGCTCTTGGGTTGACCTGTGGCGGAGCAGCGTCGGGGCTATATGAGCGGTCGACCGGCTCCCCGGTGTTCCCCGTGGTTCCCCGCAGGATCTGGCACGGGTCTGGCACGAGTTGGGAGAGGGCTTGGTAGATCGCAACGGTGACGGCGAAACTCCCTGACACGCGCACCTGCTGGCCCGTAATGTCATTAGATCAATGTGGATCACTTGAGCAGAGGTGATGCATGGCCCCACGCCCGCGGCGTTTGTGCGCCTTCTGTGGCAACCCAGGGAAGATCACGGACGAGCACCTGTGGCCGCAATGGATGGGAAAGTACACACAGGCGACCGAACCAACACGATCCACCCGGTCTCTAGGTTTCGGTCACCAAGAGGCCGACACAATCACGATATATCCGCATGCCATGCGTGAGCGTCAAGGCTCCGTCCTGGGCTTTGTCGCGAGAGAGGTCTGCGGAGACTGCAACGGCGGCTGGATGAGCCGGCTTGAGATGAAGACCGAGCGCCTCATCGTGCCCCTCATGCAGGGGAAGCGGGTACTGCTGGACGAAGAAAAGGGCACCGCCCTGGCGACGTGGGCCACGAAGACGGCGTGGGTGAACGAATTCATCGGCCGCCCGGGGCCTGATCCCACTCCCCAGCCGCTCACTACGCCAGCCATGCGCCGCTACCTGATGGACCACTCCACCCCGCCGCAGCACACTCGGGTGTGGATCGCCTACCACCAGGGCCTCTATCACCTCGATATTCGTGCCGCTGAACTGCGTATCAGCCCATCACCGGATCCAGACGATCCCGAGGTTTACACCGCTCTGTTCACGGCGCTGACCGTGGACAAACTAACCATCCTGGTTTGGACCGCAGAGACTGATCGAGTGATCGTGCCACAGCTCCCTGCCAGCTACTGGCACCCGGTGTGGCCGTTCGAAGCGGCGTTCATCTGGCCGTTGCAGCGCACAGTGAACGATCTGGCCATCGATACAACTCTGACCCGACACTCCCAACGCCATCCGCTTCCGCCTCACCACCGCGTCGTGCAGGGAGAGTTGGAGTCAGGTATCCGCAGACTGAATGAGCTGCGGGATCGCCCCCTGCACGACTGAGATTCGTGAGGCCTCAAAATGGCATCAACGCCGTCCTCGATCGATACTAAAAACATCTCGTAAAGCGGAGGTAGCGTCGTGGGGAATCGTGGTAAGCGAGGTCGGAAACGCGGTAACCCAATTCCGCCAGAAGAAGTAATTGAGTTTGCTGAACTTCCGTATGGCCTTATGGTTCGACAGGGGCGTTTTATCGAGACGCATGGAACGCGCAGTCAGAGCGAGATGGATGAGCTCGTAGATTATCTCTCGGGGCCGTATGCCGAGCATCTTAGTAAAAAGAGGGAAAAGGCGAGCGCGCGACTAGATGAAATCCTCACAGAAACCGATCCGCTCGACCTGATTTGCCGAGCGTCGTTGACGTATGCCCAAGTCGACCCCGTGACGTTTCGAGAGTCCGAGAATGATCAGCTTCCATCTCATATCGAATTTCTTGCCCTACGGGCGCTCCCACATGTAAAAGATGACCCGCAAGGTGACACGAGAAGTGACCCGTTGGAGACAGCGATCCTCACTGGCGAGGCAATTAAGCTGACTCGGGAACTCTTTGATGCGACCAGTGAAGTTACCCTTTTCAGAGCACTGAAGGAGTCTCGCGGGAAAGAAGATGTCATCGAAGACGAGTACGTTCTGAGGACTCGAATTGACTCCATGAGTGTAAGGGGGGTTGGTTACCCCGAACATCTGACAAAGATTCTCCTCGGTTGCTTCAATGAATTTGACAGCGAATGCCGCCGACTTTTGGGGTTTACCGCATCGGAAGCAGTTACAGTCGTTCACGCGATTCACAATATTGTCGAAGAGAGAGTGCATCCGCTCCGCAGGGAGGCTGCCGATAGCTTTGGCCCCCTGTCCATCTTGCTGAAGAAGCAACGCAGAAAAGGCAGTGGGCCTTTCCCGGGGTGGTTGGTCAAGGCTTCACCCACAGAGGGAAAGAACCTTCTATCCATGCTTGTTTTTGCTAGGGCGCTGGCAGAATCGCGCGCTCTCTGCACTATTGTTCCGTCTGAGATTGCATCATATACAGCGCTATCCGTCGAGTCGGTAAAGTCTATCCTTGACTCATTCTCGTGCGACCCTGTGGAATATAATGATGAACACCACAAGTATCCTGTCGGTGCTCACCCACTTACTGAACGGCCCGTTCTAAAGACAACCCAGGGGTACATCCTTCCTGTGCCAGCCGCAATGTTTGAAGCGCTCCGGCCAAGGATGGAGGACTTGCTAAGAAAGGCGGTAGGGGCGAAACTTTGGGAAAGGTACTTGGCGGCTCGCGGTAAATACCTAGTCCGCGAGGCTGTGGATCTAATTGCAAACGCGCTTCCTGGGGCGGCCAAAGATTGCGAGATCCCATGGAAGTCAACCGTGACGCAGAGCGATCTGGATGGACTCGTATTTTCTGACGACGTTGCCTTTCGGATCCAAGGAAAAGCGGGACGTCTACATGCGGCCACAAGACGCGGTGCTCCAGGGAGGATGAGGAAGAATATCGAAGAGCTGATCGAATCGGCGGCATCGCAGCACAAAGCACTAGCTGATGCTCTTCGAAATGAAGGTGCCGCGGCGATCGGCCTTAGTAAGTACTCCGATGCGCTTAGTAAGAGATTCCAGTTCGAAGTAATCGTGACTCTTGATGACGTTACGGTCTGGGCAACTGATACCCATCAGCTGGTTCAGCATGGGAATTTGGCGGAAGATCGTCCGGTTCCATGGGTCCTTTCATTGGCTGACCTCATGGTGGTCACGGATCTTCTCCACAGCAGCTTGCTCCCGCATTACGTGATCAGACGGCAGCGCTTGGAGAAGCAGGCCTTCGTGTCGGCGCATGATGAATTGGATTGGGTTGGGCATTACCTCAAGGAAGGTCTCTTCTTCGACGGCTTTCTTGTCGACGGGCCCGCCAGGATGCGACTCCTTAGTTACACCGATTTCATTGATGCTTGGTATCTAACCCGAGAGCTTGAGGGGGTTACATCCGCTGAGAAACCTGCTCCCAGAATTCCAGAGGGGTTGCGCGGTCTCTTGGATCGACTAGAAAAAGTGCGACCGGCGCATTGGATTACTGCATCCCTCGCTCTTATCGATGGAGACGAAGCGGCCTGGGACGAGTGGAACACCTTCCTTGTTCGCGCGCGGCAGAGAGTTCAAACGGTAGGCTGGTCAAATGCCACCCAGATCTATAACGGCAGACTTGGTGTAACTGTTTACCTGAATTATAGGATCGTGCAGTTGCGCAAGCTTATACGTGAAATCGAAAAGTACTCGCGTCGCAAGAAGGATGAAATGGGACTTCCCAATTGGGTAGCCATTGGAGATGCTGGCGGCGATCGCCTATCTGTGCATGTGATCGAAGATTCTGACGGTGGAGGTCTTGAGCATGCATTTATGAAATCGGCGGCGCCCGCTACGGAGTAACGCGCGGGTGAGCCCACGGTTGGTGGAGCGGCTTTGGGGTGGCGCTGCTTTGGCGCGAGTGATCATGGCCCCGTAAGCTTCGGGCGCGTCGGGCAGTCTGTGGACCTGCCCGGTGAAGCACGACGTTGGGGCCATGATCTGCGAGGCTCGCGCCAAAGTGGCTCCGTAAAGCCGTGGAGCCGACCGCCCCAGCCACGATGTATCCCTTCTCTGGCATCAGGTGGCTGGATGCTCTGAGCGCGGCACGGGCGCCGGCCGGGCTGGAGCGGGGCGGAGACAGGAGCGCAGGCCCGGCCGGGGGCCGGGCCGCGCGCGGGGAGCGGAGCGAGCCGCCTTGAACCAGTAGAGAAAGTTGTAACTCAGTCGGTCTTGTGGGGCTTTGTCGTGTCTCGGTTGATGCTTGACGCAGTGGCCTCACCTGATGCTTGACACCGCTTGCTTCGGTTTGGCTGTGCGCCTGGATGTGGCGCATGGG